>DATILI010000072.1:0-30607 GCA_035476635.1 Burkholderiaceae bacterium | reverse complement strand
GCGGGGTTTTCGCCGTAGGGCGGGCTGTAGATCACCAGCACGCGGGCAGGCTTTTCGCTGGTGACGGTGAACACATGCAGCGCATCCGCCGGGAAGAAACAGGCGTCGCCCGGCTGCATCTCGAAGCACTGGCCGGCCACTTCGGCGTGCGCGCTGCCCTCGAGCAGGTAGCAGACCTGCTCCATGCCCGGGTGCGCATGCGGCAGGGCGCCGCCGCCGCGGCCGATGGTGCCCAGCACCACTTCGAGATGCCTGGCGCCGACGTTGTCGGGGCCGATCAGGCGCTGGTTGCTGGTGTGTTCGTGGTTGGCGGGGTGGTAGGCGGGAACCTCGGCGCCGCGTACCAAATAGCTGGTTGTCATGTTCAACTCCTTCAGGGGAAAGCGGTTCAGGTGGCGGCGGCGCAAGCGCCGCAGGCGAGCATGCGTTCGATCTCTTCAGGGCCATAGCCCAGTTCGCGCAGCACGTCCAGCGAATGCTCGCCCAGCTGCGGCGCGGCAGTGGCGTCGGCGGCCGGTGGCGTGTGGCTCCAGCGCGTGGGGGTGCCGGGCGTGCGCAGGCGGCCCTCGGTCGGGTGGTCGATGCTGCGAATGAAACCTGTCGCCTGGTGGTGCGGATCGTCCAGCAAGTCCTGCGGCGAGTTCATGGGCATGTTGGGTACGTCGGCCGCGTCGAGCAGGCCGCGCCACTCGGCCGTGCTGCGCTCCTGCATCAACCGGCCCACTTCCTCGTACACCGCATCGATGTTCGCGGCACGTGCGCCATGCGAGGCAAAGCGTGCGTCGTGTGCCATGCGCTCGGGCTGGCCGATGGCTTCGAAGAAGCTGCGCCAGTGCTTGTCGTTGTAGATCAGCACGCACAGGTAGCCGTCGCGCGTGCGATAAGGGCGACGGTGCGCCGTGAGCAGCCGCGCATAGCCCGGGTCGCCTTGGCTGGGCTCAAAACTCAGGCCCGCCAAATGGTCGCCGAAGACGAATTGCGTCATGGCCTCGAACATCGGCACCACGACGGCCTGGCCCTCGCCCGTGCGCTCGCGCGCATAGAGCGCGGCGGTGACCGCATACACCGCGTGCAGGCCGGTGACGCGGTCGGCCAGGGTGACGGGTGCGTAGCATGGTGCCTCGGCGCCATATTGCTGCATCAGCCAGGGCAGGCCCGTCGCGCCCTGGATCAGGTCGTCGTAAGCGGGGCGCGCCGCATACGGGCCCTCCTGGTCGAAGCCGCAGCAGCTCACGTGGATGATGCGCGGGTTGCGCGCGCGCACTGCTTCGTAGTCCAGACCCAGGCGCGCCATGGCTTGCGGCCGCACGTTGCTGATGAGCACGTCGCTGCGCTCAGCCAGGCGCAAGGCGGCCTCGCGCGCTTCGGGCCGCTTCAGGTCCAGCACCACGCTGCGCTTGCCCTGGTTGGCATGCAGGAAGATGTGGCCCATGCCAGGGTTGCGCATCGGGCCGACGTGGCGCATGTTGTCGCCCTCGGGTGTTTCCACCTTGGTCACCTCAGCGCCGAGCGAGGCGAGGATCTGCGTGGCGAACGGACCCATCACGACCGAAGTCAAGTCGAGGATCTTCACGCCCGAAAGCGGCCCGCCGCGCGGGGTGCCGGTGCTGTCGGTCATCAGGCTTACTCCGGCTTGATGCCGGCTTGCTTGATCAGCGCCGTCCAGTTGGCGAGCTGGTCGGCCACGTACTTCGCGAATTCCTCGGGCGTTCTGGTCGGCCAGACTTCAAAGCCGATCATCGCCAGCTTGTCCTGCACATCCTTGTCGGCCAATACGGCCTGCAGCTCGGTGTTCAGGCGGTCAACCACCGGCCGCGGCAGGCCTGCCGGGCCGAAGACGCCATTCCATGAAGTCAGGTCAAAGCCGGTCACCGTCTTGCCGATGGGCGGTACGCCGGGCAGGATTTTCGAGCTGTCGGCGGTGGTCACGCCCAGCGCGCGTATCTTGTCGGTCTTGAGCATGCTCATGCCGGATCCGAAGTCCACCACATACACCTGCACCTGCCCGCCGATCAGGTCCGTCATGGCCTGGGGGCTGGATTTGTAGGGAATGCCCACCATGTCGATACCGGCAATGCGCTTGATGGTTTCGGACGCCACCAACGAGGTGCTGTTGGGCGTGGCATAGGAGAGCTTGCCCGGGTTGGCGCGCGCGTGGTCGATCAGCTCCTTCATCGTCCTGGCCTGCACGCCGGGATGCACCACCAGCGCGAACGGCAACTCGCCCACGCGCGCGATTGGCGTGAAGTCCTTGATCGGGTCGTAGCGCAGCGACTGGAACAGGCTCGGGTTGGCCGAGTGCGAGGTGTTGGTCGTCATGAACAAGGTGTAGCCGTCGGGCTTGGCCTTGGCGACGAACTGCGCACCGAGCTGCGCGCTGGCACCGGGCTTGTTGTCGATCAGCACCGGCTGCTTGAGCCGCTCCGAAAGCTTCTGGCCTACTGCGCGCGCCACCGCGTCGGTACCACTGCCGGCGGCGAATGGAACCACCAGCGTGATGGGCGCCGCCGGATAAGTCTGCGCCAGGCTCGCCGGGCCCCACAGCAGGCCCAGAGCCGCAGCAAAGGGAAGCACAAATCGCATGTCTTGTCTCCAAAGATGTTGTTCGCAGCCAGCGCGGTTGCGGCTGGCAGCGAACGCATCTTGGCGCGCTCAAGGATTCGTGTCCAATTCGGAATTCGGCTGGAACGATTGGCGTTGCGAATCGTTGTGTTCAGACGTGCGTCAGTTTGAGCCCCAGAATGCCGGCCACGATCAGCCCCAGGCACACCAGCCGGGCGGCCGTAGCCGGCTCGGAAAACAGCACGATGCCCAGCACCACAGTACCCACGGCGCCGATGCCCGTCCACACCGCGTAGGCCGTACCCACGGGCAGCGAGCGCATGGCTAGGCCGAGCAGCACCACGCTGAGCGTCATCGCTGCGATCGTGCCGATCGAGGGCCACAACTTCGTGAAACCCTCGGTGTACTTCAAGCCCACGGCCCAGGCCACTTCGAGCAGGCCGGCGATTCCTAAAAGTATCCAGGGCATGACGGTCTCCTTCTTGTTGATGCTGCGCACCCTGGCGGGAATTCTATGGATGCGCTCGGCGAGCGCGAGGTGTTGCGCGGCAACCACCCAATGAGGGCGCGGGCTTGCGGGATTCTTCTGCGTGGTGGTGAGGGCTTGTGCTAGCCACCCTCCTAGAATGAAACGACTCCATTGCACCTCTGTGAAGCCAAGCATGAACCCTGATCTCGACCGATTGATCGTTGCACTCCGAAACTTCGCCAGGGAACGGGATTGGGAACAATTTCATTCACCGAAGAACCTGGCTTCGGCGCTCGCGGTAGAGGCATCGGAACTTCTGGAACATTTTCAGTGGCTGACTGAAGCGCAGAGCCGCAGTCTTTCCGTGGACTCCAAGAGCAAAGTGGCCGAGGAGATCGCCGACGTGTTTCTCTACCTTCTTCAACTTGCCGACAAACTGGGTGTGGACCTGATCGCGGCGGCCGATTCCAAGATGGTGGCGAACGCAGCCAAGTATCCGGTGGATCAATCCCGCGGCTCGAGCAGGAAGTATTCGGGGTGATGAGGCCGGAGTACAGGATGAATTGCAGATTTTGATCCACAAATATTCAATATGCATATTGCATATACAGACGATAAACGATGAATTTTTGAATATTTTGCTATAGTATGCAATATGCATATTGCGTATGGAGGTGCACTTGTGAGTTCTACGGGAATCAAATCGCGCCTCAGTCACGCCCAATGGTCACTCAAGCCACAAGACTTGGCGGTCGCTTTCAAGCTGATTTGCTTGCGGGGTCAAAGGTTGCCTTACGCGGTGTTGGCGCACGCCCTACATTTGTCACCTTTTGAGGCCCATGCTTGCATGACCAGGCTGACAGCCTCGCGCCTGTTGACGGAAATGGACGGGTTGCCGGCGTTGGTGATGCCCGCTTTCCGACCGCTGGTGTTGCAGGGAGCACCGTACTTTTTCCCGCCGGTGCGGGGTGAGGTGACGGTAGGCTTTCCCACGGCCTACGGCGTGGAACCATTGAAGTCAAAGCTGTTGTTTACCGATGAAATGCCGCCGGTCTGGCCGCATCCCGATGGGCCACTACGCGGCACGACGCTGTTGCCTCTGTATCCCAAGTTGCCGTTGGCCGCGCAGGGCGACAAACCCTTTTACGAATTGCTGGCCTTGTTTGATGCCCTGCGGATCGGGCAAGCGCGCGAGCGCGATCTGGTTCGCGGCATGCTTGAAGAGCGATTGGGCTGAAGCACAGGATCATGAACAATCCAAATCTCGCCATCCTGGAACTGGTGGCCCAAGCTTTGGGGCCGGTGTGCGCTGACGTGGTTTTCGTGGGAGGCTGCGCAACAGGTTTGCTGTTGACTTTGGAGCGACCGGACCATATCCGCATCACGGAAGACGTGGACATCGTGGCGCAAGCGTTGTCCCCGCGTGAATACCATGCAATCGAGCAGCGCGTGCGCGCGCAGGGCTTTCGCAACGATGTGCGGGAAAACGCCCCAATCTGCCGGTGGGTATATAAAAACGTCACGCTGGACTTGATGCCGACAGTGGAAAACATTCTGGGTTTCGCCAATCGCTGGTATCCCCTGGCAGTGGAATCAGCACAGGAGCTGGTGCTGCCTTCGGGTACGCAGATCAAGCTGATCAGCGCGCCCTTGTTCATCGCGACCAAGCTCGAAGCATTCAAGGATCGTGGGAAAACTGAAAACGGACAGCCGGATTATTTGGGTAGCCATGACATGGAAGACATCATCACCGTGGTTGACCGTCGCCCCGAGTTGCTGGCCGAATGCCGCGGCATGACGTTGCTGCTTCGTGACTATCTGGCGCAGGAATTCGAGAGCTTGTTTGCGCAGCCAGATTTTCAAACGACGCTTGCCGGACATTTGCCCGGCGACGCAGCGAGCCAGCAGCGCTTGCGCAGCCTCACCAATACCCTGCGTGAATTCACAAAGCTGAACACATGATCCGGTAACGCGCGATCAATCCGCCGCCGCCTCCAAGCCCGCCCTGGCGCGCTCCCGCTCGCTGTGCAGCACATACAAACCCGCGCCCACCAGCAACGCGATGCCCGCCCACGCCAGCGCATTGGGCACGTCGCCCCAAATAGCCCAGCCGATGGCCAGGGCGAACAGCAGGCCGGTGTAGCGAAAAGGAGCGATCACGCTCATTTCGCCACTGCGCATGCCGACGATGATGAGGTAGTAGCCCACGCTCAGGAACACGCTGGCGGCGGCAAGCTGGCCGAGCTGGCGCGCGCCCACGGGCTGCCAGCCCTGAACGGCGCTGAGCACGCCGGACAACAGCGTCACGGCGACGGCGGTGGCCAGGGTGATGAGCACGGAGGGCACGCTGTGGTGGATGGTTCGCGTCATCAGGTCGCGCCCGGCGTGAAACAGCGTGCCGACCAAACACAGCAGCGCATAGGCGTTGAAGCCGGCCGCGCTGGGCTGTACCACCAGCAGCACGCCGGCGAAACCAGCCGCCACAGCCAGCCAGCGCGCCGGGCCGACGCGCTCGTGAAAGGCCAGCACCGCAAACAGCGTGATGAACAGCGGCGTGGCCATATTGATGGCGGTGGCGTTGCCGATCGGCAGATGGAACAGCGATGTGAGGTAGGTGAGGGTGGCCAGCGCATCGAGCAGGGCGCGCACCAGCACCGGCCGCTGCAGCATGACACGCACGCCGCCTGCTGGTGCGCCGGGCTGTTGCGGCCGCAGCGAACCCATAGCCTGCGCCACGACCAGCAAGAGCATGGTGGCGAACAGGCCGCGAATGAAGATGAGTTGTGCCGAAGGCAGCGTTTCGCTGACGAGTTTGACCAGCGAGTCATTGGCGACAAAGCCGGCCATGGCCAGCGACATGGCGGCAATGCCGCGGCGGTTGGCGGCACGCACGGTGGCGGCGCCTGAAGTGGAGGAGATCTGCATGGGCGGAGGCGATGTTATCCGCGCCGCCGATTTGTCACGCGCGGCGGGGTATTCCGCGCCACGCCATTGATGCCACCGCGCCGGCAAAGCACAGCGCCGCCGCCACGGCGCGCACGAGGTTTGCGTCGTTCCAGCGCTCGCGCGCGGCTGCCCAGTCTGCCGGCGGCGCAGCCGGATTCCATTGCGCCAGCGCGTTGTTGATGGGCACGTTGATCTCGCGCGTGAGCCAGAAGACCGCACCGAAGTACACCACCCACAAGGCCAGCCATGCATGTCCGGTGCGGCGTTGGCCGCTGGCGTAGAGCGCCAGCGCGGCTAACAAGGGCATCAATGCCGAACCGAAATAAGTCGCACCAAATACCGCGTTGCGCACCACGCGATTGATGGCTTGCTGGGTGGTGATGTAGGCCTGTGCGTTGAGTTCGCGCATGGCGGGAACGACGTCGATGGCGAATGCAAAGAAGAAGCCGGCCATGAGGCCGAGCAGAACCGTGGCGAGCGCTTGCAGGACAGTAGCGGTGGATTTCAGGCGCATCTCAGTTCAGTCGAGTCGATGTTGCAGCGCAGTATCGCCTCCAGGCATTGCCTTGCTGTGCAAGGCGCGGTAAAGCGATTGCAAAGAGGCTTCGTCGCGTTGGTCGGATGTCCGAATACAGCCAGATTTCGCGTATCGCTGCACCTACAGTGCCAGACCTATGAACTACTTACTTCTTCACGGATCATTTCACGCCGCCTGGAACTGGCACAAGGTGCAGCCGCTGCTGCACGCGCTGGGCCACCGGACACTCACGCCGGACTTGCCTGCCCACGGGCATGACCGCATGCCGGCGCGCAAGGTTTCGCTGCAAGCCTGTGTCGACAAGGTGGTTGCGTGTCTGCAGCAATTGCCCGCGCCCGCGGTGCTGGTGGCGCATAGCCGCAGTGGAATCGTCATTTCGCAAGTGGCCGAGCAATGCCCTGAACGCGTGGCGGGCCTGGTGTATCTGGCCGCTTACCTGGTGCCGCACGGCAAGAGCATGATGGACTACGCCGTGCACGACACCGAGTCGCTAGTGGTCCGCAACGTGGTGCCGCGGCTTGGGGCGGAAGGTGCGACGCGCCTGGGCCGAATGTTCCGGCGCCCGCTGGTGCGCGCGCTCTTGCCGCGTTGGTTGCCCGCAGCCCGGCAGACGCATCGCCTGCGTCCCGAGGCTTACCGCGACGCGCTCTACCATGACTGCCCGCCCGAGATCACCGCAATGGCGCATGCGCTGCTGGAGCCCGAGCCCAACTGGCCCGGCTTCACACCGCTGCGCCTGAGCAATGCGCGCTACGGCCGCGTGCCGCGCGTGTATGTTCAGTGCCTGCAAGACCGCGCAGTCACCTTGCCGCTGCAGCAGCGCATGGTGGCGGATTCGGGTTGCGCGCAGGTTTATTCGCTGGACAGTGGGCATTCGCCCTTCTTTTCACAACCAGAGCGACTGGTGGATGTGCTGGTGGACGCGCAGCGGCATTTCAAGGCCGAGTCCGCGTCTGCGGGATCGCAGTAGAGCGGTTAAAAAAATAGCGCCTCAACTCCGCTGCACCCGGGAGGAGCAGCGGAAGAAGGCGCTATTTCAATCGAAGAGCCGGGTTTGTCTACAGCGTATCGATGAAGCTGCGCAGCTTGTCGCTGCGGCTCGGGTGCTTCAACTTGCGCAAGGCCTTGGCTTCGATCTGCCGGATACGCTCGCGCGTCACGTCGAATTGCTTGCCGACTTCTTCCAGCGTGTGGTCGGTGCTCATCTCGATGCCGAAGCGCATGCGCAACACCTTGGCTTCGCGCGGGGTCAAGCTGTCGAGGATGTCCTTGACCACGTCGCGCAGGCCGGCCTGCATGGCGGCTTCGATTGGCGCGGTGTTGGCGCTGTCCTCGATGAAATCGCCCAGGTGGCTGTCGTCGTCGTCGCCGATGGGGGTTTCCATGGAGATCGGCTCCTTGGCGATCTTCATGATCTTGCGGATCTTGTCTTCCGGGATCTCCATCTTGGCGGCCAGGATGCCGGCGTCGGGCTCGAAGCCGAACTCCTGCAAGTGCTGGCGGCTGATGCGGTTCATCTTGTTGATGGTCTCGATCATGTGCACCGGGATGCGGATGGTGCGCGCCTGGTCCGCGATGGAGCGCGTGATGGCCTGGCGGATCCACCACGTGGCGTAGGTCGAGAACTTGTAGCCGCGGCGGTATTCGAACTTGTCGACCGCCTTCATCAGGCCGATGTTGCCTTCCTGGATCAAGTCCAGGAACTGCAGGCCGCGGTTGGTGTACTTCTTGGCGATGGAGATCACGAGGCGCAGGTTGGCCTCGATCATTTCCTTCTTGGCATCGCGCGACGAGGCTTCGCCTTCGTTCATGCGCTTGTTGATGTCCTTGAGTTCGGACAGCGGCACCACCACGCGCGCCTGCAGGTCCATGAGCTTTTGCTGCAGGTCCTGGATCGGCGGGATGTTGCGCGCGATCACGGCGCTCCAGGGCTTGGCGGCAGCGGCCTGCTTTTCCACCCACTTGAGGTTCAGCAGGTTGGAGGAAGTCTTGTTGCCGTGCTTGTCGTAGCCGCTGAAATCGAGGATGAACTGCTCTTGCGGATAGCCGCACTTGTCCACGATGATGCGGCGCAACTCGCGCTCTTTCTTGCGCACGTCGTCGACCTGGGCGCGCAGCATGTCGCACAGCTTCTCGATCGTCTTGGCGGTGAAGCGGATGGTCATGAGCTCGTCGCTCAAGGCCTTCTGCGCCTTGACGTAGTGCGGCGTGCCGTAGCCTTCCTTGTCGTAGATCTTGTGCACTTTCTCGAACAGATCGCGCAGCGTCTCAAAGCGCGAAAGCGCTTCGCGCTTGAGCTCTTCGAGCTTCTTGGTCAGCGCCTTGGAGCCGCCGTTGCCGTCGTCGTCATCGTCGGCATCGAATTCGTCGAAGTCTTCCTCGGCCACATAGTCGTCAGCCTCGTTGGGATTGGAGAAACCGTCGACCACGGTGGAGATCACCACCTTGCCGTCGCGGATTTCATCGGCCAGGCGGAACACTTCGGCAATGGTTGCGGGCGAGGCGCTGATGGCTTCCATCATGCGCATCAGGCCGCCTTCGATGCGCTTGGCGATTTCGATTTCGCCTTCGCGCGTCAGCAGCTCGACCGTGCCCATTTCGCGCATGTACATGCGCACCGGGTCGGTCGTGCGGCCGAATTCGCTGTCCACCGTGGAAAGCGCGGCTTCGGCTTCTTCTTCGGCTTCTTCTTCCGTCGCGGCGGTCGGGCCGGTGTTGTTCAACAGCAGGGTTTCGGCATCGGGCGTTTGCTCGTAGACCGCCACGCCCATGTCGTTGAGCATGGAGATCACGACTTCCAGCGTCTCGGCGTCCACCAGCTTGTCGGGCAAGTGGTCGGAAATTTCGCCATGCGTCAGGTAGCCACGGGTCTTGCCGAGCTTGATCAGGGCCTTCAGGCGGCTGCGGCGCTTGGCCAGGTCTTCCTCGGACAGGACGGTTTCGTCCAGGCCGAATTCCTTCATCAAGGCGCGTTCCTTCGCCTTGCTGATCTTCATGCGCAGCGGCTTGACCTTCTCGGTCGTTTCCGCTGCAGCGGGCTCTTCCGCAAATTCGGCTTCGATGTCGCTCAAGTCAGCTTCGTCATCGGTCTTGCTTTCGATCGCGCTCTTGGGCTTGCGGCCGCGCTTGGCGCCGGTCGTCGCCGTTGCGCCATCGGCCGAAGCGGCCTTGGGCGGACGGCCCGGCTTTTTCTTCGGTGTTTCGGCGGTGGCGGCGGCTTTTTTCAGTTCTTCTTTGGCGGTCGGGGCGGCAGTGGACTTGGATGCGGGCACGGGCTTGGCTTTCGTAACGGGCTGGGCGGCTTTGGACGCGGACTTGGTGGCAACGGCGGACTTAGGGACGGGCTTCACGGACTTTTGAGCGGGCATTTAACAACCTCAAAATCAAAAACGAACTAGAAGACAAAGCGCCCAAATCCGGCGCGGATGCATGGCAGGGGATTTACCCTTGCCGGTTCAGCAAAGGTGAGGCCCCCGCCTCATTCAGCAAGGGAAAAACCCTTGCAGTCGAGGAGTCATCCTCGTTGGCAAGATGTCTGGGCGAACATTTGGGGTGCAGTCCTTGCGGTGAGATGGCCGGTTGCGCTTTAGTAGCGTCGGTTGGCCGAGTCCGGAGGTGCTGCTGTCGCTCTTGCCGGTAGCAAACCCAACATTATACCATCGGGCGCATTTTTCAAGTCAGTCGCACAGCCATGGCTTCCAGTTCGCGGCGACGGGCCTGGAGTTCGCGGTAGCGCTGCAGGGCGGCCGGATCAGGCGGATCGGCCTTGGCGGCTTCGATGGCCTCGGTTTCCTGCAGCTTGATCCGTTCCACCAGCATGCGGTTGAGCAGGCCGCGCAGCTCGGCGGTGGTTTCCCGCGCCTGGACCGCAGCAGCCTGGGCGTCCGCTTCCGGTTCCGCCGCGTCGGTCATGACCTTGAGTGCCAGCGCCTCGGTCTCGTGTTCGCGCAAATCTTCGCGCAATACGGTCCAGGGCAGGGCGCCGTGCTCATGGAGCTGGCTTTCGAGCCAGATGAACAGCGGCCCATGCGGGACGGGCAGCTCGCACAGCAGGCCGTGGTCTTCGTTGGACAGGACTTCCCACAGGCCCAGGTTGCCCAGCAGCAGCCGGGCGGCGTGGTCGGCCCGGCTGGAAGGCGCCGCGCGGGCACCTGAACGCGGGCGCGGCGCGGCGCCGGCCGATGGCTTGTAGCCGTACTTCTTGCGCGATGAACGCTGGTTCTCGCCGTCGCCCTGGTAGCGATCCGGGCTCTCGGATCTGCGGGCCGGGGGCGCGGCTTCAGTCCACAACTCGGTCAGTTCCTGGCCTGCCAGCTGCACCAGCCCCGCGATCTCGGCGAGCAGCTGGCGCTTGAGCGCGCCATCGGGCAATTGCATCCACAGCGGCTTGGCATTGCTGGCCATGTGGGCCCGGCCCTCGGCGGTGGCCAGGTCGCAGCCTTCGCGCGCGGCATCCACCAGAAAGCGCGACAGCGGCGTGGCCTCGCTCACATAGCGCGAGAACGCCTCCTTGCCGAATTCGCGGATGTAGCTGTCGGGGTCGTGCTCGGCCGGCAGGAACAGGAACTTGACGCTGCGAACGTCGCTGGCATAAGGCAGCGCGCCGTCCAGCGCCTTGCGTGCGGCGCGCCGGCCGGCGGCATCGCCGTCAAAACTGAATACGACCGAATCCGTGAAGCGAAACAGCTTTTGCACGTGGTCGGTGGTGCAGGCCGTGCCCAGAGTCGCTACGGCGTTCGGAAATCCGAGTTGCGCCAGCGCCACCACGTCCATATAGCCTTCGGTCACCAGCACATAGCCGTGCTCGCGCAGGGCGTTGCGTGCCTCGAACAGGCCGTAGAGTTCGCGTCCCTTGCTGAAAACGGGCGTCTCGGGCGAGTTGAGGTACTTTGGCGTTCCCTCTCCGAGCACGCGCCCGCCGAAGCCGATGCACTCCCCTTTGACGTTGCGGATCGGGAACATCACCCGGTCGCGAAAGCGGTCGTAGCGCTTGTCGTCTTCTTCATTGACGATCACCAGGCCGCTTTCGGCCAGCAGTGGGTCGTCGTAGTCCGGGAACACGCTGGCCAGGCTGCGCCAGCCCTCGGGCGCATAGCCCAGGCCGAACTGCTTGGCGATCTCGCCGGACAAGCCCCGCCCCTTGAAATAGTCGATGGCCCGCGGCGTGGCCTTCAGGTGCTTGCGGTAGGCGTCGCCGGCTTTTTCCAGCACGTCGGTCAGCGTGGCCTGTTTTTGGCGCTGCTCGGCGGCGCGCGCCCGGTCTTGCGGCGAAACATCGTCTTCGGGCACCTGCATGCCGTATTGCTGGGCCAGGTCCTTGACGGCTTCCACAAAGGTCATGCCGGTATGTTCCACGAGAAAGCGGATGGCGTCGCCGTTCTTGCCGCAGCCAAAGCAGTGGTAGAACTGCTTGGTGGGGCTGACGCTGAAGGACGGCGATTTTTCCCCGTGAAAGGGGCACAGCCCCATGAAATTGGCGCCGCCTTTCTTTAGCTGCACATGGCGGCCGACGATTTCCACCACGTCGGCGCGTGCGAGCAATTCCTGAATGAATGATTGCGGTATGGGCACGCGCGGTATTGTCCGCTTAAACTCGATCCATCATGCCGCCGAGCACCCGTCACCAGCCGTCGCACGCCCCTATTCCGTGCTGCCGGCGGCTTGCAGCGTGGCGCGTTGCCGGGTTGGCAATGTTGCTGTGCGGCATGCTTGCGGGCGGCGCGCCGGCACTGGCCAAGGACGTACTGCGCGTGCTGGCCTGGCCCGGCTATGCCGACGCCGATGTGGTCAAGGCGTTCGAGCAGCGCCATGGCGTGCAGGTGGAGGTCACCTTGGTCGCCACGGACGAAGTGCTGCGCGAAAAGCTGGCCGATACCAAGGGGCCCGCGTTCGACGTTTTCGCCGCCAATACGGCCGAACTCAAAGGCTACATCGACCAAAAGCGTGTGGCGCCGCTGGCGCTGGCGCAGATTCCCAATGCGCAGGGCCAGCTGGCGCGTTTTCGCAATCTACACGCCATTCCCGGCATCACCCGGGGCGACACGCCCTACGCCGTTCCGTTCACCTACTCGGAAATGGGGCTGATCTATGACCGGCGGCAGTTCAGCCAGCCGCCCGCGTCGTGGGCCGAGATGTGGAACCCGAAATACCGGGGCAAGGTGCTGGCCTACGACAGCAGTGCCCACAACTTTTCGTTGGCGGCGCAACGCCTGGGCTTGGCGCCGTTTCGGATCGAGGAGGCGCAGTTCCGCCAAGTGGCGCAAAGCCTGGTCTCGCTGCGCCGCAACCTGCTGGGTTTTTACACCCAGCCGGAGGACGCGGTGGATCTGTTTCGCAAGCATTCCGTGGCGCTGCTGTTCGGCAACTACGGGCGCCAGCAGGTCAAGCAGTTGCGTGATGCCGGGCTGGACGTGGGCTATGTGATCCCGGCCGAAGGCGCGCTGGCCTGGCTGGACTGCTGGGCTGTCACCAGCAATGCACGTCAACCCCAGCTTGCCCAGCGCTGGATCGACTACATGCTCGATCCCGCGGTCAGCCGCGAGTTCAGCCGGCGTCAGGCCCTGGCCAATACGCTTGAAGAGCCGGCCGGCGCACAGCCCGCCGAGAAAATCATCTGGCTTGAGCCCGTGGAGGACGAGCGGCGCAGGGCACAGCTATGGCGGCGGATCGTGTCTGGCGACCAACCGGGAAAATTCTAGATGCGCTTCGGTATAGCGTTCAAGCTGGCCCTGATCCTGGCCGCCTTCGGCTCGCTAGCGGCCGCGTTGACCGGCTTGGGCGCCTACACCAGCAGCCGCGAGGCCTTGCGCCGCTCGGCTGAGCGCGACTTGCTGACGGCCACCCAGGTGCTGGGGCGCAACTTGCAGGCGGGCCTGGTCAACGTTACCAAGGATGTGCAGACCCTGGCGCAGTTGCCCTTGACGCGCGAGGTGCTGCGTGCGGGAACGCAGCCAGCCGATAGCGCGGGCCTGCAGGCGCTTGCAGAGCTGTTTGAGTCGACCATGAACGCCGAAGCCAACTATGTGCAGATCCGTGTCATTGCCGCGGCCGGCCACGGCCTGGAGCTGGTGCGGGTGGACCGGGCCAAAAAGGGCTTGGCGCGGGTGCAGGGCGCAGACATGCAGGAAAAGGCGCACTACCCCTATGTCTTCGAAACCTTGCGCCGCAAGACGGGCGAGACCTACTTGTCGGACATCTCGATCAACCAGGAAGAGGGTGCCCATGCCGCGCTGGACCTGCCCACGCTGCGCGCGGCGGCGCCGGTGGCGGGCCCCGGCGGCGAGATCGTGGGCCTGGTGGTCATCAATATCGACATCCACGGCCTGTTCCACCTGATCCAGGGCGATTTGCCGGCGAGCTACCAGACCTACTTGAGCAATCGCCGCGGCGACTGGCTGGTGCATCCGGATGAAGCCAAGACCTTCGGCTTTGACCGTGGCCGCCGTTTTTTCGCCCAGGACGACTTTGAGCAGCTGGCCGAAATGCTCGAAGGCCGGCGCGACGGCCTGGTGTTTCACGCGCCTGCGTCTGCGTCTGCGGCCGACGGGCTGGTGGCGGCCTTCGTCCGCCTACCGTTTGGCGACGCTGCCGATGTGCGCTTTCTAATGCTGGGCCTGTCGCAGCCGCTCAAGGCGGTGCAGCGCGAAGCCTCTGAACTCGGGCGGCGCATGCTGCAGCTTTCGCTGGCGCTGGGGCTCGCTGGTGTCGCGCTGTCGTTCATGGTGTCGGGCGCAGTCACCGTGCCGCTCAAGCGCATGGCCCGCGCGGCCGCCGAGTTCAGTGAAGGCCGTGTTGCGAGCAATCTGCCACTGCACCGGCGCGACGAACTCGGCCAGCTGGCGCGCGATTTCCAGCGCATGCAAGAGCAGATCAGCGCGCAACTGTCCGCCTTGGGCGAGAGCCATAGGGCGTTGGATGCGCTGGCCCGCACCGATGTGCTCACCGGCTTGCCCAATCGCCGCAGTTTCATGGAGCGGCTGGAGCAGGCGGTGAGCCAGGCGCGGCGCAGCGGCAAGCCTTTTGGATTGCTGTTCATTGACCTGGACTATTTCAAGGCCATCAACGACAGCCTGGGCCACGGCACGGGAGACAAGGTGCTCAAGGCGGTGGCCGACCACTTGCGCGCCTCGGTGCGCGAGGTGGACACCGTGGCGCGCCTGGGCGGCGACGAATTCACGGTGCTTTGTGAGGGCCTGGACCAAGCCAACGCGATAGACGGTATCGCCCACAAGCTGCACGAGCAGTTCCAAAAGCCCTTGCCGATCGAGGGCCAGGCATTCGCGGTACAGGTGAGCATCGGCATCAGCATGTATCCGCACGATGGCGAAAGCGCCGAGGCCTTGCTCAGCAGCGCGGACGCCGCGATGTACCGTGCCAAGGCGCAGGGGCGCAACGCCATTGTTTATTCATGATCCTTCGGGAGGGACGCCGCGATGACCAGCATTTTTGACCAGGACCTGCCCCGCTGCGAGGCCAACTACGCGCCGCTCACGCCGTTGTCGTTCATCGAGCGCGCCGCAGAGGTTTACCCCGACCGCCCGGCCGTGGTGCATGGCCAGTTGCGCCGCAACTGGGCCGAGGTCAATAGCCGCTGCCGCCAGCTTGCCAGTGCCTTGGCGCGCCTGGGTATCGGCAAAGGCGACACGGTAGCCGTCATGCTGCCCAACACGCCACCCATGGTGGAGGCGCATTTCGGCATTCCGATGTCGGGGGCAGTGTTGAATGCGCTGAACACCCGGCTTGACGCCGAGACCATCGCCTTCATGCTCGACCATGGCGAGGCCAAGGTGGTAATCGTCGATCCGGAATTCGCTGGCGTCATGCAACAGGCGATCGGCCTGCGCAAGAACAGCACGCCGCTCGTCGTCATCGACGTGCAGGACGGTCTCTACACCGGACCGGCGGCGCGCGCCGGCAGCATGGACTACGACGCCTTCGTCGCCAGCGGCGACCCGGCGTTCGAATGGCAGCTGCCCGGCGACGAGTGGGACGCGATCACGCTGAACTACACCAGCGGCACCACCGGCAACCCCAAGGGCGTGGTCTACCACCACCGTGGTGCGGCGCTCAACGCCATCTCCAACATTCTCGAATGGGACATGCCCAAGCATGCGGCCTACCTCTGGACGTTGCCGATGTTCCACTGCAACGGCTGGTGCTTTCCCTGGACGGTGGCGGCGCGCGCGGGGGTCAACGTGTGCCTGCGCAAGGTAGAGGCGCAAGCGATTCTCGACGCCATCCGCGAACATGGCGTGACGCACTACTGCGGCGCGCCCATCGTGCACGGCATGTTGGTCAATGCGCCACAAGCGATGAAGCAAGGCTTGCCGCGCGGCGTCAAGGCAATGGTGGCGGGCGCCGCGCCGCCGGCTTCGATGATCGAGGGCATGGAACGCATGGGCTTCGACCTGACGCATGTCTACGGCCTGACCGAGGTCTACGGGCCCGCCACCGTGTGCGCCAAGCATGACGCCTGGGACAGCCTGGACATCGGCGAGCGCGCCCGCCTCAACGCGCGCCAGGGCGTGCGCTACCACCTGGAGCGCGACGCGCGCGTGCTCGACGCCGCCACCATGGCGCCGGTGCCGCAGGACGGCGAGACCATGGGCGAAATCATGTTCAGGGGCAACATCGCGATGAAGGGCTACCTGAAGAACCCCAAGGCGACGCAGGAAGCCTTTGCCGGCGGCTGGTTCCACACCGGCGACCTGGCCGTGATGTACCCCGACGGCTACATGAAGATCAAGGACCGCAGCAAGGACATCATCATCTCGGGCGGCGAGAACATCTCCTCGATCGAAGTCGAAGACGTGCTCTACCGGCACCCCGACGTGCTGGCCGCCGCCGTCGTGGCCAAGGCCGATGCGCGCTGGGGCGAGACGCCCTGCGCCTTTGTCGAACTCAAGGCCGGCGCCATCCTCACGGCGGAGGAAATCGTGGTCCACTGCAAGAAACACCTGGCCGGCTTCAAGGTGCCGCGCGCCGTGGTGTTCGGCGAGTTGCCCAAGACCTCGACCGGCAAGATTCAGAAATTCGAGTTGCGCAAGCTGGCCGGGTCGGCGGCGGCGATCGACGTTTAGACACGAGGGCCAGCACCTAGCTTTTGGCTGCCAACCCCAGGCGTTCGATCATGGTCTTTTCCTTGATGTAGCTTTCGGCGGCGAATCTGGTGTAGTCGGCGGTGTTGAGGTAGATCACCGGCTGGTCGTATTTTTCGAACGCCGCCAGCACGGCCGGATCGTCCAGCGTCTTCCTGAACGCATCGTGCAGGACCTTGGTGATCGCAGGGTCCATGCCCTTGGGCGCACCGATGCCGAACGGGGAATCCGAAACCGTTTCGTAGCCCAGCTCCTGCAAGGTCGGGATGTGCGCCCAGCGCTTGGTGCGCTTGCTGCCGTAGGTGGCCAGCAGTCGGCAGGTGCCGGCATCCACGTGCGAGCCCCAGCCGGTGGCGTCGCTGTGCGACATCACGTGGCCGCCGAGCAGCGCCTGCATGCCATCGGCATTGCCCTTGAACGGAATGTGCTGCAACTGGATGCCCGCACGGGAGGCGAACTCTTCCACCGCCAGATGCGGCGTGGTGCCGTTGCCGGTGGACCCGAAGGTGAACTTTCCCGGGTTGGCCTTGGCATGGTCCACCAGGTCCTTGATGCTCTTGATCGGCGAATCGGCGCGCACCACCAGGCCGAAGGTGTAGCCGGTCAGGCAGATCACATAGGTAAAGTCCTTCAGCGGGTCGAACTGCATCTTCTGCATGTGTGGCAGCCGCACCACGCCGATGGTCAGCTGCGACAGGGTGTAGCCGTCGGGCCTGGCGTTGACCAATTCGTTGGGGCCGAGCATGCCGCTGGCGCCGGCCTTGTTTTCAACGATGACCGTCTGGCCCAGCGCCTTGCCGGCGCTTTCGGCGAGCACGCGCATCACCGCATCGGTGGACCCGCCCGCGGGCCAGGGGCAAATCAGGCGGACAGGTCGCGCGGGAAAGGCCTGGGCACGCACGAGGCCTGGCAGGCCAATAGCGGCGGCTGCGGCAACGCTTGACAGGACGACGCTGCGGCGCGACGGGTGGAGGCGGGGCATGATGGCCTTTCGGGATCTGTGGACGATCCTGAAGGCACATTCTGAGCGACCCCGCCCGTCGCCAAGAGGGTGAAATCCCTCAAGCTTCAGTAGCCGACGGTGAATCTGCGGCGCGAATGCGCGGGCTTTTCCAGCTCGTCGATCATTGCTGCGGCGTAGTCTTCCACCGAGATGCGGCTTTCGCCCTGGGCGTTGGCGAGCAACTGGTCGGTGCCCAGGCGGAATTGCCCGGTGCGCTCGCCCGGCGCGATGACGGCGCTGGGGCTCAGCAAGGTCCAGTCCAGCATGGCTTCCTCGCGCAGCAGCGCCAGGGCCTGGCGCGCGCCTTCGGCGGTCGGCTTGTAGATCTCGGGGAACTGCGGCGTGTCCAATAGTTGAACGCCTGGCGCCACTTCCAGGCTGCCGGCGCCGCCCACCACCAGCAGGCGCGGAACGCCGGCTTCCTTGGTGGCGGTGACGATGGCGCGAAAGCCGCTCAGGTAATAGGCCAGGGTATCAGCCTGGGCATGGCCGCTGAAGGCGCTGAGCACCGCGTCGTGGCCGCGCAGTTGCGTGGTCAATGCGGTGATGTCGTTCACGTCGGTCTTGACGACTTTCAGATTGGCTGCGGGTTCGAGTTTTTGCGGATTGGTGACCAGGGCGGTGACCTGGTGGCCGCGGGCGAGCGCTTCCTTGCGCAGGGCCGAGCCGATGAAGCCGCTGGCGCCGATGAGTGCGATGTTCATGAAATGTCCTTTGGAAAACCGCTACTGTGGCAGCGCGACTTGATTTGATAAATGCGTACTGTCAGAATTGATTGATATGAAATTCTTAACAATAAAAATGAGCGTCGGAGCGGCATGGCAGTAGGCGGCAAGACCGACTTGAATGGGCTCCTGGTGTTTGCCGCCGTGGCGGAAACCGGTGGCTTCACGGCGGCGGCGGATCAATTGGGCGTGGCCAAGGCCAAGGTCAGCCTGGACGTGAGCCGGCTCGAGGCCCAATTGGGCGTCAGCCTGTTTTCGCGTACCACGCGCCGCGTTGCCCTGACCGACGCCGGCCAGGCCCTGTACGCCGAGTGCGTGCCCCTGCTGCGTGGGGTGCAGGATGCGCTGACCCAGATGGGCGGCAGCGCGGAGCTGACGGGCACGCTGCGCATCAGCGCCGCGGTCGACCATGCCGTGCAGTCGCTCGCGCGTGCCGTTGCACAGTTCGCGCTGCTGCATCCGCGCCTGCAGATCGACCTGCGCACCAGCGACCGCGTGGCCGACGTGGTGAAGGAGGGGATCGACCTGGCGATCCGCATTGGCTGGTTGCGCGACTCGACCTTGCGCGCGACCCAGTTGGGTGAATTCGAGCAGTACGTGGTGGCCTCGCCCGCCTACCTGGAGCGCGCCGGCCGACCAACGCTTCCGGAGGATCTGGCGCAGCACGAGTGGCTGGCATTGACGCTGTTGCCAGCCCCATTGACCTGGAAGTTCACCTCGGCACGCGGGCGCAGCCGCAGCGTGCGCATGAATGGGCGGCTGCGCACCGATTCATCCGCCACCTTGCGCGCACTGCTGCAAAGCGGTGCCGGTGTTTCGGCGATGGACCAGTTCAGTGTCGCCGAGGCGGTGCGCACGGGGCAGCTGGTGCGGCTGTTGCCAGGCTGGTCGCTGCCCAAGGGTGGGGTCTACGCCGTATACCCGCCGGGCCGGCACGTACCGGCCAAGGTGCGGGCCTTCATTGATTTCTACCGGACTTTCCTGGGGCCCTGACCTGGACCTACTGGGCGGCCCAGCCACCGTCCATGTTCCAGGCGACGCCGCGCACGTTGTTGCCGGCGGGTGAGCAGAAGAACACGGCGAGTTCGCCCAGTTCCTCGGGCGTGGTGAACTGCATCGACGGTTCCTTTTCGCCCAGCAGTTGCCGCGTGGCGTCGGCATTGCTGATGCCTTGCGCAGCGGCTTTTGCGTCCACTTGCTTTTGTACCAGCGGCGTCAGCACCCAGCCGGGGCAGATGGCGTTGCAGGTGACGCCGGTGGTGGCGTTTTCGAGTGCGGTGACCTTGGTCAGGCCGACGATGCCGTGCTTGGCCGCGACATAGGCGGACTTCTCGGCGGAGCCCACCAGGCCGTGCACCGAAGCCAGGTTGATGATGCGCCCCCAGCCCTTGCCGTTGTCGGCGGCCTTCATGGCCGGCAGCGCCAGGCGCGTGGCGTGGAATGCGCTGGACAGGTTGATGGCGATCACCGCGTCCCAGCGCTCGACCGGGAAGTCCTCGATCCTGGCTACATGCTGGATGCCGGCGTTGTTGACCAGGATGTCCACCTGGCCGAACTGGGTGGCGGCGAACTTCATCATGTCTTCGATGTCGGCGGGCTTGCTCATGTCGGCGCCGTGGTACGCCACCTTCACGCCCAGTGCGGCTACTTCCGCCTTGGGCCCCTCGGCGTCGCCAAAGCCGTTGAGCACGATGTTGGCGCCCTGGCGCGCCAGGGATTTGGCGATGCCAAGCCCGATGCCGCTGGTGGAGCCGGTGACGAGTGCGGTTTTGCCTTTGAGCATATGGGTTCTCCGAATGAATTAGGATGCAAATAACGACGAGAAATTCGATACGAATGACGACGCGAACAACAACGGATTCAAGCAATTATCAAGCCGCACATTTCACCATGACTGACCCTAGGCTGAACTACGTACCTTGCCCCGACGCTGCCGGCGGCCACCGCATGGCCTATTGGCAGTGGGGCGATGCCGCGAGCGCCGATGTGGTGGTCTGCGTGCATGGCTTGTCGCGCCAAGGCCGTGACTTCGATGTGCTGGCGCAGGCCTTGGTGGCCAGGGCGCCCGGGCCGCTGCGCGTAGTCTGCCCCGATGTCGTGGGCCGCGGCCGCAGCGATTGGCTCAAGGACCCCGCCGGCTACCAGCTTCCCGCCTACGCCGGCGACATGCTGGCACTGCTGGCCCAATTGCATGCTGAGGCACCCGTCGGCACGCTCGATTGGGTTGGCACCAGCATGGGCGGGCTGATCGGCATGGGCGTCGCGGGCCAGCCCGGCCTGCCGCTGCCGGTGCCGGTGCGCAAGCTGGTGCTCAACGATGTCGGGCCTTCGCTTCAATGGCAGGCGCTGCAGCGCATCGGCACCTATCTGGGCAATACCGGCAGGTTCACCTCGCTGCAGCAGGCGGCCGATGCCATGTGGGCGATCTCCACCAGTTTCGGGCCGCACACGCCTGAGCAATGGCTGGACCTGTCGCGGCCCATGGTCAAGCCGCTGCCCGATGGGGCGTTCACATTGCACTACGATCCGGCGATTGCCGTGCCGTTTCGCGGCGTCACCGAGGAATTGGCTGCGCAGGGCGAGGCGGCGCTGTGGCAGCTGTACGACCAGATCCGCGCCAAGACGCTGCTGCTGCGCGGCGCGCAGTCTGACTTGCTGTCGCACGCGACGGCGCTGGCCATGACGCAACGCGGCCCGAAGGCGCGGTTGGTGGAATTCGAAGGGGTCGGGCATGCGCCCACCTTCATCGCAACGAATCAAGTGGAGACGGTGGCTTCCTTCCTTTTCGATTGAAGACTTGCCGAAACTAGGATGAAAAGTCTCATAGCGGAGCAACCGCGCTCCGCGACTCTGGCGGAGCCGGTTCCCGAACTGATTGCCGCCACCGCGCAGAGCCTGCCCGAGGAACCAAACGCCCTGGCGCGCGCCCGTGCTTTTGCCGAGCCTTTGATTGCCGGCGAGCTCCTCGACTCGGGCGAGAACACCCTGGCGCACGCCGATGCCGTTGCGGCCATCCTCAAGTCCATCGGCGGTTCCGAGGCGATGCAGGCCGCGGCCTACCTGGTCTATACCTGCGAGTACTTGAATCGGCCGCACGAGATCATCGCCAAGGCCTTCGGTGAAAACTTTGCCGCGCTCGCGGTGGAAACCACCAAGCTGGTGCGGGTGCAGCGCCAGGCGCGCGCAGCGGCCGCGTCGGCACACCTGGTGGATGACCCGGCCGTCCAGACCGAAAACGTGCGCAAGATGCTGCTGGCGTTTTCGCGCGACCTGCGCGTGGTGATGCTGCGCCTGGCCTCGCGCCTGCAGAGCCTGCGGTTCTATGCCGCCGCCAAGGTGTCGGTGTCGCCCGGCCTGGCGCGCGAGTCACTGCATGTGTTCGCGCCGCTGGCCAACCGGCTGGGCATCTGGCAGGTCAAGTGGGAGATGGAGGACCTGGCGTTCCGCTTCCTGGAGCCCGAGACCTACAAGCAGGTGGCGCGGCTGCTGGATGAAAAACGCGTGGAGCGCGAAGGCTATGTGCAGCAGCTGCGCGAGCGGCTGGAAGCCGATCTGAAAGACCAGGGCATCCGCGCCACGGTGCAGGGCCGGCCCAAGCACATCTACAGCATCGTGAAGAAGATGCGCGGCAAGTCGCTGGGCTTTGACCAGGTATACGACGTGCGCGCGCTGCGCGTGGTGGTGCCGGAAGTGCGGGATTGCTATGCGGCCCTGGGCTGGGTGCATGCGCAGTTCGCGCCCATTACCGAGGAGTTCGACGACTACATCGCCAAGCCCAAGGCCAACGGCTACCAGTCGCTGCACACGGTGGTGCGCGACGCGCACGGCCAGCCGATCGAAATCCAGATCCGCACGCAGGCCATGCACGACCACGCCGAGCACGGTGTGGCAGCGCACTGGGCCTACAAGGAGGCCGGCGCCAAGGGCTATGCGGGGGTGTCGGCCAGCGGCCAGTACGACGCCAAGATCGCGGTGCTGCGCCAGTTGCTCGCCTGGGAGCGCGACCTCTCGGGCATGGAGCGGAACAAGGGGCTGTTCGAGGATCGCATCTATGTGCTGACGCCGGACGCCGCCATCGTCGAGTTGCCTCAAGGCGCGACGCCGGTGGACTTTGCCTACAGCGTGCACACCAGCCTGGGCCACCGCTGCCGCGGCGCGCGCGTCGACGGGGCGATGGTGCCGTTGAACACGCCGCTGCAAAACGGCCAGACGGTGGAAGTGAGCACCGTGAAGGAAGGCGGTCCTTCCCGCGACTGGCTCAATGCCGAACTCGGCTATCTGGTCAGCCACCGCGCGCGCGCCAAGGCGCGTGCCTGGTTCAATGCGCAGGCCTCGCACGAGACCGCGGCGCGCGGGCGCGAAGCAGTGGAAAAGCTGCTGCAGCGTGAAGGCAAGACGGCCGTGAAGCTGGAAGACCTGGCCTCGCAACTGGGCTTCAAGTCGGCCGAGGCGCTGTTCGAAACAGTGGGCAAGGAAGAGTTCTCGCTGCGCAACATCGAGACGCTGCTGCGCCCGCCCGAGCCCTTGCTGCCGCAGGACGATTTTCTGTTGCTCAAGAAGGCGCGCCAAGGCGACCGGTCGCAGCCATCGACGCCCAAGGGCGGTGTCCTCGTGGTCGGCATGGACTCGTTGATGACGCAACTGGCCAAGTGCTGCAAGCCTGCGCCACCGGACGAGATTCGCGGCTTTGTCACGCGCGGCAAGGGCGTCAGCATTCACCGCGCCGACTGCAGCAACTTCCGTGAAATGGCCGCGCGCAGCAACGAGCGCGTCATCGAGGTGGATTGGGGCCTGCCCGCGGCCGCTGCTGGTTCGGTCTATCCGGTGGACGTGGCGGTCGAGGCGTCGGACCGGCAGGGACTGCTGCGCGACATATCCGAAGTGTTCGCCAAGGAAAAAATGAATGTGACGGGCGTGCAGACGCAATCGGTCAAAGGCACGGCCTGGATGACCTTCACCGTCGAAGTGGCCGATTCCGGGCGCCTGGGCCGGGTACTCGGTACCGTGGCCGATGTGTCGGGTGTGCGTTCGGCGCGACGGCGCTAGAAGAACTGGCGTGGTGACACGGGTGCAGCTCGAAGAAGTGCCCGCGAAGCCTGCTACAATACGAAGCTTCTCGAATCTCTTTTAGGCGCGTAGCTCAGCTGGTTAGAGCACCACCTTGACATGGTGGGGGTCGTTGGTTCGAGTCCAATCGCGCCTACCAAATCCAAAGCCCGTAAGTTCATGTTTGATTGAGCTTGCGGGCTTTTCATTTGTGCTTTCCTTCGCGCTTCCTGATGCTGAGGCTGGCGACGCTACTGAACTCAGACCGGCAGCGCCGACGCGTGCTCCGGGGGTTGCGAGATCTCCGACAACGCCTTTGCCGCTGGCTGCAACTGCGCTTTGTTGAGCGCGAGGTCGCCGAGCGCCAGGATGCCGACCAGGCGTTTGTCCCGATCCACTACCGGCAGCCGCCTGACCTGGTGTTCACTCATGATTGCGGATGCCCGGTCAACCGATTCGTCGGCATAGACCCAGCGAACCGTCCCGGACATGACTTCCCGGACCTTTGTGTTTCCGCTCTTCCCTTCGGCAACCGCGCGTACTGTGATGTCGCGGTCGGAAATCGTGCCGATCATGCGGTCGTTTTCCCCCACCGGCATCAGGCCAAAGTCCCCATCGCGCATGGACTGGGCGGCCTGCGCGAGCGTGGCCTCGGGGCCGATGACTTGCACATCTGTTTTCATGACATCTTTGACTTGCTGCATTTGAATATCTCCATGGAAGAGTGAACTGCGGTTCAGGAAATATGGCCCATTGCCTTCCAACTGGCTGTAGGACATCGTCGACCAATTGCAGGCGTAGGCAGCGTGACTTTCCGGCGGCGTCGATTCACTTTGGCCATCCATAGGCCATCCATAGGCCATCCATAGGACATCCATATGCCATCCATATACCATCCCGTTGGATGGTGATAGGATGGCGCATGAGCATGAAAAAAACTGCGCTTGTTCCCATCCCTGCCAAAACCGCAGACTCGGAGAAGATCACCATCAATCTCGGCTTTGTCGATCTGGGGCAAATCGACCTGTTGGTGGCGGAAGGCTTCTATAGCAACCGTACCGACCTCATTCGCACGGCCATTCGCAATCACCTCGGCGGCCATGCCGACACACTGAAGCAGGTGGCGGCGCGAAAGATGCTTGTCCTTGGTTTGCAGTACTTCAGTTCCGACGACTTGAAGGCAGTGATGGCGGCAAAACAAAAGCTGCAGATTCGCGTGCTCGGCCTGGCCACGATTGCCTATGACGTGACACCGGAGCTGGCGCAGGCCACCATCGCTTCCATTGAGGTGCTCGGTGCCCTGCACGCGAGCCCCGCCGTGAAAACCGCCCTGGCCGGCCGATTGCGCTGACCCCCCAACCCTTGGGTTCCTTCACCCCACTGCAGAAAGATTTCATGAACGATATCCATGAGGGCCTGATGCGCGAAGCGACACGCCTGACACAAGCCGGCAAGTTGCGCGAGGCGACGGCCTTGATCCAGCGTGCGCTCGCAATGCCGTCCCGCGCTGGCGCTTGGTTTGATGGCCCAGCCACCGCAGAGCCGGCAAGGTCCTTCGCGCCGCCGACCGACGGTCTGGTGCTGGACGGATGCGTGATCGAAGTTGGCGTCCATGCGCCGCCAGCGACGGATGTTGGCCTCGGAGATTTCATCGCAGGTACCCATACCAATGGGTCGCTCACGCGGGGCTACAAACTCTATATCCCGCCAGGCCATGCCGGCCGGCAACTGCCGCTGGTCGTGCTATTGCACGGCTGCACGCAGGATCCCGACGACTTCGCCGCAGGTACCGGCATGAACGAGCGCGCGCGTGAGCATGACTTTTACGTGCTCTACCCCGCGCAGGCCGCGAGCGCCAATCCATCGCGCTGCTGGAACTGGTTCAAGCACAACCATCAGCGGCGCGACAGCGGGGAACCGGCTTTGCTGGCTGACATGGTGCGATCCGTCACGGAAAAGCACGGTATTGACGGGCGCCGCGTCTATGTCGCCGGCCTCTCCGCCGGCGGCGCCATGGCCGTGATCGTCGGCAATGCCTACCCTGACATTTTTGCGGCTGTGGGCGTGCACTCGGGCTTGCCCAGCGGCGCCGCCGGAAACGTGGCCGAAGCCCTGTCGGTCATGCAGACCGGTGTGGCGCGCACCGGCCTGCACAGCGCGACGCCCGCGAAGATGGCCGTGCCCACGATCGTATTCCACGGCGATCAGGACAAAACAGTGCACCAGCGCAACGGCGAACAGGTCATCGCGGCGCTCCTCGAAACGCCCGCAAGCGCCGATGGCGCTGCATTGCTTGCCAGTGCTGCGCAGGTGCAAGTGGAGCAGGGCACCTGCGACGGTGGACGTCGCTACACGCGCTCGGTCTACCGCGGGCGCGAGGGCCGGGCCCTGGCCGAGCACTGGCTGGTGCATGGCGCCGGCCACGCATGGTCGGGTGGACAAAGCAGCGGCTCCTACACAGATGTCCACGGGCCGGATGCATCAGGCGAGATGTTGCGGTTCTTTTTTGAACAAGCGGATATGCCGGTGCATTGAGCGCGGCAGGACGCGCCGCTGTCCTACAACGGCTTGAGCGCTTGGCGATAGCTGGATCCTGGGGCTCCCAGGACACTTGGGTATTGAGAGCACGCATCGAAATCCCAAAGGACATTGCCATGGAAAACGTATTGAAACCCAACGGAAATCACTCTATTGCCGATGGCGCAATGACCGGCATGCATGGTGCTGTTGACCGGACTGCTGCGGTGGTCGGACAAGCAGCAATGGGCATGCTTCCGGTGGTCGATGGAGTGGCACAACGTGCCCACGCGGCCGTCGACAAAGTTGGCGACGTGATTTCGACGCCTGACGCGTGGGTGAGGAAACACCCGCTCGAGTCGCTAGGCATTGCATTTGCCGCCGGTTTGGTGGTGGGGCGCCTGTTCGCCAGGTAGCAATGGCGAAGCGTCGATCCCTTTCGACAAGAGCCCAAAAAGGAGAACGTCATGAGTCTTGGAGCCATCCTGTTGATTGTCTTGATTCTGATGCTGGTGGGTGTCATTCCGACCTGGCCCCACAGCAAGAGCTGGGGTTATGGCCCGAGTGGTGGCTTGGGCCTGGTGGTCGTCATCATCATTGTTTTGCTTCTGACCGGACGCCTCTGAGGATGCGCAAAACGAAGGCATCGTGAAGCATTCGCGACAGCCCCTCAGGGTAAACCTCGGGGCTGGGCTGCGGGGGGCTCCCTAGAATCTGTTGCATCGCAATATGGCGTGCCCCGCGCGCCAGGTTCAGGAGTTTCCTAGTGCAAAGCAAAAAGACAGGCGGCGACAAGCCGTCGCCTCGCGTCATCAAAAAGTATCCCAACCGTCGGCTCTATGACACCGATACCTCTACCTACATCACGCTCGCGGAAGTGAAGAAACTCGTGATGGAAAGCGAGCCTCTGGTGGTGCGCGACGCGAAGTCGGGTGAAGATCTGACGCGCAGCATCCTGTTTCAGATCATTCTTGAAGAAGAGGCCGGCGGCGCGCCGATGTTCACCGAAGCCGTACTGGGCAACATCATCCGCTTCTACGGCAACGCGATGCAGAGTTTCATTGGCCCGTACCTCGAGAAGAACATGCAGGCCTTCATGGAAATCCAGGCCAAGCTCGGCGAGCAGTCCAAGGGCTTGACGCCGGAGATGTGGGCCCAATACATGAATATGCAGTCGCCGATGATGCAGGGCATGATGGGCAACTATGTCGAGCAGTCCAAGAACATGTTCGTGCAAATGCAGGAGCAGATGCAAAAGCAGGCGGAACAGATGTTCGGGGCTTTCGGCGTGAAAAGGTAGGCTCGGATCAGGAACTGGGACAATACGGGGCATGAGCGAAGTACTGTCCCCTCCCACGAAAATCCCCAAAGTCGGCTTTGTCAGCCTGGGTTGCCCCAAGGCACTGACCGATTCCGAACTGATCCTCACGCAACTGAGCGCCGAGGGTTACCAGACTTCCAAGACCTTTGAGGGCGCTGACCTGGTGATCGTCAACACCTGCGGCTTCATCGATGACGCCGTCAAGGAAAGCCTGGACACCATCGGCGAGGCGCTGGCCGAAAACGGCCGCGTGATCGTGACCGGCTGCCTGGGCGCCAAGGCCGGCGAAGGCGGTGGCAACCTCGTCAGGCAGATGCACCCCAGCGTGTTGGCTGTAACGGGCCCGCATGCCACGCAAGAGGTGATGGATGCGGTGCACCTGAACCTGCCCAAGCCGCATGACCCGTTCGTCGATCTGGTGCCCGATCCGCAGGCGGGCAACTTCGGCGTTGCCGGCATCAAGCTCACACCGCGGCATTACGCCTACCTGAAGATCAGCGAGGGCTGCAACCATCGCTGCACCTTCTGCATCATTCCGTCGATGCGCGGTGATCTGGTGAGCCGACCGGTCGGCGACGTGCTGAAAGAGGCCAAGGCACTGTTCGAAGGCGGCGTGAAGGAGTTGCTGGTGATCAGCCAAGACACCTCGGCCTACGGCGTGGACGTGAAGTACCGCACCGGCTTCTGGGACGGCAAGCCCGTTAAGACACGCATGCTGGACCTGGTGCAGGCGCTGGGCGAGATGGCAGAACCGTATGGCGCCTGGGTGCGGCTGCACTATGTGTATCCGTATCCCAGCGTGGACGATGTGATTCCACTGATGGCCACGGGCAAGGTGCTGCCTTACCTGGATGTTCCATTCCAACATAGCCACCCCGATGTGCTCAAGCGCATGAAACGGCCAGCCAGCGGTGAAAAGAATCTGGAACGCATCCTGCGTTGGCGCGAGGCCTGCCCGGAGATTGTGATTCGCAGCACGTTCATCGCTGGTTTCCCGGGCGAGACGGAAGGCGAGTTCCAGCACTTGCTGGACTTCATGCGCGAGGCGCAGATCGATCGTGCAGGCTGCTTTGCCTACAGCCCGGTGGAAGGCGCCGTGGCCAACGAGATTCCCGGCATGTTACCAAAGGAAGTGCGCGAAGAGCGGCGTGCCCGCTTCATGGCCGTGGCCGAGGAAGTGTCCGCGGCCAAGCTGCAAAGACGCGTGGGCGCCACGATGCAGGTGCTGGTGGATTCAGCGCCGGCGTTGGGCAAAAAGGGCGGCGTGGGTCGCTCCTATGCCGATGCGCCGGAGATCGATGGCACGGTCAAGCTGCTGCCGCCGGAGAAGATCAGCAAGACGCTGAAGGTGGGCGAGTTCACGCGGGCGCGCATCGTCGGAACACAGGGACACGATCTTGTCGCCTTGCCGGTGTAGAAAAAACAAAGCCGCTGCGGATGCAGCGGCTTTTTCAAAGGGCCTTCAAGGAGGCCGCATGGACCTTCTTTTGGAAGGCAGTTCAACAAAAACAAAAGCCGACATAAGTCGGCTTTATGATGGTGCCCAGGAAGGGACTCGAACCCCCACGATGTTACTCGCTAGTACCTGAAACTAGTGCGTCTACCAATTCCGCCACCTGGGCATTTCAGGAAAGAAAGCGATTGTATATCAAAAATTTGAACCACTCGGGCGGCATGCTCGACGAAGTGGAAGGAACCATCCAAGGTCATCGCGACGGCCATGGATTCGTGCTCCGCGATGACGGTGAATCCGACATCTATCTGCCCCCCAACGAGATGCGCGCCGTGCTGCACAAGGATCGCGTCAAGGCGCGCATCGTGCGCATGGACCGGCGCGGGCGCCCTGAGGGCCGCGTCGTCGAAATCGTCGAGCGGCCGCAGCAGCCCATCATCGGGCGCCTGCTGCAGGAAAGCGGCGTGTGGCTGGTCGCGCTGGAAGACAAGCGCTATGGCCAGGACATCCTGATCCCCAAGGGCGCGACCGGTACCGCCAAGCCGGGGCAGGTCGTGGTGGTCGAGCTGACGGAGCCGCCGGCGCTGTTCGGCCAGCCCGTGGGCAGGGTCAAGGAGGTGCTGGGCGAAGTCGACGACCCGGGCATGGAGATCGAGATCGCGGTGCGCAAATACAGCGTTCCGCACGAGTTCTCGGACGCCTGCATTGCCTTGGCCCGCACCCTGCCCGACAAGGTGCGCGCGCAAGACAAGAAGCACAGGGTCGACCTCACCGACATTCCGCTGGTCACCATCGATGGCGAAGACGCGCGCGACTTCGACGATGCTGTGTATTGCGAGCCCGCCAAGGTTGGCCGTGGCAAGGGCTGGCGCCTGCTGGTGGCGATTGCCGATGTGAGCCACTACGTGGAGACCGGCTCGGCGATCGACGTCGACGCCTACGACCGCGCGACCAGCGTGTACTTTCCGCGCCGCGTCATTCCTATGCTGCCGGAGAAACTCTCCAACGGCCTGTGCTCGCTCAACCCTGAGGTGGAGCGTCTTTGCATGGTGTGCGACATGCTGGTCAACGCCAAGGGCGAGGTCCATGCCTACCAGTTCTATCCCGCCGTAATGTGGAGCCATGCGCGCTTTACCTACACCGAGGTGGCCGCCATCCTGGCCAATACGCGCGGCCCCGAGGCCATGCGCCGCAAGGCGCGGGTCACCGACCTGTTGAACCTGCACGACGTCTATCGCGCCCTGCTGGCATCGCGCAAGGAGCGCGGCGCGGTGGACTTTGAAACCACCGAGACGCAGATCATCTGCGACGAAAACGGCCGCATCGAGAAGATCGTGCCGCGCACCCGCAATGAGGCGCACCGGCTGATCGAGGAAGCGATGCTCGCGGCCAATGTCTGCAGTGCGGACTACATCCTGCAGAGCAAGCATCCAGGCCTGTTCCGCGTGCACGAGGGCCCGACACCCGAGAAGAAGGACATCCTTCGCAACTACTTGAAGGCCATCGGCGTCGGCCTAACGATCACCGACGATCCCAAGCCGGGCGAGTTCCAGCGCATTGCCGAGGCGACCAAGGAGCGGCCCGATGCCCAGCAGATCCATTCGATGCTGCTGCGTTCGATGCAGCAGGCGATCTACACGCCGATCAACAGCGGCCACTTCGGCCTGGCCTACGAGGCCTACACGCACTTCACCAGCCCGATCCGGCGCTATCCCGACTTGCTGGTGCACCGCGTGATCAAGGCGATTCTTGCCAAGACCAAGTACCAGCTTCCCGAACTGCCCACGCCCGGCGAGGCCCATGCCAAGCTGGCAAAACGCCTGCAGAAAAACAACCTGGCATCGCGTGTGCGGGAGCCCGACCACAAGCTCAAGAAGCTCAGCCCCGACAACCTCGCCTGGCAGGCGGCAGGCATGCATTGCAGCGCCAA
>DATILI010000071.1:0-14094 GCA_035476635.1 Burkholderiaceae bacterium | reverse complement strand
AAGCGGATGCTGCCCGTCAAGGCATCGAATACCGAGGGTTGCGACCAGGGCTGGTTGTTCAGGTTCAGGCGCGGGTCGACCGGTGCGGGCAGGGTGCTGCCCAGCAGGCTGAAGCCGGCCTGGCTGGGCTGCGACTTGTGGCTCCATTCGATTTCGGCTTCGAGCACCGAATCACGACTGATGCGCCAGTCGGTGGCCAATGCAGCGAGGCTGCGTTGGCCGTCCAGGTTGCGCGTGAGCGGGCGCAGGTTCTCATGGGCCACGTTCAGGCGGTAGCCGAAGGCCTGGTCGGTGCCAAGGCGCCCGCCCAGGTCGATGGCTGCCAGCAGGCTGGATCGGCTGGTGGCCTCAAGCCTGACTTCGCGCAGGTCTTGCTGTGTCGGGCGCTTCACCACATAGTTCACCAGGCCGCCGGGTGCGCTGGTGCCGGCCTGGATGCCGCTGGTGCCCTTCAGGATCTCGATGCGCTCCTTGTTGTCCAGTGGGATGGAGGTTTCAGCGCTGATGGGCAGGCCCTCGCGCCGGTAGTTGAAGCGGTTGTCCAGCGTGAAGCCGCGAATGCTCAGGTAGTCCCAGTAGCCGGGGGAGTTGTAGGCGTCGCCCACGGATGCGTCGAACTGCGTCAGATCAGCCAGGCGGCGCGCGCCGCTGCTTTGCAGTTGCTCGCGGCTGACCACGGTGGCCGAGATCGGCACCTCCTTCAGCGGCAGGTCGCCAAAGCCGCTGATGTCGGCTTGCGGCGCGGCCGTGCGCTCATTGACGGTGACGGGCTTGAGCGTGCCGGTCTGGGCCCAGCTCGTGGTGGCGATCAACAAGGTCGCTGCCAGCGGCCATTCAGGTTTCAAATATGCCATGACGTTTTCTCCAACGTGATGGCAGGTCGGCTTGGGCTTGGGGCCTGTGGTGGCAACTGAGATGCGGCTGCCGGCCCGAAGTCTTGCTTCCCTGCGCGAGGATTACCTCAATCAGGTTCAAAGGGACTTTCTCAGTCGCCGCCTTTTGCAAAGCGGCAACACCCCTAGCGAATTGCACTCTTGCGAGCGCTTGTGGATTCTAAGGCTCAGTCAAATACCGGCGATTCCACGCCAAGCACCTTGTGCAACTTGGGGCTTGTGGTGGTGTATTGCAGATGGATTTTCTTGTCCGGGAAGATGAAGGGCGCGGCGGCAAAGGCCGCCAGCGCGCATTCATGAAAGCCCGAAAGAATCAGCTTCTTCTTGCCCGGATAGGTATTGATGTCGCCCACCGCAAAGATGCCCGGTACGCTGGTGGCGAACTTCTCGGTGTCCACCTTGAGTTGCTTGCGCTCGATGTCCAGGCCCCATTCGGCGATCGGGCCGAGCTTGGGCGACAGGCCGAAGAAAACCAGCAGCACATCCACCGGCACGACACGCGTCACGCCGTCCGAACCCGTTACCTTGGCGCCGGTCAGCTTGCCGTCTTTCTCTTCGTAGCCGGTGATCTGCCCGACGATGAATTGCATCTCGTACGCCGCGCACATCTCGTGCAACTTGGCGACGCTGGCGGGTGCCGCCTTGAAGCCGTCGCGCCGATGGATCAGGATCACGGTCTCGGCCTTGTGCGGGCCTTCCTTCGCGAAGTTCAGGGCCCAATCAAGCGCGGAGTCTCCGCCGCCCACGATCACCAGGTTCTTGCCGGCGAACTCGGCCGGATTCTTGACGCGGTAGAACAGCTGCGAGCCGTCGAACTGGTCCAGGCCATCGACCTTCAGCAAGCGCGGCTGGAAGGCGCCGACGCCGGCGGCGATGAAGATGGTCTTGGTCAGGAATTGCGTACCGCGCGAGGTCTCGACGAAGAAGCGCCCGTCGGCTTGCCGCTCGACCTTGGTGACCTCTTGCCCGAAGTGAAAAGTGGCGCCGAAGGGTTCGATCTGCTTGAGCAGCGAATCCGTCAGCTCCTGGCCCGTACACACCGGCACCGCCGGAATGTCGTAGATCGGCTTGTCCGGATAGAGCTCCACGCACTGGCCGCCGGGGTAGGCGAGCGAGTCGATGACATGCGCCTTGATTTCCAGCAGCCCGAGCTCGAACACCTGGAACAGGCCGACCGGCCCGGCGCCGACGATGACGGCATCGGTTTCGATCGGACCGTCATGGGCATGCGCGGTATTGATCACTTCTTGGTTGAGTTGAGGTTCCATATTCTCGCGGCGCAGCCTGAAGAGGCTCAGCGCACCAGTTCGCCGACCTTGTCCGTGACGTCTTTCCAGGCGTCCGCATCTTCGAGCGCGGGCTTGCGCTTGGTGATGCTTTTCCAGCCGGCTTGCTGGCTCAACTCGACATTGAGCTTGATGAATGCCATCTGGTTGGCCGGCAAATCTTCTTCGGCGTAGATCGCATTCACCGGGCATTCGGGGATGCATACCGCGCAGTCGATGCACTCATCGGGATCGATCACCAGCATGTTGGGGCCTTCGCGGAAGCAGTCCACGGGACAGACGTCCACACAGTCGGTGTACTTGCAGCGGATACAGGATTCGGTGACGACGTGAGTCATTTTGTAGTTTGGGAAAGGGTCCGTGGACCTTCGATTTTATGGGTTTTCCCGGATGACGGGCCGAGGGAGTCCGTGCCGCGGCCCTTGCCGCCGCACGGGTATGGCTCAATTGATCAGGACCGCCGCCGATGTCTTGTGCGATGCCGTGTCCACCAGGATCAGCGAACCGAGCAGCCGCGACTGCGCATAGGGCAGGGTGGCCAGCGGCTCCTGCAGGCTCAGTTCCACGTGCCCGATGGCGTTCGGATCGAGCTGCGTGGCGTCTTCCTCGGCCAGCGTATTGATGTTGAGCTTGTGCACGATGCGCCTGACCTTGGCCTTGACCCAGCGGTGGCCGTGCAGCGCCCAGTAGACGCGGCCAGCCACCAGCGGCTCGTCGTCCATCCATGCCACGGTGGTCTGGATTTCCCGGCTTACCGTGAACGCAGGCTTGTCCGCCTCGTCTTCCGGGTCCGCCTCATGCTGGGCCAGCAGCCAGTCGCCGCGCGACACGTCGACTTCGCGGTCCAGCACGATGCCGGCGCTGTGGCCGGCCAGGATCGCCTTGGGCCGGCGTGCGTGGTCCAGCACCTGGGCTACCTTGGCGGTTTGGCCGCTGGGCAATACCGTGACCGTCTGGCCCGGCTGCACGCCGCCTGTGGCAACGCGGCCCCAGAACACGCGGCGGCCCTGGGTGGTGTCCGACGAGCCGGAAAACTTCTCGACCCATTGCACTGGAAAGGCAAACGGCTGCGTCGTGTCGGCGGCAGTGGCCGGCAGGTGTTCCAGGATCTGCAGCAGGCTCGGACCCTGGTAGCCGCTCCAGCCGGGGCTGGCGTCGACCACGTTGAGGCCCTTCAAGGCCGACACCGGGACCACGGCCTTGACCGGAATGCCGGCCGCCTGGGCGAAGGTGTCAAGCGCCTGCGAGATGTGGGCGAATGCGGTCGCCGCATCTTCCACCGCGTCCAGCTTGTTGACCGCGAACACGATCGACGGAACGCGCAGCAGGTTGACCAGCAGCGAGTGGCGGCGCGTTTGCAGCAGCAGTTCGGGCGAGGGGTTCTTCCAGTCGAGCTTGGTGGCGTCCACCAGCACCACGGCCGCATCGGCGCTGGAGGCGGCGGTCACCATGTTGCGGGTGTATTGCTCGTGGCCCGGCGCGTCGCCGATGATGAACTTGCGGCTTTCGGTGGCGAAGTAGCGGTAGGCCACGTCGATGGTGATGCCCTGCTCGCGCTCGGCCGAGAGGCCGTCGGTCAAGAGCGCCAGGTCGGTTTCACCCTGGCGCTGCACGCCGGCCAGATGGTCCTGCAAGACGGCCTTGCTGTCCACCAGCAGGCGGCCGATGAGCGTGCTCTTGCCGTCATCCACCGAACCGCAGGTGATGAATTTCAGCGCCGAGCGGTAGTCGTTGCCAGCCGCAGTTGCGGCAAGGCGGGTGTTGTCGTCGGTCAAAACAGTCGCGCTCATCAGAAGTACCCGTCTTTCTTGCGCTTTTCCATGGAAGCGTCGGAGGTCTTGTCGTCCATGCGCGTGGCCCCGCGCTCGCTGACGTCGGCGGCCAGCGTTTCGATCACGATGTCGGCCGCGGTGGATGCCGGGCTTTCCACCGGGCAGGTGCAGGTGATGTCGCCCACGGTGCGAAAACGCACGGTGCGCGTGACGACTTCTTCGCCGTCGCGCGGCGGCGTGAGCTCGGTCACCGGCACCAGCAGTCCCTTGCGCTCCACCACTTCACGCTCGTGTGCGTAGTAGATCGAGGGCAAGGCAATCTTTTCGCGCTCGATGTATTGCCACACATCGAGCTCGGTCCAGTTGGAGATCGGGAACACGCGGAAGTGTTCACCGGGCTGCAGCCGCGTGTTGAACAGCGTCCAGAGTTCGGGCCGCTGGGCCTTGGGCTGCCATTGGCCGAAGCTGTCGCGGTGCGAGAAGATGCGCTCCTTGGCGCGGGCCTTTTCCTCGTCGCGGCGCGCGCCGCCGATCAAGGCGTCAAAGCGGAATTCGTCGATCGCTTCCAGCAGCGTCACCGACTGGTGCACATTGCGCGACTCGCCCGGGTGCGCCAGCCGCACGGTGCCACGCGCCATCGAATCCTCGACGCTGCGCACGATCAGTTCAGCACCCAGTTCGTTCGCGCGCAGGTCGCGGAAGTCGGTCACTTCGCTGAAGTTGTGGCCGGTGTCGATCATCAGCAGTGGGTACGGGATGCGACCCACGCCAAAGGCTTTCTCCGCGCACTTGAGCATCACCAGCGAATCCTTGCCGCCCGAGAACAGCAGGGCCGGGCGCTCGAACGCGGCAGCGACTTCACGCAGGATGAAGATGGTTTCTTCTTCCAGCGCATCCAGGTGGGCGTTGCTTAAGGTGTGCAGCAATTCGGGTTCGGTGCGCGCGTTCATGCGTGAGCCTTTTCGTTGGTGTCTTCGTGTTTGACGTGCAAGCCGCATTCCTTCGCAGCCTCATCCTCCCACCACCAGCGGCCGGAGCGGAAATCCTCGCCCAGGCTGATGGCGCGGGTGCAGGGCGCGCAGCCGATGCTGGGGTAGAACTGGTCGTGCAGCGGGTTGTAGTCCACGTTGTGCAGCTTGATGTAGTGCCACACATCGCCCCAGGTCCAGTTGGCCAGCGGGTTGAACTTGACTCTCTTGGTCGCCGCCTCGTCGCCCGTGTCGATGAGCGGCACCTCGGCGCGCGCATTCGATTGCTCGCGGCGCAGGCCGGTGACCCAGGCGCGCTTGCCGGTGAGGGCACGCTCCAGTGGCTCCATCTTGCGGATGCCGCAGCAGGCCTTGCGCAGGTCTATGCTCTTGTACATCGCGTCCTTGCCCTCGCGGCTGACGAACTGGATGACCGCCTCGTTCTTCGGCCGGTAGACCGTCACCGGCACCTTGGAGCTGGCCTGGATCGTCTCCAGCAAGGCCAGCGTCTCGGGGTGCAGCATGCCGGTCTCCAGCACGAACACCGGGATGTCGAGGTCCAGCGTGTTGAGCAGGTGCGTGATGACCACGTCTTCGGCGCCGAGGCTGGAGGCCTGGGTCACCGGAGAAAACTCCGTGGCGGCCCGGCGCAGCAGGGCAATGGTTTCAGCCAGCTTGGCTTCGAAGTCGGCCGAAGCGCGCGCGTGTAAATCAATCGCACCCATTACGCGGCCTCTTCTGCAAAGTGCGGCGCAACGTGCACCGCATCGCCCTGGTAGAACGCGCTGAAGCGGTCGAACTGGCGCTGCGCGGCGCTGGCGTCCACGCCTTCGCGCAGCACGGCCACGTCAAAGCCGGTGCGTTGCATCTGCACGAGCTGGTCGATCAGCACGTCGCCCGTGGCGCGGATTTCGCCTTTGAAGCCAAGGCGGCGGCGCAGCAGGAAGGCCTGGCTGTAGGCCCGGCCATCAGTGAATTTCGGAAACTGCAGGTCGATGCGGTCCACGCCTTCGAGCGACAGCGTGCGCGGGTCGGCGTCGTTGGCCAGCGCAAGGATGTTCAGGCCCGGCGTTTGATTCGTGTGTTCGATGGAAGCGATGATTTTCATGGTGGTGTTCGCTCCTTCAGGCGGCAACGGTGTGGCGCGCGCTGTTGGCGGCGGCCTTGAAGGCATCCGCGCCCAGGCGGCGCAGGGCGTCGATGAAGGTTTCGCCGGTTTCGCGCTCGGCGCGGTAGACGTCGAGCACGGCCTCGATCACGTCCGGCACTTCGGCCGCGCTGAACGAGGGGCCGACCACCTTGCCGGGCGTTGCCGCACCGCTCAGCGTGGAGCCGTCAGAGCCGCCCAGGGTGACCTGGTACCACTCCTTGCCGTCCTTGTCGACGCCGAGGATGCCGATGTGGCCGCTGTGGTGGTGGCCGCAGGAGTTGATGCAGCCGCTGATGTGCAGGTCGATCTCGCCCAGGTCGTGCAGTTCGTCCAGGTCCTGGTAGCGCTCGGTGATGGCCTCGGCGATCGGGATCGAGCGCGCATTGGCCAGTGCGCAGAAGTCGCCGCCGGGGCAGGCGATCATGTCGGTGAGCAATCGGATGTTCGGGCGCGCAAAGCCGGCCTTGCGGGCGGCACGCCAGAGTTCGGGCAACTGGTCGCAGCGCACCCAGGGCAACAGCAGGTTCTGGTCGTGCGTCACGCGCACTTCGCCGGCGGAGAACTCGTCAGCCAGCGTGGCCGCCGTATCGAGCTGGTCGGCGGAGGCGTCGCCCGGTGCTTGGCCCAGGCGCTTGAACGAGAGCGTTACCGCGCGCAGGTCCGGGTTCTTGTGCGGCGCCACGTTCTGCTGCAGCCAGCGGCCGAATTCCACGTCGTCTTCCGCGGCGGCGCGCAGGATGTGGGCGATCTTGGCATCGGCACTCTTGCGGTCGCATTGCAGCGTGGGCGGCACGAAGGATGCCGTCACGCGGTCGAGTTCGGCCTGGGGAATGGTGTGCGGGCCGCCGTCTTTCTCAAGAATCTCGCGGTACTCGGCTTCGACCTCGTCGATGTATTTCTGGCCCTCGGCCTTCACCAGGATCTTGATGCGCGCCTTGTACATGTTGTCGCGCCGGCCCCAGCGGTTGTACACGCGCACCACGGCCTCGAGATAGTTCATGATCTGGTTCCAGGGCAGGAACTCGCGCACCACGGTGCCGATCACCGGCGTGCGGCCCATGCCGCCGCCGACCAGGACCTTGAAGCCGAGGTCGCCGTCCGCATTGCGCACCAGGTGCAGGCCGACGTCGTGCCAGGCGGTGGCGGCGCGGTCTTCCTTGGCACCGCTGATGGCGATCTTGAACTTGCGCGGCAGGAACGCGAACTCGGGATGCAGGGTGCTCCACTGGCGCAGGATCTCGGCGAACGGGCGCGGATCGGCGATCTCGTCCACCGCGATGCCGGCGCGCTCGTCGCTGGTGATGTTGCGGATGCAGTTGCCGCTGGTCTGGATGCCGTGCATGTTCACGCTGGCCAGCAGGTCCATCACGTCGGCCGACTTGTCCAGCGGAATCCAGTTGTATTGCACGTTCTGGCGCGTGGTGAAGTGCCCGTAGTGCGTCGGCAGCCTGGCGGTGCCGAGCTTGCCCTGGGTGTCCATCGCGGTCTTGTAGACCTCGGCGCTGGGCTCGTCGTATTCGCGGGCGATGGTGGCCAGCACGCGCAGCTGGGCGCTGGACAATTCGCCATAGGGCACGGCCACGCGCAGCATCGGTGCGTAGCGCTGCACATACCAGCCGTTTTGCAGGCGCAGCGGGCGGAATTCATCGTCCGCAAGCTGGCCGGCCTGCCAGCGTGTGAGCTGGTCACGGTGCTGCGCCGCACGCAGTTGGACGAACTGTTTGTCGAATTCGGTGTATTGGTACATCGTGGAGTTCTACTTTTGGAATTCAGAGCGCAATCAGCTTGAAGCCGGCATAGGCCAGCAACGCGGACAGCAGTGAGCGGATGATGCGGTCGGGCGTCTTGCGCGCCAGGCGCGAGCCCAGCCAGATGCCGGGCAGGGAGCCGGCCAGCAGCTTGAGCAGGAGTGGCCAGTCGACCGATCCGATGGAAGCGTGGCCGAGGCCGGCAACGAGCGTAAGGGGAACGGCGTAGGCGATGTCGGCCGCCACGATGCGCGGCAGCGGCAAGGCGGGGTAGAGCAGCATCAGCACGGTGACGCCGATGGCGCCGGCGCCCACGGAGGTGATCGAAACCAGGGTGCCGATGACCGCGCCGAACAGGATCGGCAGGGCCCAGTGGCGCGGCTTGGCGGCCTGCGCCAGCAGCTCGGGCGCGATGTAGTACGGCGTGCTCTTGCTCTTGATCGCCTTGTACAGCGTGGCCGCCGCGGTCAACAGCAAGGCAACGCCCAGGGTCGTGGTCATGGTGCGCTGAACCGCCGGATCGGTGGCGCCCGCCTGCTGCAACACATAGATGGTGATCAGCGCCGCCGGAATGCTGCCCAGGGAGAGCGCACCGACCACCCGCCATTCGATCATGCGGGAGCGGGCCAGGCCGAGGGAGCCGCCAAACTTGGTGAATGCGGCAAACAACAGGTCGGTGCCGATGGCCAGGTAGGGCTTGATGCCGAATCCGAAGATCAGGATCGGCGTCATCAGCGAGCCGCCGCCAACCCCCGTGAGGCCGACCACCACGCCCACGAAGAAGCCGGCAAAGATGAACGCGAAATCATGCATTGCGCGACTGTAAAAGCGGATCGTTATAAAACAAACTATTTGTTTGTTTGGCCTATATGCCTCCAGGCATATATAGAAATGGATGCGATGATCCGGCCTCGCCGCATGTTTCTACCGGCGTGTATTACGCGACAAAAAAATCCATCAGTTTTAGAGCCCATGCCCGCCCAACCTGCGCAGAGTGACCAAGACTTGCAGAATGTGACAACGGCCGACGCCGACGCCGAGCACTGGAAAGACACCGTTTCGCGCCTGACGCTGGGCTGGTATTGGCGCCAGGACACCGATTTCCGGTTCCTGGAGGTCGGCCCGAATATCGCCAAGGTGGTGGATTCGCCCGACACCTGGATCGGGCGCACGCGCTGGGAGCGGCCCAACCTGATGCCGGACGCCTTTTGGCGCGCCCACCGGGAGCAGCTGCAAACCCATCGCGCCTTTTCCGACCTGGAGTACGAGTGTGCCGATCCGGCCCATGCCGGCCGCACGATCTGGATCCGTATCAGCGGGGAACCCTTGCGGGACGCGCAAGGCCGCTTTGCTGGTTATCACGGCTTCGGCTGGGAAGTGACTGCCGCCAAGAGCACCGAGCTGGAGTTGCGCCACAGCGAGGCACGGTTTCGCGACTTCGCGGCGTCGCTGTCCGACTGGCTCTGGGAAACGGACGAGCAGCTCAACTACATCTGGTTGTCGGAATCGATCCTCCGGGTCACGGGCAAGCCGGCCGAGTCCTTCCTTGGGCAACCCATCGATCGCTGGCACTACGAACCCGGGACGGACTTGCGCGCGGCCCAGGAAGTGCAGCGCGCCCTGCAAAGGCGCGAGCCGTTCTCCGGCTTTGTTTTCCGCACCAACGATCCAGGCCATCCGTTGTGGATCTCCAAGAGCGGCGTGCCCTATTTCGACGCGCAGGGGCGCTTTCGCGGCTACCGCGGCGTGAACCGCGACGTCAGCCTGCGCCACCATTCCGAAGCCGCCTTGCGCGAGCGCGAGCAGCGCTTTGCCACCATCTTCCAGCAAAGCCCGGTGGGCATCGTCGAATGGGACGCCGTGGCCGGCGTGCAGCAGTGGAATGCGGCCGCCGAACGCATCTTCGGCTGGACGCGCGAGGAGATGATGGGCCAGCCGGCGCGCAAGCTGATGCCGTCGCAACTGCAGCCGCAGCTGGACGAAATCCACCGCGCGCTGATGGATGGCCACCAGCAGCAGCAAAGCGTGATGCAGAACCAGCACAAGGATGGCCGGGTGCTGATCTGCTCGTGGTTCAACTCGGCCGTGCGCGATGCGCAAGGCCAGCCGGTTGGCATCCTGTCCATCGTCGAAGACGTGACGGCGCAGAAAGTTACGGCCGAGCGCATCGAGCACCTGGCGCGCCACGACGCGCTGACGCAGTTGCCCAATCGCGCCTACCTGATGGATCTGCTGGAGGCGGCCCTGGAAGAGGCCCGCGGCATCGGCCGGCCGCTGGCCGTGATGGTGGTGAACATGGACCGCTTCAAGCTGGTCAACGACGCGCTCGGCCATACCGTGGGCGACCAGTTGCTGCACTCCGTGGCGCAGCGCCTGCGCGAAACGGTACCCCCCGACAGCACCGTGGCGCGGCTGGGCGGGGATGAATTCGCCATCGTGCTGCGTGACGACGGCGACGCCAATGGCGCCCAGGAACTTGGCGAAAAGCTGCGCCGTGCACTGGCCTTGCCGCACCGCATCGACCGCCATGACGTGCCTTGCACGCCCAGCATCGGCGTTGCCCTGTATCCGCTGGATGGCACCGATGCGCTGGCACTTCTGGGCAATGCCGACGCCGCCATGACGCGCGCCAAGGCGCTGGGCCGCAACAACATGCGCTTCTTCTCGGCCAGCCTGCGCCAGGCCGTGGCCGAGCAGCTCGAGCTGGAGTTCGACCTGCGCCAGGCGCAAGCGCGTTGTGAGTTGCTGCTGCACTACCAGCCCCAAGTGGACGCCATGACCGGCGCCATGGTCGGCGCCGAGGCCCTGCTGCGCTGGAACCACCCGGTGCGCGGCCTGATCGGGCCGGCCACCTTCATTCCCATTGCGGAGAGCTCGGGCCTGATCGTGGACATCGGCGCCTGGGTGCTCGACGAAGCCTGCCGCCAATTGCGCCAATGGCATGACCAGGGGCTCAAGGGCGTGACGATGGCCGTCAACCTTTCGGCCCACCAGTTGCGCGATGCCTCGCTGGTGCCGCATGTGGCCAGGGTATTGCATCGCCACGGCCTGCAAGGCGGCGACCTGGAACTGGAACTCACCGAATCGATGGCCATGGAAGACCCGGACGCCACCATCGAGGTGCTGCAGCAACTGCGCGAGCTCGGCGTGCAGTTGTCCATCGACGATTTCGGCACCGGCTACTCATCGCTGAGCTACCTGAAGCTGCTGCCGATCCACCGGCTCAAGCTGGACCGCTCGTTCGTGAAAGACATCGAAACCGATCCGAACGACGCGGCCATCTGCTCGGCCACGATCGCGCTGGCCCACAAGCTCAAGCTCACTGTGGTGGCCGAGGGCGTGGAAACCGAACTGCAGCGCAACTACCTCTTGGGCAACGGCTGCGACTATCTGCAGGGCTATCTGTTCAGCGCACCGGCAACGGCGCCCGAGATCGCACAGTTTGCAGCGATGCACCGGCGCGCGACCGGGCGGGCGGTATCGGGGCGCCGCTAAATATCTTCAACTTCCTCAAAGAACGCGCGCAAGTCGAGTTGCGCGCCTGAGCCCAGGCGCCACCACGATTGGCGCATGCCGACCAGCGTCTCGCGGCTGAGTGCGCCGGCCACCGGCCAACGCGCGCTGGCGCCCATGAACTGGTCGCGCAGCCAGGGCAGCAGGCGCAGGTCCGACTGGAACAGGGGCGTGAGCCAGCGGCTGGCCTGGCCGTAGTAGTGCAGATGCGGCCGCCGGCGCGCGGTATAGGCCGCCAGCGCCTCGGGCAGGCGGGCGTGCGTGCGCAGGCAGTGGTTGAGCACCAGCGCATCCAGCAGCGCCAGATTGGCGCCCTGGCCGAGCTGCGGGCTGGTGGCATGGGCCGCATCGCCGACGACGACGGCGCGACTCGTGTGGTAGCGCGGCATCACCACGTCGTAGTAGCGCGCCCAGGTGAGTTGCTCCAGGGAGTGGACTTGCGCCAGCAGTTCGACGCAACCCGGGCTCAGGGCCAACAGCTCCTGCTTGAACGCAGACAGCCCGGCCTCGCGCCAGGCCATGTGCCGGTCGGCATGCAGGCTCCAGAACAAGCTGACCACCGGCGTCGCACGCCCCGGCGCCCGGCCCGTGGGCATGATGCCCAGCATCTGGTGGCCGCCGCGGTACCACTGCCACAGTGTCGAGCCGTAGCCACGCTGCGGATCGTCCAGCACCGCCCACATGGCACCCCACGGATAGAGCCGCTCGCGCACCCGCAGGCCGGTCTGCGCGCGCAAGCCCGAACGCGCGCCATCGGCAATCACGGTCAGGTCGTGCGCAGACTGCAAGGCGGCGAGGTCGCGCACTTCCTGGCCCGTGACCATGCCAACCCCATTGCGCGCGGCCAGGTCCCACAAGGCATTGAACAGCACGCCGCGGTGCAGCCCGAGCCCGTAGGCACCGGCTTGCCATTGGCGGTAGTGCATGTCGACGACCGGGCGTTGCCGCGGCGTGACGCCGTAGAGATGCTCCACTTGCGCGCCCTGCGCCACCACCTCGTCGTGGATGCCCAAGGCGCGCAACGCAGCCAGGCCGCTGGGCTGCAACAGGATGCCGGCGCCCAGCGACTGCGGATGCGCGAATTTTTCATAGACCGTGACGCGGTGGCCCGAGTGGGCCAGCAGGGCGGCGCTGGCCAGGCCCGCAAAGCCGGCGCCGACGACGGCGATTTCCAATTTCTTGTCGGGGCTGGGCATCGGCCGATGCTAGCGGCTGGCGCGCAGCGCCTGCGCCAACTTGCTTTCCACCGGCAGCGGTTCGCCGTGCAGTTGCGCCGCCAGCAGCTCGGCACACAGCACGGCAAATGTCAGGCCGCGCGAGCCCATGGCGGTGCTGGCCACTAGGCCGGGCTGGTGTGCCGGGTCCGGTGGTCCTACCAGCGGAAGGCGGTCGCGCGAGGCGCAGCGCACGCCGACCCAGGACTGAACCGTGGCAGGCTGTTCAAAAAAAGCTGGGGCCAATGCCTGCGCGCTTGCGGGGAGAAGAGTTCGCAGGCCTGCCAGGTTGGCTTGGTGGTCTTGCTCGGTGGGCTGGGTGCTTTCATCGTCTCGATCAAAAGTCGCGCCCAGGCACCAGGCCAGGCCTGCCGAAGTGGGCACGGCTGGAATCAGGCTGCCATTGCCGTTGACGGGAAACGGCGGAAGAGAGGGGGAGGCAGGGTCGGCCGCGCTGTCCGCATGCAGGCCCCATGAGATCTGACCTCGAATGGCTTGCAAAGGCGTGGCGTCGTCGTCCAGCAGCGTGCGGCTTGCAGGCCCTGCGGCGATGACGACCAGCTCCGCTTGGGCCAGCGCGCGGCCGTTGGCGTCCAGCGCAAACCACTGCCCGTCTTGAAACACAAGGCCTTGCACCGCCGATTGGCCCTGCCATGCGATGCTCGGCTGTGCCAGCAGCGCCTGGACCAGTCGGGCGGGCTTGATCCAGCCAGCTTTGCCATGCCAGCAGGCGGCGGTGCCGACGGGCAGGCCGGCTTGGCGCAGCCGCGCGGCATCGGCCACTTCGCTCCAGTCTTCTCCTGCCGGGGGCCAGGGCGCGGGCAAGCCGCGGGTCGCGTCCACGCGGTGCTCCAGTACGCCGCTCAACGCCCAGTCTTCTCCCGGTTGCAGCAACGCCTGTGCCTGGTGCAGGGTGGCGCGCACGCCCGCGCGGGACAGGCGCGAGAGCAGGCTGTCGTCGGGTGAAACGTGCGGTGCGAGCAGGCCGGCCTGCAGGCCCGATGCGCCTGCCGCCGGAGCGGCCGCAGCGTCGAGCACCTGCACCTGCCAGCCGCGCCGGGCCAGGCTGGCCGCGACGGCGGCGCCGGCCAAGCCGGAGCCGATGACGGCGCAGCGCGCGGGTTGAAGGGGCGCGTGCGGCGCGAAAGACGGCGTGGCCGCGCTCTTGCGCGGCTCCCAATGCGGATTGAATTCACCGCGCAGGCTGTCGCGCTTGGGTGCCAGCCCGGGCGCCTTGTGCACGATGAACCCGCATTGGGCCAGCGCGTCGCGCACCGGGCGGGCCACCGTCCAGCTGGCCACTGCCGTGCCGCGCCGGCAGTAGCGGGCCACGGCCTTGAGGGTGTACACGTCCCACATGTCGGGGTTGGTTGGCGGACTGAAGCCGTCGAGGAACACCGCGTCGGCCTCGAAATGCTGCTCGCGCAAGGCCGCCTTCACGTCGCTGATGCCCAGCGTGAGCAGAACGCGGCCCTCTTCGAACACGAGCCGATGGACGCCGGGCAAAAGGCCCCACCATTGCGCGCACAGTTGGCGCGCCAGCGGCAGCA
>DATILI010000070.1:0-1756 GCA_035476635.1 Burkholderiaceae bacterium | reverse complement strand
TTCGATCCCGACTTCCATGAAGGCGTGGTAGGCATCGTGGCCTCGCGCATCAAGGACAAGCTGCACCGGCCCACGTTCGTGTTTGCCGCCAGCCAGGCGCCCGGCAAGGAGCATGAGCTCAAGGGCTCGGGCCGCTCCATCCCCGGCTTTCATTTGCGCGACGCGCTCGACCTGGTGGCCAAGCGCCACCCCGGTGTGCTGCTGCGGTTTGGCGGCCACGCCATGGCCGCCGGCTGCACCATCGCCGAGGAGCACCTGGACACCTTCGAGCAGGCGCTGTGCCAGGTGGCGCAGGAATGGCTGGACGCGGCCACGCTGCTGCGGAGGCTGCACACCGACGGGCCGCTGGCGCCCGAGTACCGCCGGCCCGACCTGGTGGACACCTTGCACCACGAGGTGTGGGGCCAGGGATTCGCGCCGCCGGTGTTCAGCGAGGAAGTGGAAGTGGTTTCGCAGCGCCTGGTGGGTGAGAAGCACCTGCAGCTGAAACTCAAGCACCAGGGCCAGCCGGTGGACGGCATCTGGTTCGGCCATACCGAGCCGTTGCCGGCGCGGGTGAAGCTGGCCTTCCGGCTGGATGCCGACGAATGGCAAGGCGTGCGGCGCGTGCGTTTCCTGGTGGAAGGCGCCGAATTCTAGTCAGGAACGTCAGGCGTGCAGACCGACGGGCACCGGGGCGCGCTCGTCGTCGAAATAGGCAAACAGCTTGGCTGCCACTTCACGCAGTTCGGCGTCCTGCAAAGTGTGGGCGCGGGCCAGTTGCCACATCGCATATTCCCGGTCGCCCAGCATCATCGCTGTGCGGATGCACCGGCCGTGCCCGGCCATAAGCAGCGTGAAGGCGGCCAGCAGCCCGGCGGGGCAGTAGCGCGTCGAGCCGGTCAGCTCGTCGTACTCGTCCGAAGCATCGAGTGACTGCGCGGTCACGTCGGTCCACGGCAACTGGGCATTGGCGACGGCGTTGTTCATGATGCACTCCCTGGGGATTTGCTTTGCTTGAACCTGAACCCGTGACCTAAGTTTAGGTGCGCCACAGCGTCGGGTGCGTCGGCGCGCAACGCCGCGCCTTGTCGGACGCCCGCCCGACACAGCCGCAGCCGTTTGGACGGGGATTGTCAGCCCCGCTTCAGCGATAAAAGACTAGTTGAGCGGATACCCGGATTCGCGCTGGTGCCTGATCGCAAGCACGAGCGCGACGTCCAGGAAATCAGTCAGGCGATCGATGTCGGTTTGCGCGCGCTGTGTGACGAACAGCAGCGTCATTCGCGCGATCGCAGCATTGTCTTGATGGATTTCAGCTTCGGTTAGCCGACTTTTCTCCCCGGCTCTTTGCCTTCAAGTAGGCGATCACCTCTTCGCCGGCGTACGCCTTGCCGCTCGCCAGGGTTTCATCCAGGGACAACAGCGCCGCCTCCACGAAGGCGCCATGCTTTTCCTGCCTGTCCAGTTCTGCTTCGATGGCTTCGACCATCAGCGCATGAGGCGAAGTGCCCTTGGTTGCCGCGAGGCGATCGATGCGCGCCTTGGTGGCGTCGGGAAGTTTGACGGAAACGGTCGGCATGAAGGCTCCGCAAGAGACTACCACCATGGTAATACCTCTCGCCAGATGCCTCAAGCCTTCGGCAGCGTCACGCCCTTTTGCCCCTGGTACTTGCCGCCGCGGTCCTTGTAGCTGGTCTCGCAGACCTCGTCGCTCTCGAAGAACAGCACCTGGGCGCAGCCTTCGCCCGCATAGATCTTGGCGGGCAGCGGCGTG
>DATILI010000069.1:0-54564 GCA_035476635.1 Burkholderiaceae bacterium | reverse complement strand
GTGTCATGAACCGCAAGCGTAAAGCGGCTTAATCGGATTCGACGTTACGCGCCATCACGGACAGCGGCGTCATGCGTGCCAGCGGCACCGTGCTGGTACCGACGTCCAGATGGTCTGGCGCAAGAAGCCGATCCGTAGGCTGGTTTGATACCTTGCTCCGTCCTCAACTGGTCAGGTCTTGCCTACCGCCGCAGCGCCTTCTTCATCACCTCGATGCCCTGCCCCATCATCGCCTCGATGAACATGGCATGCTCGTGCGGCAATACGTCGGTGATCCAGACAAAGCGCGTGCGGCCAACGCCCTCGGCAAACACCTGCGCGGAGGCGTTGTGGTGCGTGGCCTTGCCGCCGACCACCGAGTAGCAGAGCCGGCGGGCGGCTTCGTCCACGCCGACCAGCACTTCACGCGCCACCGCGCCATTGGCAAAGGTCACGACTCTGGCGCCCTCTTCCATGCGGCAATCGGTGACGAAGCCGGGCGCGAGGCGCTGGTGTACGGCGCCGAAATCGCGCAGCGCGTCCCAGGCTTGGTCGACGCCCGTTTCCACGATGAATTCCTTGTAGATGGTTGCCATGGTCTTGATCCGTTGAGGACAGAACTGGCCAATCAAAGGCACACAGCTTCGACGTTGTTGCCGTCGGGGTCGATCAAGAAGGCCGCGTAGTAGGTCGGGCTGTAGTCGGCGCGCGGGCCAGGGCCGCCGTTGTCGCTGGCTCCGGCCTTGAGGCCGGCCTGGTAGAAGGCTTTCACCGCTTCGTGGCTGGCTGCGCGAAACGCGATGTGCGTGCCAGGCCCCTTGCTGCCCTTGGCGGCGTACAGCCACAGCGCGGGCGCGCCGGGCGGGCCGATGCCGGCATAGCTGTCGTCGTGCGAGCCCAGCACATGGCCCAGGGGTGCGAGCGCTGCTTCGTAAAAGCGGATGCTCGCTGCGAGGTCGTTGACTTTTAGTCCGATGTGGTCGTACATGGTGATGATTTCCTGCTCGATGGGTTGGTCAGGCGGCCATCATCGACCAGTGCGGCAATGCGTTCTTGGAGAATATTGCGGTCGCCCTTCAAGCCCTTTCTTCTTGCAGCCTGGCGAAAACCACGCGGGGAGACGCCGGCCGCGCGGTGAAAGCTGCGCACGAAATTGCTGAGGTCGGCAAATCCCACATCCAGGGCGACATCGGTCACCGGCCGGTCGTCTTCAGACAGGAGCCGCGCCGCATGCCGCAGCCGCGAGCGCACCAGGTACTGGTGCGGCGTAACGCCGAGCACGCGCGAAAACAGCCGCAGAAAGTGAAACGGGCTCAATCCCGCCGCACCGGCCACGCGTTCCAGCGCGATGTCTTCGTGCGAGTGCGCGTGGATCCACATGGCGGCCTCCACGGCGCGCTGGCGGTCGCGCACGCCCGCCGGCTGGGGCTCGGGCCGCTTGCCCGAGACCACCTCCACAAAACGCGCCGCGAACCACAAGCCGATCTCTTCCAGGCCGGCATCGCTTTGGCCCTGGGCGGCGGCCTGGGCGAGTTCGCCCAGCACCATGAGCTCGGGCAAAGGCGGCAGGCCGCCGGTGCGCCAGGTTTCGCTGTCGCCGCCAATCAAGTCGACAAAGCCCGGCGAAAGATGAAATGCCAGGCATTCGTCGCCGCAGACATGGTGGTCGTGCGTGCACATGAATTCGTCGCCCGGGTGGCCCACCAGCACCGAGCCGGCCACCAGTTCATACGCACTGCCGCGCACCCGATAGCCGAAGCTGCCCTTGCGCACGTACGAGACCGAGTAGCCTTCATGCAGCTCGGTGAAGGGCTTGGCATCGGGCCCGGCGCTGCAACGGTAGTCCACCACGCGGATGGGGCCGGTCTGCAGCTCTTGGGTGGTCAGCATGGTTCCGCCAGTTTAGTCCGGCGGCGCAAATTCGTCATCGAACAGGCCCGGTGCTCCGCCGATCTGCGCGCCTTCAATCTGCAGCATGCGCAGCTTGGTGGCAACGCCGCCGTTGGCCGAGAAGCCGCCCGAGCGGCTGCCGGCCGCCAGCACGCGGTGGCACGGCACCACAGGCGCGAACGGGTTGTGCCCCAGCGCCTGGCCCACGGCACGCGCCGCACCGGGCTCGCCGATCTGTGCGGCCACGTCGCCATAGGTCAGTATGCGGCCGGGCGCAATGGCGCGGGCCACGGCGTAGACCTTCTGGTGAAACGGCGGCACACCGCGCATGTCCAGCAGCAGGTCGCGCAGATCGTCGCGCTCGCCAAGCAACAGCGCCGTGATGCGTCGGATCGCCATCTGAACTTCAGGTGGCGGCGCGGCTTCAGGCGCCAGCGGACAGCGCCGCTGCATCCGTGCACGCGTGCGCAACGCGCCGGCTTCCGGCAACTGCACGCAGACCAGGCCCTGCTCGCCCCAGGCGATGGCGCAGGTGCCGATCGCCGTGTCGAACAGGCAATGGCCAAGCGCAGTGGGCGAGGACATCCGAGGCCTAGTCGGGCACCGCCCGCAGGTCCGCCTTCAGGCGTTCGCCGATCTCGGGCTTGTAGGCGAACGGGTCGGACGGATTGCGCCCTTGCATCGCGTCTTCCATGCGTGTTTGCACCGCACTCAAGGCGTGCGGGTGGCTGAAGACGTAAAAGCGGTTGCCGCTGACGGCATCGAAGACCTTCTGAGCCACCTCGGCCGCGCTCACCTTGCCCGAGCCGACGGCCTTGCCGGCCAGGGCTTGCGCGATCAGCTGGCTGCGGGTGGGCCGCGCGTCGGCATCGCTGGCTTCCGCGGGCCGGTTGCGTGCGCTGTCGTGGATGCCGGTGGGTACGAAGTAAGGGCAGAGCACGCTCGCGCCGATTTGGTCGGTCACCAGGCGCAGGTCCTGGTACAGGGTCTCGCTCAAGGCCACAACGGCGTGCTTGGTGACGTTGTACACGCCCATATTGGGCATGTTGACCATGCCCGCCATGCTTGCGGTGTTGGTGATATGGCCGCGCCACGCCGGGTCCTTGGCAGCGGCGGCCAGCATCAGCGGCGTGAACACGCGCACGCCATGGGCCACGCCCATGAGGTTCACGCCAACCAGCCACTCCCAGTCCTTGAGCGTCTGCTCCCAGACCAGCCCGCCGGAGGCGACGCCCGCATTGTTGAACACGAAATGCGGCGCGCCGAAACGCTGGACGGTGGCGTCGGCCAGGGCCTGCACCTGCTCGGCCTTGGACACATCGAGACGAAACGCGAGCACAGCCGCGCCCAGGCCTTCGATCTCGGCGGCCGCCTTGTCCAGCGCATCCTGCTGCACGTCGGCGAGCACCAGGTTCATGCCCAGCCGCGCACCGATGCGGGCGCATTCGAGGCCGAAACCGGAAGCCGCGCCGGTCAGCACGGCAGTCTTGCCCTGGAAATCCTGGATCATGCGGCGTCGGCCTTTTTCAGCACATAGCCGATACGCGGGAAATGCACATGCACGGTGCCGGCGCGTTCGTCCGTGCGGCGCAGCGTGTAGTGCATGCGCGTGGCGGCGAGCAGCTCGCCTTCGGTCGGTTCGTTGCCGAAGCTCTCGGCCGTGACGGTCACCCGGCTGCCCAGCGCAATACCGTGCTCGTCCATGAATGGTTCATCGGCCAGCGGCAAGGGTTTGGACTGGGTGGCCACGGCGATGGCCTCGGCGGCGGAGAATTTCTCCATCGTGCCTTGCCCGAATGCTGCCATGCGGTCCATCCACGCCAGCACGCCAGGCGTGTGGTCCAGGATGCCGGCCATGACGGGCACGCGCACGCGGCTGAACCACAGCGGGTGGTAGGCGGCGAAATCGGCCACGCAGGGTGTGGCGCCCAGCAGGAACGGATGCTCTTCGACCATGTTGGCCAAGCGGCGCAGGTAGCTATGGTAGGCGGCTGTGGCGTCGCCGGTGCGCAGCTGCGTCATGTTCACGCGCATGGCCTTGCGGTCTTCGACGAACGCCTTGGCCGCGTCCGGCGGCGCGCCGTCGAACATGGTGGCCGCGCCCTTGGGTTGCAGCGTGTAGGCCATGGCGGCCCAGAACAGCGTGGTGTCGGCCCACTGGGCGAGCACGCGGGCCACGCCCTTGTTGTGTTCCGGATAAAGCGTGGGGGCCGGTTGGCGGTGTTCCAGCACGTCGCAGATCAGGGCGCTGTCGCAATAGATGTCGGCGCAGACCTGCAGGAATGGCGTCTTGCGGTAGCCGCCGGTGAGCGCCACGACATCGGGCTTGGGCAGGATGCTGGGGATGACCACCGACTTCCAGGCCAGCTTCTTGTAGCCCAGGATCAGGCGGATCTTCTCGGAAAATGGCGAGGTCGGGTAGTGGTGCAGGATCAGGTCGGACATGGGTTCTCCTTTGTTTTTAACGAGGCTGCGCGCGCGCAATGATCGCGTCGAAATCGGTAGCGGCGCCAAGGCTGCCGAAGGACTGGCCCCAGTTGCCGACCAGGCGCGAGTCGCAGAAGGCCGCGAACACGGTTGTCGGCGCGTGCTGGTACAGCAGGGCCGCCTGCACCGCCAGCGCAACGTCTTGCGCCAGACGCCGCGCCTCGAGTTCGGTGGCGGCCTCTTCCACGCGCACCGGCAAGGCCGCGGCCATGCGGTCCAGGGCCGGGTGCGCGCCCTTGGCCGGCGCCAGCTCGTGCGCCAGCGCTGCGGCAGCATCGGCCTTGCGCAGGGCGCGCAGCAGGTCGATGGCCATGATGTTGCCCGCGCCTTCCCAGATCGAGTTGAGCGGCATTTCGCGGTAGATGCGGGCCATGATGCCTTCGCCGCCCGCCTCCACATAGCCATTGCCGCCCAGGCACTCCATGGCCTCCTGCGCGAAGTGGCTGCCGCGCTTGCAGATCCAGAACTTGGCCACCGGCGTGAGCAGGCGCGCCATGACGGCTTCGTGCGCATCGCCGGGCCGGTCAAAGGCACGCGCCAGGCGGATGGCAAGCGCCGTGGCGGCCTCGGATTCGAGTGCCAGGTCGGCCAGCACGTTGCGCATCAGCGGCTGCTCGACCAGCGCCTTGCCGAAGGCCTTGCGCTGCGTGGTGTGGTTCAACGCGATAGACAGGGCCTGGCGCATCAGGCCGCTGGTTCCCAGGGCGCAATCGAGCCGGGTCATTGTGCCCATTTCGAGGATCTGCGGAATGCCGCGGCCCTCTTCGCCCACCAGCCAGGCGGTGGCGTTGTGGAATTCGACCTCGGAGCTGGCGTTGGCCTTGTTGCCCAGCTTGTCCTTCAGGCGCTGGATGCGGATGCTGTTGAGCGAGCCGCTACCGGAGGAGCCCTCCGTGCCCGGTAGAACGCGCGGCAGGAACAGGCAGCTCAGGCCCGAGGCGGTTTGTGCGAGCACCAGAAAGGCATCGCACATCGGCGCCGAGAAAAACCATTTGTGGCCCATCAGCCGGAAGCGCTGGCCCCAGGCGTCCGTGCCGTCCGGCGTGGCCTGCGTGGTGTTGGCGCGCACGTCGGAGCCGCCCTGCTTCTCCGTCATGCCCATGCCCATGGTCACGCCGGCTTTCTGCGAGAAGAGCCTCATCTCGGCGTCGTAGGCGCGGCTCATCAGGCGCGGCCCCCAGTCGGCGTAGACGGCGGCATTGCCGCGCAGCGCCGGTGTGGCGGCGTAGGTCATGGAGATCGGGCACAGGACGGAAGGCTCGAGCTCGGTGAACAGCATGAAGCCGGCGGCGCGCAAGGTGTGGGCGGACTTGGTGGCGCCCGCCCAAGGCGTGCCGTGCAAGCCCGCGCCCGTTGCCAGCTCCATCAGCGCGTGGTAGCTCGGGTGGAACTCGACCTGGTCCACGCGCCGGCCGAAGCGATCATGGCTATGCAGCTGCGGTGTGTGCACATTGGCCAGGCGCGCATGCGCCTGCATGCGCGCGCTGCCCAGGCTCGCACCCAGCTGCGAGAGCTCGGCCACATCCAGCTCCGGCGCGTTGAATTGGAGGGCGTCGCGCAACGCCCGATTGCCTTCGAACAGGTTGTAGTCCACCAGCGGCTCGGGCTGGTTGAATACGTCGTGGGTCAGATCAGACATGCCCATCACCTGCAAGTGATCAGACCAGCTTGACCAGCTGCTTGCCGAAGTTCTTGCCCTTGAGCAGGCCCAGGAACGCCTCGGGCGCGGCCTCCAGGCCCTGCGCCACGGTTTCGCGCGGGCGCAGCTTGCCGGTGCCGACCAGGGTGCCCAGTTCCTGCAGCGCCTGCGGCCAGACTTCCATGTGCTCGCTGACGATGAAGCCCTCGAGCTTCAGGCGGTTCACGAGGATCAGCGCCGGATAGGTCAGCGGCAACGGCTGGCCATCGTAGCCGGCGATCATGCCGCACAAGGCGATGCGCCCGAAGGCGTTCATGCGCGTGAGCACGGCGTCCAGCACCATGCCGCCGACGTTCTCGAAATAGCCGTCGATGCCGTCGGGGCACGCATCTTTCAGCGCCTTGGCCAGCGAGCCCGCATCCTTGTGCACCTTGTAGTCGATGCAGGCGTCAAAGCCCAGCTCTTCCACCGCATACTTGCACTTGTCCGGCCCGCCGGCAATGCCGACGGCGCGGCAGCCGCGCGCCTTGGCCAGCGCGCCGAACGCACTGCCCACCGCGCCTGTGGCCGCGCTGACGACCATGGTCTGGCCGGCCTTGGGTTCGATGATTTTCACCAGGCCGTACCAGGCCGTCACACCCGGCATGCCGACCGCGCCGAGATAGTGCGACAGCGGCACATGCGTGGTGTCCACCTTGCGCAGGGCGCCGACCTGTTCGGCATTCACCACGCTGTATTCCTGCCAGCCGCCAAAGCCCACGACCTTGTCGCCCACCGCGTACTTCGGGTTGCGGCTTTCGACCACTTCGCCGACGGTGCCGCCTTGCATCACCTGGCCCAGGGGCTGCGGCAGCGCATAGCTCTTGGCATCGTTCATGCGGCCGCGCATGTACGGGTCCAGGCTCATGTAGTGATGCCGCACCAGCACCTGGCCGTCAGCCAGCGCGGGTGTCTCGGCGGTCACCAGCTTGAAGTTGCTTGCGGTGGCTTCGCCCTGCGGGCGGTTGTCCAGATGGATTTGCTTGTTCTGTGCCATGTGTGTCTCCTAGTCTGTTGAAATGCCGCTCGATGCGCCGCCGTCCTTGAGCCCGGTCGGCAATCGCTTGACGTACTTGAATGTGCCCGTGGCGTGGGCGCAGGCCCTGCCCTCTTCGTCGTAGATCATGCCCTCGGTGAAGGCCATGGTGGCCGTGCGGTGCATCAACCGGCCCTTGCCGGTGAGCTTGCCGCGCGAAGGCTGCATGAAGCTGGTCTTCATCTCGATGGTGACCACGCCCATGTCTTTCTGCATGCTGCGCGCCGCCACCGCCATGACCACATCCAGGAACGTCATGCAGGCGCCGCCGTGCGTGACATTGAAGGAGTTGAGGTGCTCGGGCCTGGGCTCGTAGCGCAGCTCCGAACGCCCGCCTTCGAACACGTCGAGTTCAAACCCGAGGTGGTGGACGAAGGGGATTTCTACGCCGAATTTCATTTCTTGCTCAGCCACCAGTGACGATGCTGACGCCGCCGTCCACCGCCAGCCATTGGCCGGTGATGTGCTTGCCGGCGTCGGAGGCATACAGCACCGTGAGGCCCTTCAGGTCTTCGTCGTCGCCCAGGCGGCGCAGGGGTGCATGGGCGGCGAGCTTTTCCTCGCCCATGGCCTTGAGCGTGCCCACCGTCATCTTGCTTGGGAAAAAGCCCGGGCAGATCGCGTTCACCGTGATGTTGTACTTGCCCCATTCGGCGCCCAGCGTGCGCGTGAAATTGATGACCGCGCCCTTGGAGGTGTTGTAGGCGATGGTCTGCATTTCCGGTGGGTTGCCGCCCAGGCCGGCGATGGAAGCCACGTTGATGATGCGGCCCGAGCGCCGCGCGATCATGCTGTGCTTGGCGATGTGCTGCGACAGGATGAAGTAGCCGCGGATATTGAGGTTCATGACCTTGTCCCAGGCCTCGACCGGATGGTCTTCGGCCGGCGCGCCCCAGGCCGCGCCTGCGTTGTTCACCAGGATGTCCACATGGCCCATGCGATGCAGCGTTTCGTCGGCAAGGCGGCGGATGTCTTCTTCCTTGGCGCAATCAGCGGCGATCCAGCGCGTGTCGATGCCGGCCGACTGGAGTTCGGCGGAGGCTTCCTCCAGGTCCTGCGCCTTGCGCGAACTCAGCATGATCTTGGCACCCGCTTCGCCCAGCGCCTGCGCCAGTTGCAGGCCCAGGCCGCGCGAGCCGCCGGTCACCAGGGCGGTCTTGCCCGTGAGGTCGAACAGTTGTTGGATGCTACGTGTCATGGATGATGTCCTTGAAGTCTCTTTGGTGAATTTTGCGCCTGTGCTTCAGGCGTCCAGTTTCAGGCGCGAACGCACCCAGATCAATACAAAACCCACGGCCGCAACGATGCCGCCGCCGACGATCAGGAACCAGCCGACCGGCTCGTCGGTACGTTCCGTGGACAGCCCCAGCACCAGGGTCAGCAGGCCGCCATAGACCAGGACCCAGACCAGGTTCTGCAGCCGGGCAAGCGTGCGGGCGGTGGCCATCAGAATGCCTCTTCGGCCAGGGACGCGCAGGTCGTGTCGCGCGTTTCGACCACCATGAGCCAGGCGCCGATCTTGGGCAGCTCGTAGTGGAAGAAGTAGCGCACGGCGGCAAGGCGCCCGGTGTGGGCCGCCGCCGCATGTTGCGCATTCGCTTCGCCCGCGGCCAGGGCCACGTCCAGCCAGATCCAGGCCAGCACGGTATGGCCGAAGGCCTGCATGTAGGGCACGGCATTGGCCAGGGCATCGCCGGCATTGCCTGTGGCCCAGGCCTCCTTGGTGGCTGCGGCTATGTGTTGCAGCGCCTGGGCCAGGGCCTTGGCGTGTTCGGCGAGACCGGGCACGGCCGTCGCACGAGCGATCGTTGCATCGATGCGCGCGGCCAGGAGCTGCAAGCCCTTGCCGCCTTCCATCAGCACCTTGCGGCCCAGCAGGTCGGCGGCCTGGATGCCGTGCGTGCCTTCGTGGATCATGTTGAGGCGGTTGTCGCGCCAGTACTGCTCCACCGGGAAGTCGCGCGTGTAGCCGTAGCCACCGTGGATCTGGATGGCAAGCGAGTTCGCCTCCAGGCACCACTCGCTGGGCCAGCTCTTGGCGATGGGCGTCAATACCTCCAGCAGCAAGCGCGCATCATCGGCGGCTTCTGGCGCACCTGTGTGCTGCTCGTCCACCAGGCGCGCGCAATACAGCTCCAGCGCCAGCGCCCCTTCACAGTACGACTTCTGCGCCAGCAGCATGCGCTTGACGTCGGCGTGCTCGATGATGCGCACCTGCGGCTGGGCGGGGTCTTTGCCCCCGGCCCCGGTCGGGCGGCCTTGGGGGCGGTTCTTCGCGTAGTCCAGAGAGGCGTGGTAGCCCGCCATGCCCAGCATCACCGCAGCCGTGCCGACACCGATGCGCGCCTCGTTCATCATGTGGAACATGCAGCGCAGGCCTTCATGCGGCTTGCCGACGAGATAGCCCACGGCGCCGGGCGCCCCGCCCACGGGATACTTGCCTTCGCCAAAATTCAGCAAGGTGTTGGTGGTGCCGCGCCAGCCCAGCTTGTGGTTCAGGCCGGCCAGCGCCACGTCGTTGCGTACGCCCGTAAGCTGGCCTTTTGTGTCGACCATTTTCTTCGGGACGATGAACAGCGAAATGCCCTTGGTGCCCGGAATCAGCTTGCCGTCCGGGCCGGGAATCTTGGCCAGCACAAGGTGGATGATGTTCTCGGTAAGCTCATGCTCGCCCGAGGAAATCCACATCTTGTTGCCCTTCAGGCGGTAGCGCGGGCCCAGCGGATCGCTCTCGAACCCCTCGCCGTCCGGCACAGCCTTGGTCGCCACGTCGCTCAGCGACGAACCAGCCTGCGGCTCCGACAGGCACATGGTGCCGGCCCAGCGCCCGGAAAATTCATTGAGCGCGAACACTTCCTGTTGCAGCGCCGTGCCATGCACCATCAACAAGCCGGCATTGCCCTTGGTCAGCATGTTGGAGCCGATGCTCACCGAGGCCATCGCGAAGAAGGCGTTTGCGGCCGATTCCACGGTGTAGGGCAATTGCATGCCGCCGATCTCGTAGTCCTGCGCCGCGCTCAGCATCCCGGAGCCGACGAAGGCCTTGTGCGCATCATGCGTGGCCTGCGGCAGGATCACCTTCTCGCCGTCAAAGCGCGGCTCTTCAATGTCCACCGTGCGATTGAACGGCGCGTACTTCTCGCGGGCGATGCGCTCGCAGGTGTCCAGCACCGCGTCAAAGGTCTCGCGCGAATGGTCGGCAAAGCGCGTGCGCTGGTTCAGCGCCTCGGCGCCGAGCCATTGGTACAGCAGGAAGTCGATGGTGGGGCGAAGAGACATGGAGGATTTCCGGTTTGTCATTGCGGGCTTGACCCGCAATCCACGTCGCGCCAGCCAAGGTCCCCGCGGGAAGCCATGGATCCCGGGTCAAGCCCGGGATGACAAGTTCAAAGTCAGAGCACCTCGAACACGCCCGCCGCACCCATGCCGCCGCCGATGCACATGGTCACGACCACGCGCTTGGCGCCGCGGCGCTTGCCTTCGATCAGGGCGTGGCCCGCCAGGCGCTGGCCGGAAACGCCGTAGGGGTGGCCCACCGCGATGGCGCCGCCGTTGACGTTCAGGCGGTCGCCCGGGATGCCGAGCTTGTCGCGGCAGTAGATCACCTGCACGGCAAACGCTTCGTTCAGTTCCCACAGGTCGATGTCACTGACCTTCAGGCCCAGGCGGCTCAGCACCTTCGGAATGGCGTACACCGGGCCGATGCCCATTTCATCGGGCTCGCAACCGGCCACGGCAAAGCCGAGGAAACGGCCCAGCGGCTTCAAGCCGCGCTTCTCGGCCAGGGTCTCGTTCATGATCACCATGGCGCCGGCGCCATCGGAGAACTGACTGGCGTTGCCGGCCGAAATCACGCCACCGGGAATCGCGGGCTTGATGCCGCTGATGCCTTCCTTGGTGGTGCCTTCGCGGATGCCTTCGTCCTTGCTGACGGTGACTTCCTTGGTACGCAGGCCCATCACCGGGTCGGCAACGCCTGCCGTCACGGTGATCGGCGCGATCTCGGCTTCGAACAGGCCCGCGGCCAGCGCGGCCGAAGCCTTTTGCTGGCTGGCGGCGCCGTATTCGTCCATCGCGTCGCGGCCGATGTTATAGCGCTTGGCCACCTGCTCGGCGGTCTGCAGCATGTTCCAGTAGATCTCGGGCTTCATCTTCTCCAGCGCGAGGTCTTTCATCATGTGCGTGTTCATTTCCTGCTGCACGCAGGAGATGCTTTCAACGCCGCCGGCCACGAAGATGTCGGCTTCGCCGGCAATCACGCGCTGCGCGGCCAGGGCGATGGTCTGCAGGCCCGAGGAGCAAAAGCGGTTCACGGTCACGCCCGATACGGTGATCGGGCAGCCGGCCTTGAGCGCGATCTGGCGCGCGATGTTGGCGCCGGTCGCGCCTTCGGGGTTGGCGCAGCCCATGATGACGTCTTCGACTTCGGCCGCGTCAATGCCGGCGCGCTGGATGGCGTGCTGCACGGCATGGCCGCCGAGCGTGGCGCCATGGGTCATGTTGAAGGCGCCTTTCCAGCTCTTGGCAAGCGGGGTGCGGGCGGTTGAAACGATGACGGCGTTGGTCATGGCGATGTCCTTTCTCTGTCGGATGTGAAACTGGTGAAAACTGGAAGCGAAATTCTTTACTGCGGCGGCAGCGATCCGTTGCGCAGCAGCTGGTGATAGAAGCGGATCAGCTCGGCATAGTTGGCGACCGACATGCGCTCGTTCGTGCCATGGAAGCGCGAGAGGTCTTCGGGCTTGGCGCGCACCGGCGAGAAGCGGTAGATATGGTCGCTGACCGCCTGGAAATGGCGCGAGTCGGTCGCGCCGATCATCAGGCCCGGCGATACCAGCGTGCCGGGAAACACTTCGCGCACGGTCTTGTTGATCAGCTGGTAGGACGACGACTGCGTGGGCGACACCGGCGAGGCCTCCGCGGCACCGGGCAAGGCGATCAGTTCGAACCGGTCGTTCGCCGCCTTGGCCTTGACGTGCGCCATCACGCTGGCTTGCGTGTCACCGGGCAAGAGGCGGAAATTGACCGTGGCCTCCGCGATGCCGGGCAGCACGTTGTCCTTGTTGCCGGCCTGCACGATCGTCAAGGCGGTAGTGGTGCGCAGCATGGCACTGGTGCTGGCGCCCTTTTCAAGCTGGGCCTGCACGATCGGGCCGAACAGCCACAGGTTGGTCAGCGCGACACGGCTGAAGCCGCTCATCTCGGGCGCGAGCGTGGCAAACATCTCTTGCGCCACGCCGCGGATGCCGCCCGGCAGTTGTTCGTCTTCGATGCGGCGCAGCGCGGCGCTCATCATCGCGATGGCGCTCGTCCCCTTGGGCGGCGGCATGGACGAGTGGCCTGGTGTGGCTGGCACGCGCAGCACGACCGAAAGGTAACCCTTCTCGGCAATGCCGATCAGCGCGGCGGGCTTGGCGAGGTTCGGCATGATGCCGTCGGTGATCAGCAGGCCTTCGTCCAGCACATAGTCGAGCTTGATGTTGCGCGACTGCATGAGCTTGGCGATTTCAACCGCGCCGCGCAGCCCGCCGACTTCTTCGTCATGGCCGAAGGCGAGGTAAATCGTCTGGCGCGGCTTGAAGCCGCTGGCCAGCAGCGTCTCCACCGCCTCCATCTGCGCAAAGAGATTGCCCTTGTCATCCCAGGAGCCACGGCCCCAGATGAAGCCGTCTTTCACCTCGCCGGCGAACGGCTCGGCCTTCCAGTCCTTCTCGGTGCCGGGCGCGATGGGCACCACGTCCTGGTGCGCCATCAGCAGCACGGGCCTGGCCGCGGCCTCGGTGCCGGGCCAGGTGTACAAGAGGCTCAGGCCGCCGACCAATTCGCGCTTGAGCGCCGCGTGCGTCTTGGGGAAGCGCTCCTGCAAGTACGCATGCAGCTTGCGGAACTCCTCGGCATTGGCCTCGGGCTGGTCATAGCTGGAGATCGTCTTGAAACGCAGCGAGCCGGCCAGGCGGTCGGCCGCTGCTTTTTCGTCCAGCGCCAGCGGTGGCACCGGCGGCACGTCGATCTGGCGCGAGCCCTGGCGCCAGGTGTTGGCGGCCACGGCCGCCACCAGGAGCAGCACCAAGGCTGCCAGCACCAGGAACACGCGCTTGATCATCGTGCTTGCAGCCTTAGTTGAAGGTCTTGCCTTCTGCCGCGAGCTTGGCCAGAAGCGGTGCCGGCTTCCAGAAGGCACCGTCGTCCAGCGGGTTCTGCGCAAAGCGGTTCATGCTCTGCACCACGTTGAACAGGCCGATCTGGTCGGCGTAGAGCATCGGGCCACCGCGATGGATCGGGAAGCCGTAGCCGGTCAGGTAGACCATGTCGATGTCGCTGGCCTTGGAAGCGATGCCCTCTTCCAGGATGTGCGCTGCCTCGTTGACCAGGGCGTAGACCAGGCGCTGCACGATTTCCTCGTCGGAAATCTTGCGTGGCGTGATGCCGGCGTCCTTGCGGTGCTTCTCGACCATGTCCTCGACGAGCTTGGAAGGGATGGCATCGCGCTTGCCTGCCTGGTAGTCGTACCAGCCCGCACCGGTCTTCTGGCCGAAGCGGCCCAGCTCGCACAGCAGGTCAGCCGTCTTGCTGTATTTCATGTCCGGCTTCTCGACCACGCGGCGCTTGCGGATGGCCCAGCCGATGTCGTTGCCGGCCAGGTCGCCCATGCGGAACGGGCCCATGGCGAAGCCGAACTTCTCGACCGCCTTGTCCACCTGCTGCGGCGTCGCGCCTTCGTCGAGCAGGAAGCCGGCTTGCTGGCTGTAGCGCTCGATCATGCGGTTGCCGATGAAACCATCGCAGACGCCGGAGACGACCGAGGTCTTCTTGATCTTCTTGCCCATCGCCATCACCGTGGCCAGCACATCCTTGCCGGTCTTCTCGCCGCGCACCACTTCCAGCAGCTTCATCACGTTGGCCGGGCTGAAGAAGTGGGTACCGATGACGTCCTGCGGGCGCTTGGTGAACGAAGCGATCTTGTTCACATCCAGCGTGGACGTGTTGGAAGCCAGGATCGCGCCGGGCTTCATCACTTCGTCGAGTTTCTTGAACACGGCTTCCTTGACGCCCATTTCCTCGAACACCGCTTCGATCACGATGTCGGCGTCTTTCAGGTCGTTGTAGTCCAGCGTGGTGGACAACAGGTTCACGCGCTGCTCGTACTTGTCCTGCTTGAGCTTGCCCTTCTTGACCTGGGCTTCGTAGTTCTTCTTGATCGTGGCGACGCCGCGGTCCAGCGCGTCCTGCTTCATTTCAAGAATCTTGACCGGGATGCCCGCGTTCAGGAAGTTCATCGAGATACCACCACCCATGGTGCCGGCGCCGATCACGGCTACCGACTTGATGGCGCGTTGCGGCGTGTCTTCCGGCACATCGGGAATCTTGGAGGCAGCGCGCTCGGCCATGAAGATATGGCGCAGTGCGCGGCACTCGGGCGTCCACATCAGGTTGATGAAGAGCTCGCGCTCGAAGGCCATGCCTTCGTCGAACTTCTTCTTGGTCGCGGCTTCCACGGCGTCCACGCATTTGCCGGGCGCAGGGAAATTCTTGGACATGCCCTTGACCATGTTGCGCGCGAACTGGAAGTAGGCGTCGCCATTCGGATGCTTGGCCTTCAGGTCGCGCACCAGGGGCAGCGGGCGCGCATCGGCCACCGAGCGGGCAAAGGCCAGGGCCTCTTCGGCCAGCGACTCGGGCGAAGCAGCCAACTTGTCGAACAGCTTCTGGCCAGGCAGCGTGGCGAGCAGTTCGCTCTTGACGGGCTCGCCGGAGACGATCATGTTGAGCGCGGTTTCCACGCCCAGCACGCGCGGCAGGCGCTGCGTGCCGCCGGCGCCGGGCACGAGGCCCAGCTTGACTTCGGGCAGCGCGACATTGGTGCCGGGCGCCGCGATGCGGTAGTGGCAACCCAGCGCCAGCTCGAGGCCGCCGCCCATGCACACGCTATGGATGGCAGCGACGACAGGCTTGGATGAATTTTCGAGCGCGAGGATCACGCTCAGCAGATTGGGCTCCTGCAGCGCCTTGGGGCTGCCGAATTCCTTGATGTCTGCGCCACCGGAGAACGCCTTGCCGGCACCGGTGACGACGATGGCCTTGACCGCTGCGTCGGCATTGGCCTTGGCCAGACCGTCGGCGATGCCCTGGCGTGTTGCGAAACCCAGGCCATTGACCGGCGGGTTGTTCATGGTAATCACAGCCACATCGCCGTGAACTTTGTATTCAGCAGTCATGCCGGTGTTCCTCAAAAAGATAAAAAGAACGGTCGTTCGTTTTTGATTGTAGAAGGATTATGTTGCAGTGCAATCTCGTTTGTCTTGTAAGGGACAGGCGCCCTTGGGTGGGCTAGACCTCCAGCCATTCCTTACGAATATAGGCGTCGGCGCGCAAAGTGTCAGGGGTTCCTTGAAACACGATGCTTCCATGGCCCATCACCAGGGCCCGGTCGGAAATCGCCATGGCGATGGTCAGCTTCTGCTCGATCAGCAGCACCGAAATTCCGCGGTTCTTGAGTTTCTTCAGGTATTCGCCCACGAGTTCGACGATCTTGGGCGCGAGGCCCTCGGTCGGCTCGTCGATGATGATCAGGTCCGGGTCGCCCATCAAGGTGCGGCACAGGGTGAGCATCTGCTGCTCGCCGCCGGAGAGCACGCCGGCCTCGGTATGCTGGCGCTCCTTCAGGCGCGGGAACATCTCGTACATGTCATCAAACGACCAGCGGCTGCCCTTGCCCGATCCTTTTTGGCCCAGCAACAGGTTCTGGTGCACGGTGAGCTTGGGGAAGATGTCGCGGTTCTCGGGCACGTAGCCGATGCCCAGATGGGCAATCTCGTAGGCCTTCTTGCCCAGGGTGTGCTGACCCTTCCAGTCGACCACGCCGGTGCAGTCGACCATGCCCATGATGGCCTTGGCCGTGGTCGAGCGGCCGGAGCCGTTGCGCCCGAGCAGGGCCACGATCTCGCCGGGATTCACTTCGAAGTGAACGCCGTGCAGCACGTGGCTCTTGCCATAGAACGCGTGGAGGTTTTCGATCTTTAGCATGTCAGTTTTCCATGATGGATTGCACCACCCGCGTGCGTTCGGGGTGCGTGCACAGGACACCGGGTGCTCCCCTCCGCGAATGTCCCCCGCCTTCGGCTCCTCCTTTATTTCGCTGCGGGGAGCACCCGGTGCCCTGCGCACGAGGGCACGCTGTGGTTTTGCGGTCGATCAACCTGTGCTCTGAACGATCACGCCGATGGTGTGCTCTGCGCAGCGAAATAAAGGAGGAGCTTCGGCCATAGGCCGAGCGGGGGACATTCGCGGAGCAGAGTACGCCGTCGGCGTGATCGCGCCCTGAACAGAACCCTGACCCACGCACTTCACGCACAAAAACGCGACGAATAGAGAGGAAAGGTTTCATTTCAGTGCCCTCCCGCCTGTTGGTCTGCGACAGAAGAGCCCAGATAGGCCTCCTGCACGCGCTGATTGGCGCGCACGGCGTCGGGGGTGTCGAAGGCGATGACTTCGCCGTAGACCACCACGGCAATCTTGTCGGCCAGGCCGAACACCACGCCCATGTCGTGTTCGACTGTCAGCAGGGTCTTGCCCACCGTCACCTCCTTGATCAGGCTGATGAAGCGCTTGGTTTCGCTCCTGCTCATGCCCGCGGTCGGCTCGTCCAGCAGGATCACGTTGGCCCCGCCGGCAATGGTGATGCCGATTTCCAGCGCCCGCTGCTCGGCATAGGTCAGGTTCATCGCCAGCACATCGTGCTTGCGGTCGAGCTTGATCATGGCCATCAAGTCGTTGGCCCGCTCGTTCGCGTCGTCCAGGTCGGCCAGGAACTTCCAGAAGCTGTACTTGTAGCCCAGGCTCCAGAGCACGCCGCAGCGCAGGTTCTCGAACACGCTGAGCTTGGGGAAGATGTTGGTGATCTGGAAGCTGCGCGACAGGCCCAGGCGATTGATTTCGAAGGGCTTCCTGCCGTTGATGCGATGGCCGTTGAGCAGTACGTCGCCGCTGGTGGGCTCGAAGCGGCCGCTGATCAGGTTGAACAGCGTGGACTTGCCCGCGCCATTGGGCCCGATGATGGCGATGCGCTCGCCCGCGGTCACCGCCAGGTTGGCGCCGCGGATGATTTCGGTTTTGCCGAAGCTCTTGCGCAGGTCTTTCAGTTCTAGTGCGTAGCTCATCCCAGAGCCTCCCGACGCTTGATTTCTTTTTCGATGAATTCCTGGATCGCGCCCCACTCGCGCGCAAACTGCCGGCGCGTCACTTCGAACATGGCAACACCCGTGAGCATCACGAAGCCCGCGCCAAACCAGCTGTTCAGGCCCTTGGCATCGAGCGTGACGCCCATGAACTTGAGTTCCGACCCGAGCGCGGCATTGAGCTGCAGGTGGTAGACCATCTCGATCATTGCGGCCGCGCCGATGAGAACGATGAAGGCGGTGACGGCAAGCGCCAGGTAGCTGACCCACAGTTGCCGAAGCTTGCCGAAGGCTGCGACACGCAGGTTCATCATGATCAGGCTGGCAATGCCGCCGGGCGCGTACATCACCATGAACAGGAAGACCAGGCCCAGATACAGCAGCCAGGCCTTGGTCAATTCACTGAGCAGCACGAACGCCAGCACCATCAGGATGGCGCCGATGATCGGGCCGAAGAAGAACGTCGCGCCGCCAAGGAAGGTGAACAGCAGGTAGGCGCCGGAGCGGTAGCCGCTCACTACCTCGGAGGTCACGATCTCGAAGTTCAGCGCCGCCAGGCCGCCGGAGATCCCGGCGAAGAAGGCCGCGATGATAAAGGCGATATAACGCACGCGCTGGGTGTCGTAGCCGACGAACTCCACGCGCTCCGGGTTGTCGCGTACCGCATTCAGCATGCGGCCCAGCGGCGTGCGCGTGAAGGCGAACATCAGTCCCGTGCAGATGAAGGTGTAGATCGCGATCAGGTAGTACAGCTGCACCTGCGGGCCAAAGGTGATGCCCAGGACTTTCGGGCCGGCGACGCGATTGCCCGAGACGCCGCCTTCGCCGCCGAAGAATTCCGGGAACATCAGCGACATGGCCCAGACCAGCTCGCCAATGCCCAGCGTGATCATGGCGAACGTGGTGCCCGATTTCTTGGTCGTGACCCAGCCCAGCAGGACGGCAAAGATCGCCCCCGCCACGCCGCCGACGATGGGGGTCAGGCTGACCGGCATCGGCAACTGGCCGCCGCTGATGAGGTTCAGCGAATGAATGGCCAGGAACGAGCCGAGGCCCGAGTACACCGCGTGGCCGAAGCTGAGCATGCCGCCCTGCCCCAGCAGCATGTTGTAGCTCAGGCAGACGATGATGGCGATGCCCATCTGGCTGAGCATGGTGTGGCTCAGGCTGCTGGTGAAAATCATCGGCGAGACCAGGAGCAGCAGCGCGAACAGGCTCCAGACGATCCAGCGGCCGATGTTGAAGGGTTTGAATTGGTAGTGGTTGGCTGACATTTTTCTTATCCCTCCCGTGTACCCAGGAGGCCCTTGGGCCGGAAGATCAGGATCAGCACCAGGAAGAGATAGGGCAGGATCGGCGCCACCTGGCTGATCTTGAGCTTCCACAGCGAGTAGCCAAACGTGTCCGGCGTGATGGTTGCGCCGAACATGCCGGCGGCGCCGAGCAGCGAGCTGTCAACGGCAACGGCGAACGTCTGGATCACGCCGATCAGGACCGAGGCCAGGAAGGCGCCAGCCAGGGAGCCCATGCCACCGACGACCACGACCACGAAAATCACCGAACCCACCGTCGCGGCCATGCCCGGCTCGGTCACAAAGGCATTGCCGCCGATGACGCCGGCCAGGCCCGCCAGCGCGGCGCCGCCGCCGAAGACCAGCATGAAGACGCGCGGTACGTTGTGCCCCAGCGCCTCCACCGTTTCGGGATGCGTCAGCGCCGCCTGGATCACCAGGCCGATGCGCGTGCGCGTGAGCAGCAGCCAGATGGAGATCAGCATCAGCACCGCGACCAACATCATGAAGCCGCGGTACATCGGAAACTGCGTGCCGAACAAGGTGAACAAGGGGCCGTCCAGTGCGGCAGGCACGCGGTAGTCCACCGAGCTGCGGCCCCACACCAGCTGCACCAGCTCCAGGATGATGTAGCTCAGGCCGAAGGTGATGAGTAGCTCGGGCACATGCCCGAACTTGTGCACGCGGCGCAGGCAAAAGCGCTCGAACGCCGCGCCCGCAACTCCCACCAGCAAGGGTGCGACCACCAGCGCCGGCCAGAAGCCGACCAGGTCGGTCACGCTGTAGGCGAAATAGGCGCCCAGCATGTAGAAACTCGCGTGCGCGAAGTTGAGCACGCCCATCATGCTGAAGATCAGCGTGAGGCCGGAGCTCAGCATGAACAGGAGCAAGCCGTAGCTCATTCCGTTCAGGAGGGATATGGTGAAAAACTCCATGCTGTACCTATTGGGTGGAGGCGAATGGCCGTGGCGCGGATGCGCGGGAGCGCGGGAGCGGAAAACGGCAACGCCGGATGGCTAGGAGCTTGCTCGCCCCTAAATCGCACCCGGCGTTGGATGGGCGCAAGCGTCTCAGGAGGCGGAGGGACGCTTCATCTGGCAGGAAGTCGGCGTGGATGCCACATAGGGTTCCAGCATCTTCACCGGGTTGAAGTTGAAGCCCGTGTTCTCTTCGCTGTACGGGTTCTTCGCATCGGCCTTGGTCCACTTGCTGACGAACATGTGCTGCTGCAGCTGGTGGTCGGCCTTGCGCATTTCAGCATCGCCATTGAAGCCCTTGAAGCGCAGGCCTTCCATGGCCGCGGCAACCTTCACCGGGTCGGTGCTCTTGGCCTTGGCCATGGCTTCGGCGAGCATCACGATGCCGTTGTAGGTCTGGAAGGTGTAGTAGTCGTCGTTGAACTTCTTCTTGAATTCAACGCGCATCTTGCCCAGCTCGTCCTTGTAGTTCGAGTGGCTGATGGCGATCTGGCTCACATCCATGTTGCCGCCGGCGGCCAGCGCCGTGGGCGTGCCGGTCACGCCGGCATAGTAGGCGTACAGCGGCACCTTGAGGCCGGCATCGTTGAGCGCCTTGACGAACAGGGTCATGTCGGCGCCCCAGTTGCCCGTCACGATGGTGTCCGCGCCGGACTGCTTGATCTTGGCCACATACGGGGCGAAGTCCTTGACCTGGCCCAGCGGATGCAGGTCGTCGCCGACGATCTGCACATCGGGACGCTTGCGCGCCATGCCTTCCTTGAAGTACTTGGAGACTTGCTGGCCGTGCGAATAGTTCTGGTTGAGCAGGAACACCTTCTTGACGGCGGCCTGGTCCTTCATGAAGCTGGTCAGCGCCTCCATCTTCATGGAGGTGTCCGCGTCCAGGCGGAAGTGCCAGTAGCTGCATTTCTCGTTGGTCAGTGCGGGGTCCACGGCGGCGTAGTTCAGGTACACCACTTCCTTGCCGGGGTTGCGCTCATTGTGCTTTTGCACGGCGTCGGAAATAGCCAGGGCGGCACCCGAGCCATTGCCCTGGGTGACATAGCGGATGCCCTGGTCGATTGCGGCCTTGAGCGAGTTCAGGCTTTCCTGTGGCGAACCCTTGTTGTCGAAGCCGACGATCTCGAAGTTGACGCCGGCGGGATTCTTGGCGCCGTTTTTCGTTTCCGCAACGAACTGCCAGCTCTTGAGCTGGTTCTGGCCCACGTTGGCAAACGGTCCAGAAAAGGGATCGATGTGGGCGATCTTGACGGTCTCGCCCTTTTGCGCGAACGCCAGTCCGGAACAAGCCAATGCCGCGGTCGCAGCAACGATTTTGATTGTGAATTTCATGAAGTGTCTCCAGGGAACAAAAACGAATCGAGAGTACAAGTTTTGTGCAGTGCAGCGCTAAGGGATTGCCCCTACGCGCTATCGCCGAGGTGACTGAATTGCCGCAATGCACCAAGCCAAGGCGCATCAGGAATTGGGCAGCTTGTAATCCTTGAGCTGTTCGCGCAGCCGGGTCTTGAGCATCTTGCCGGTGGCGCCCAACGGAATGGCGTCGACGAAAACCACGTCATCCGGAATCTGCCACTTGGCGGTCTTGCCTTCGAAGAACTTGAGCAGCTCCTCGCGCGAAACCTCGGCGCCGGGTTTTTTCACCACGGCGACAATCGGCCGCTCGTCCCACTTGGGGTGCTTCACGCCGATGCACGCGGCCATGGCCACGGCCGGATGCGCAACGGCGATGTTCTCGATCTCGATCGAGCTGATCCATTCGCCGCCGGACTTGATCACGTCCTTGCTGCGGTCGGTGATTTGCATGTAGCCGTCGGGGTCGATGGTGGCCACGTCGCCGGTGGGAAACCAGCCGTCCACCAGCGGGTCGCCGCCCTCGCCCTTGAAGTATTCGCGCACGATCCACGGGCCCTTGACATACAGGTCGCCATAGGCCTTGCCGTCCCAGACGGCTTCCTCGCCGTCTTCGCCCACGATCTTCATGTCCACGCCGTAGATCGCCCGGCCCTGCTTCAGGCGGATCTTCATCTTGTCCTCGGCCGACATGTTCAGGTGTTTGTTCTTCAGCGTGCACAGCGTGCCCAGGGGCGACATCTCGGTCATGCCCCAGGCGTGCAGCACTTCCACGCCGTAGTCGTCATTGAAGGCGGCGATCATCGCGGGCGGGCAGGCCGAGCCGCCGATCACGGTGCGCTTCAGGGTCGAGAAGCGCAGATTGCCCGGCTTCATGTGGCCCAGCAACATCTGCCAGACCGTGGGTACACCCGCGGCATAGCTGACCTTTTCGGCCTCGATCAGTTCATAGACCGATTTGCCGTCCAGCGCGGGGCCGGGAAACACCAGCTTGGCACCGGTGAGCGCGGCCGAATAGGGAATGCCCCAGGCATTGACATGGAACATCGGCACGACCGGCAGGATGGCGTCGCGCGCGCTGATCGACATCACGTCGGGCAGCGCTGCCGCATAGGCATGCAGGATGGTCGAACGGTGGCTGTACAGCGCCGCCTTGGGGTTGCCCGTGGTGCCGCTGGTGTAGCACATGCTGGAGGCGGAGTTTTCATCGAACACCGGCCAGGTGTATTTGCTGGGCTGGCTGCCGATCCAGGCTTCATAGCTGACCAGGTTGGGGATGCCGCTGTCGGCAGGCAATTTGTCGGCGTCGCACAGCGCGACATAGTGCTTGATCGTTGTGCACTTGGCGTGCACGGCCTGGATGATGGGCAAGAAACTCACGTCAAAGCACAGCACCTGGTCTTCGGCATGGTTGGCGATCCAGGCGATCTGCTCGGGATGCAGGCGCGGGTTGATGGTGTGCAGCACGCGGCCGGAGCCGCTCACGCCAAAGTACAGCTCCAGGTGGCGATAGCCGTTCCAGGCCAATGTCGCCACGCGGCCGCCGGATGGAATTTTCAAGCCGTCCAACGCATGGGCCACCTGGCGTGCCCGGGTCGCCACGTCGCGCCAAGTGTAGCGGTGGATGTCGCCTTCGACGCGGCGCGAAACGATTTCGGCGTCGCCATGGTGGCGTTCGGCGAAATCGATCAACGACGAGATCAAAAGCGGTTGGCTTTGCATCAGACCCAGCATGGGTTCTCCTTGGAAAAAAACTTGGGGAAATTACGGGATGTCGAATCGTAGTGTCTCGCCCGCAGTGTGGCCCGCTGTGGCGCCCAAGGCAACTCCTGTCGCCTTGTAGACAAACTCCTGGTAGTTACCCGTAGTGGCGCGCGCCGCCGCGCATGCATCACGCTGCAGGACAATGCCGCCATGTTTCACGACACCCTCAGTCCCGTCAGCCGCTTTCTGCAGGCCCAGCCCTGGTACGCATCCCTGGCCATGGAGGTGCAAGACCGCATCGCGCAGCATGCGTTCACGCGCTCCGGCAAGAAGGGCGAGGTACTGCTGGCCGCGGGCGCGCCGGTAGACGGCTGGTATGCCGTGTTGAGCGGCCTGGTCAAGCTGCAGAGCCCGTCGGTGAAAGGCCGCTTCTCGGTCTTCCTGGGCGTGCCCAGCGGCGAATGGTTTGGCGAAGGCTCGGTGCTTAGGACCGAGCCGCGGCGCTACGACGTGATCGCGCTGCGCGACAGCGAACTGCTGTGCCTGCCGCGGGCCGAAGTCGAGGCGCTGCGCGCATCGGACCTGGCGTTCAACCAGGCGTTGGTGGCGCAGATGAATCTGCGGCTGGCGCAAGCCATGACGATCATCGAAGCCGGACGGCTGCGCAACCCGGAACACCGGGTCGCGCAGTACCTGAGCCCGCTGTTCTGGCCTGGCATGCGGCGGGTCAGCCTGACCCAGGAGGAGCTGGGCCACCTGGCGGGCCTTTCGCGCCAGACCGTGAACCGCGTGCTGCGCTCGCTGGAGCAGCGCGGCCTGGTGTCGCTCGCGTTCGGCGGCGTTGCGATCACGGATGGCGAGGCGCTGTCGGCGTACCTTGCAGCCTCCCAGGACTGAAATCACGGTGCCGTGATCTGCGCCTGCGCCAGGCTGGCATCGAACAAGACCTTCTTCGGCCACGGCTGCCACGTCACGCCCAGACCCGCATGGTTCGGATCGCCATTGCGCGCAAACGCCGCGATGCTGCCCATCATCGCGCTGGACAAGGCCAGCCGGCCCGGCCGGTTGGCCGTGCTGTTGGCGGCATTGGCAAACACCGAAGGCCCGAACGTATTGAACAGAAACGGCAAGTCAAACGCGTGGGCGGCACCATAGACCTCGTTCCACGGGGCCGGCTCCTGCGCCCAGTTGAACTGGTAGTGCCACACATTGGACTGCTGACCGATCAGCGTATTCAAGACGTTGTCGCGGCTGGCCGAAATGAAGATGCTTCCGAGCAGCGCCGTCTTGGCGTTGTAGCCGGTCACCGGCGTGGTCACGGGCAGGTAGGAAGCGTCCAGGATGTCGGCCGAGGTCAACGCGGTGGGCGCGTCGGGGTTGAAGTTCTGCATCATCGCAAAGCGGTCCGCGTCGCTGATCTTGATACCGGGCTTGCCGCCCAGCAGCGTCAGGAAGGGAGCGAAGAGCTTGCCTTCCTCGCCGGTCATGCCGGTGAGCACGGGCACCTTCTGGTACTTGCCGGAGGCGAAGGCGGCAATCGGGTCCGTCGGCACCACCGTGCCTTCGGGAATCGGGCCGGAGCCGCCCAAGCCCTTGGTCAGCACCGTGGTGAGAATGGTCTTGCCGTCCTTGGCGCGCAGGTAGTCCGCGATCTGCGCGCTGGTTTGCGTCGCGGCATAGGCCAGTGCACCGGCCGTGTCGGTCGCCTTGCCGTCGGCGATGAGCAGTTGCGCGAGCAAGCCGTTGCCTTGCGTCGCGTAGGTGCTGGCGGGGCTGAGTGTCGGTATGGTGCCCACCGGCAGGTTGCTGGCCAGGGAGATGCCGCCGGAGAGCGGAATGGTCTTGTGGAACAGCCCGCCGCCCGCCAGCGGCGATGCCATCACCGCCCAGACGTTGATGGCGCCGGCGGATTGACCCATCAAGGTCACATTGCCCGCGTTGCCGCCGAAATTGGCGATGTTCTTGTTGATGAACTTCAGCGCCTGCAGGTTGTCCAGGATCGCGAAGTTGCCCGAGTCGTCGCTCGGGTTCGTGCCACCTTTGAGCTGCGCCAGGCTGAAGAAGCCCAACACGCCGAGCCGGTAGTTCGCGGTGACGACGACTGCATTCGCCGTCTTGGCCAGGCTGGCGCCGTCGTAGACCGGATCGGCCGTATAGCCCGAGATGTTGCTGCCGCCATGGATGAACAGGATGACCGGCAGGTTGTTTTCACCGCTGGCCGGACGCCAGACGTTCAGCGAGAGGCAGTCTTCGCTGCCCACCGGCGTGTTCAGCGTGGTCGCGATCGTGTTGTCGAAGGTGTTGTTCGCGCCAGGGCCATAGATGCGGCCGTTTTGCAGGCAGGCGTTGCCGAAGCTGCGCGTGTCCCGCGTGCCGCTCCAGATGTCTGGCTCCACCGGCGCCTTCCAGCGCAGCGCGCCGACCGGTGGCTTGGCGAACGGGATGCCTTTCCAGAAGTAGGTGCCGCTCTTGGCGGCGTCGTCCACGCCCTGCACCTTGCCATAGAGCGTGTCGCGCACTTCGGGGCCGGCTGACGAGCCGCCGCACGCCGCCACCAGCGCCGTCAGCGCCACTGCGGCTAGCAGGCCGTACTTTGCCATGTTGTTCATCGGGTTGTCTCCTCTATCGGGTTAGCATGGGTTTGCGCAATCCAGCGGCGCGCGCCAAACTACGCACGCCGCCGCGCACAAAAATTCTAGGGACAAGCATGCGGTTCACCTGTATCACAAGCGCGCCAAACCAGTGACTTCGCAGCACCACCAGGACAACATTCGCACCAGCTCCGCCGCCTGGCTCAAGGGCGTGGCGGACATGTTCGCAGCCGAGGGCCTGGAGGTGCCCGCGCTGTTTGCCGAGGTCGGGCTGGATTTCCGCGCGCTGCAAGACCCTGACGCGCGCTTCTCGGTCGACACCATCAGCCAGCTTTGGGAGCTGGCCGTGGCGCGCTCGGGCAAACCCAATCTCGGGCTGAACCGCGAGCTCGCCGCCAGCTATGGCAACCTCGACGTGGTCGGCTATGCCATGCTCTCCAGCGCCACCTTGCTCGAAGGCTTTGAGCGGCTGGCGCGTTACCTGGCCGTGGTGTCCGATGGGGCCACGCTGGAGGTGCTGCCCGACGCGCGCGGCCACTGGCTGGTGCTCGGGCACATCGGCACCAGGCGTCCGGTGCCGCGGCAACGGGTGGAATTTGGAATGCTCACCTTGCTGATGCTGTGCAACTGGCTGAGCCGGCGCGAACTGCAACCCCTGGCCTGTGAATTCGTCTTTCCCGCGCCGACTGGCGTTGAGCGCTACCGCGAAACTTTTCTCTGCCCGGTGCGCTTCGGCCAGCCGGTCAATCGTGTCCTGCTTGGCAGCGCCGACTTGCAAGCCCCTATTCCAACACGCAATCCGGCCCTTTACGAAGTGCATGAGCGCCTGGTGGCCGACCGCATGGACCACCTTGGCCAGCAAAGCACGGTGCAGCGCGTGCGCAACGAGATCGCGCATCGCCTGCACCTGGGCGAACCGCGGCGCGAAGACGTGGCCGCGGCGCTGCAGCTGACCGACCGCACGCTGCAGCGCCGCCTGCAGGCCGAGGCCAACAGCTTCCAGCATTTGCTCGACGAAACGCGGCGCGAGCTGGCCGCCCAATACCTGGCCGACAAGCGCTATGCGCTGGCCGAGGTCGCCGACCGGTTGGGGTTTGTCGACTCCAGCAACTTCTTTCGTGCTGCCAAACGCTGGTTCGGCGTGTCGCCCGGGCAGTACCGCAACCAGCTGTTCGCCGAAGCGCCCACAGCTACTGAAGCGAACTGAAAGCACGGGTTCTGCGCCGAAGCCCCTGCGCGCGCGGCGGATCAGCCGTCTGCGAGACAATCCAGGCCATGGACATGCGCGCTGACAAGCTGACTGAAATCGACCTGGGCTTGACCTGGGCAAACCGCTTTGCCGATCTCGGCGCGGATTTCCATACCGAGCTGAAAGCCCGGCCCCTGCCCGACCCCTACTGGGTGGCCGTCAGCCGGCCAGTGGCAAGAGAACTTGGGCTGGATGAGTCCTGGCTGGCGTCGGGCGCCGGGCTGGAGGCCTTCACCGGCAACCTGCACATCGCCGGAACGCGCCCGCTGGCCAGCGTCTACAGTGGCCACCAGTTCGGCGTCTGGGCCGGGCAGCTGGGCGATGGCCGCGCCCTGCTGCTGGGCGAAACCGCCGGCGGGCTGGAACTTCAGCTCAAGGGCGGCGGCCTCACGCCCTACTCGCGCATGGGCGACGGCCGCGCGGTGCTGCGCTCCAGCATCCGCGAGTTCCTGTGCAGCGAGGCCGTGCATGCCCTGGGCATCCCGACCACGCGCGCGCTGTGCGTGACCGGTTCTGATGCCCCGGTGCGCCGAGAGGAGATCGAAACCTCGGCCGTGGTCACCCGTGTGGCGCCCAGCTTCATCCGCTTTGGCCACTTCGAGCATTTCTCCGCCCACGAGCAATACGGGCCGCTGAAGGTGCTGGCGGACTACGTCATAGACCGCTATTACCCGGCCTGCCGCGCGACCGAGAAATTTGCGGGCAACCCTTATGCGGCGCTGCTGGAAGCGGTGAGCGAACGCACGGCCGCCATGGTTGCGCAATGGCAGGCGGTGGGCTTTTGCCACGGCGTGATGAACACCGACAACATGAGCATCCTGGGCCTGACCATCGACTACGGCCCGTTCCAGTTCCTGGACGCTTTCAATCCGGGCCACGTCTGCAACCACAGCGACGAGCAGGGCCGCTACGCCTACAACAAGCAGCCCAACATCGCCTACTGGAACCTGTTCTGCCTGGGCCAGGCCTTGCTGCCCCTGATCGCGGAGCAGGAGCTGGCGCTGGCGGCGCTGGAGTCCTACAAGACGGTGTTCCCGCGCGAGCTGGAAAGCCGCATGCGCGCCAAGCTCGGCCTGGCGGAGGCATACGCGGCGGACCGGGAGCTGATCGAGTCCATCCTGAAACTGCTGGCCAAGGACAAGGTCGACTACACCATCTTCTGGCGGCGCCTGAGCCACCACGTTGCCGGCGCCGACGCCTCCACCGTGCGCGACCTGTTCCTTTCGCGCGAAGATTTCGATGCCTGGCTGCCGCGGTATGCGCAGCGTCTTGGCTCCGATGCCAGCGCAGCTGAAAGGATGCTCAAGACCAACCCGAAGTTCGTGCTGCGCAACCATTTGGGTGAACAAGCCATTCGAAACGCGAAACTAAAGGACTTTTCGGGAGTCAGCACCTTGTTGACGCTGCTGCAAGCCCCATTTGACGAACACCCGGGGTTCGAAAGCTACGCCGACTTCCCGCCCGACTGGGCTTCCACTATCGAGATCAGCTGTTCATCATGAGCCACAAGATCGAAAAGACCGACGCCGAATGGAAGGCATTGCTGGCCGAGAAAGGCGCGGAACCCTCGGCCTTCCAGGTCACCCGCCATGCGGCGACCGAGCGCCCCTTCACCGGCAAATACGAAACCAACTGGGACGCCGGCACCTACGCCTGCGTCTGTTGCGGTAACAAGTTGTTCGACTCGGGCACGAAATTCGATGCCGGCTGCGGATGGCCGAGCTTCTCGGAAGCCGTAGCGCCCGGCGCGATCGAAGAGCATGTGGACCGCGCGCACGGCATGGTGCGCACCGAAACCCTGTGCTCGCAGTGCGGCGCGCACCTGGGCCATGTGTTTGAAGACGGCCCCACCCCCACCGGCCTGCGCTACTGCATGAATTCGGCTTCGCTGGATTTCAAACCCCGATAATCAGGGATTGGCCACGCGCCGCCTGGATCTGATCCTTTCTCTTCGCCCATGAAAGCACTCATCGATTTTGTCCCCATCCTGCTGTTCTTCGGGGCCTACAAGTTCTACGACATCTATGTGGCCACGGCCGTGCTGATGGCAGCCACCCTGGTGCAGATGGCGGTGATCTATGCCATCGACCGCAAGCTGCAGGCCATGCACAAGATCACGCTGGTGCTGGTGCTGGCCTTCGGCACGCTGACCCTGGTGCTGCAGGACGAGCGCTTCATCAAATGGAAACCCACGGTGCTGTATGCTGCAATCGCGGTCGGGCTGGGCCTGGCGCTGTGGGGCTTCAAGAAAAACTTCCTCAAGGGCCTGCTGGGCAGCCAGCTCACCCTGCCCGATCCGGTCTGGATGCGCCTGAATGTGGCCTGGGTCATCTATAGCGCCTTCATGGCCGCTCTGAACGGCTATGTGGCGGCCTACTACAGCACGGAAGCCTGGGTCAATTTCAAGCTCTGGGGCTATGCGTTCCCGCTGGCCTTCATCATCGCCCAGGGCTTGTACATCTCGCGCTACCTGCAGTCGGACGAACCGCGGACTTGAGGCGAGCCAAGATGTCGCACTCTGCCGAACAACTGGCGCAGCGCTTGCAGCAAACGCTGCAACCCACCGCGCTTGAAGTGCTCGATGAAAGTGCCGCGCATGCAGGCCATGCGGGGGCCAATGGCACCGGTTTCGGCACGCATTTCCGCGTGCGAATTGCCTCACCTTTGTTTACAAATCGCCCCCGTTTGGCGCGTCATCGCCTTGTGTATGATGCGCTCCAAGATTTCATTGACCAGGGCGTTCATGCCATCGCCATTGAAGTACTCTGATCCGCGCCACGCTTGGCACCCGTTCCTCGGCTTGCAATCGGCGCGCCACCCCCTAAGGACCATGAAGGTAGAACCATGAGAAAGCAGATTTTTTCGGCGCTTGCCGCCGTAACCTTGTTCGGCGCGATCGCGCTGCCCGCCGCCGCACAGAACCTGGCCATCGTCAATGGCAAGGCTGTTCCCAAGGCGCGCATGGATTTGCTGGCCCAGCAGGTCGCCCGTTCGGGCCGGCCGGTGACGCCCGAGCTGCAAGGCCAGATTCGCGACGAAGTCATTGCCCGCGAGATTTTCCTGCAGGAAGCGCAAAAGCGCGGCCTGGAGAACACCGACGATTTCAAGGGCCAGCTTGATCTGGCACGCCAGACCATCCTGATCCGCGAGCTGTTCACCGATTTCCAGAAAAACAACCCCGTGACCGACGAAGACGTCAAGGCCGAGTACGACAAGTTCGTTGCGGCCAGCGCCGGCAAGGAATACAAGGTTCGCCACATCCTGGTCGAAAAGGAAGAAGAAGCCAAGGCCATCCTCGCCAGCCTCAAGAAGGGCGGCAAGTTCGAGGACATCGCCAAGAAGCAGTCCAAGGACCCGGGCTCGGCCGCCAAGGGTGGCGACCTCGACTGGGCCAACCCCAGCAGCTATGTGAAGGAATTCACCGAAGGCCTGGTCAAGCTCAACAAGGGCCAGACCACCGATGTGCCGGTGAAAAGCCAGTTCGGTTACCACATCATCCGCCTGGACGATGTGCGTGAAGCCCAGTTGCCCAAGTTCGAAGAACTCAAGCCGCAAATCAGCCAGCAACTGCAGCAGCAAAAACTCGCAAAGTTCCAGCAGGACCTGCGCGAGAAGGCGAAGGTGGAGTAATCAAAAAGCGGCTTCGGCCGCTTTTTTTACGCCTTCACATTTGCCGGCTCGCCCAGCCGAAGGCCATCAACGCGCCAATCAACACCGGCTGGTGCAGCAAGTAGTAGCTCAGGCTGTAGCGGCCCAGCCGGGCCACGCGCCGCGCCGGCCCGCGCGCGGCGGACTGCAACCAGTGTGGCCGGCGCGCCAGCAGCCAACTGCCGGCGGCCATGCCCCACCACATCACGCCCAGCCACGGAAGCAATGGCACATAGTCCTCGGTCACCGGCTTTTTCGTGATCCAGCCCAGCCAGTTGAGCGCCCTTCCGTTAAAGAGCTCGGCTGCCGCGCCCTCGCCCAGAACAAGCGGCGCGACGAATTTGGAAGCGATCGCCGCAGCGCCCACAAGCAACAGCCAACGGCGGTCCCAGGCGGCGGTGAGGCGCACGATCAGCAGCATGACGGCGATGCCGTGCAGCACGCCAAAGTAGATGAAGGTGCGCGGGAACATCAGCGCCGAGCCGAGCGAGACCAGCAGCGCAGCGCCCGCCACCTGGGCCCAGCGTTTCCAGAAGCGTGGCCAGCTCTGGCCCTGGTGCACGGCCACTGCTTGCCCAAGCCCTGCGCAAAACAGGAACAGGCTCACGATGCCGGTGCGCTGCCAGGTCCAGAACGGGTCGGTCAGAAAGGCCTGCTTCCAGTAGCCGAAATAGTTGAGGTCGTAGCAGAAATGAAAGAGCGTCATCCAGGCCATGGCCAGGGCACGCAAGGCATCGATGCGGTCAAACCGTTGTGAAGGCATGCGGCAAGTGTATGGGGCTGTGCCAAGGTGAAGGTCGGCCGGAACGCCGACCTGAAAGCCCTCAGCGCGTGCGCCTGAGCCGCGTCTCGTGGGGCAGTTCGCCAAAGCGCTCGCGATAGCGCGCGGCGAAATCGCCGAGATTGAAGAAGCCCCAGGCAAACGCGAGATCCGTCACGGTGTGGCGGTCGCCCTGCCGCTGCAACGCCTCGCGCACCCCGTCGAGTCGGCACTGCAGCAGATAGCGCATCGGCGACATGCGCAGGTGGCGCTTGAAGCCCAGGGCGAGCGCCCGCGCGCCAACACCCGCGGCTGCGGCGATCTCGGCCAGCGTGGGCGAATCGGCTGCGTGCGCATGGATGTAGTCGCGCGCCAGACGCGTGGAGCGCGGCAGGGCCGCGTCCTGGCCCATGTAGCGCGTATAGGAGTTGGGCCAGAGCAGCAGCAGCTCGAACAATGCGGCCTCCTGCAAGGCCTGGTCGAGCTTTTCGGCGCCGGCCTGGGTGTACTGCGGCGTCAGCTCCATGCGTGCGAGCAAGTGCCGAAAACCGGGCTTGTCGGCCTCGGCATCCGGCTTGATGGCGTCAAAGCGAAGTCCGTGCGCCAGGTCGGAGCCGAGCAGCGCGCGGCAGGCGCTGGCCATATCGGCGTCTTCGACCCTCAGGTTCACCAAGGCGAGGTCCGCGGACATGCGAATCTCATGGTTGGCGCTCGGTGCATAGACCGCAGCCTCGCCGGTACCGTACACCACCGGGTCGCGGCCCAGGCGACAGCTGCCCTGCAGCACCGTCGAGAACATCCACGCGGTGCGCCGCGCTTCTTCCACCCAGGCGATCGCCGGCACGCCGTATTGCACGCGGCTGACGCCAAGACGGCCGACGTTGAACCCGTGAAGGCGCATGTCCAGGCCCTTGCCGTGCTGCAGTTCGAGCGAATGCGGCGTGGCATAAAGGCGCGCCAGGAAGCCGCTGGCCTCCTCCGCCTCGTTGGTCTGAAACCATGCGCTGAAACGCGACCTGCTTGGCGCGGCGGCGTTCGCAGGCATCGTGGACAGTGGCATCGCTGGCAACCCCAATGCCGCACCAGGCGGCTTGGAGGCAATGCTAGACCGCGCCGCTGTGCCGCGCAAGCGTCGCGCAGTCCCCCATGCGTCTGCCGTTCGCCGTCGGCTCAAATCCAGAAGCCGTACTTGCTGGAGGTGTGGCCGAGCGCCAGGTAGGTGCTGTCCACCAGCTTCTGGCCGCGCTCGTTGAGCGCCGCACCCGGGCCCATGCGGTTCATGCTGTAGCCGAACGACAAACTGGCCTGCGGATCGGCGAAACCGAAGCTGCCGCCGAAACCCGAATGGCCGAACGCGCCCAGCCCCACCAGCAGCGACAGGTTGGGCCCGACCACGCGGTTGTCGATGCTGCCCATGAAGCCCAGGCCGATCCGTGTGCCGGCCAGCAGCACGCGGTCCACATGCCCGGCCGTCTGAATGGCACTGAGCCGGGCCGTGTAGTCCGGCGGCAGCAACTGCAGCGCCCCGCTCTTGCCACCGTTGGCCAGCGGCAAATACATGGCGGCGAGCCCTTGCGCATTGGTGATGCCGCCAGCGGCCGGGATTTCCGCCAGGTGCCCCGGCGCCGAGTTGAAGCCGCCGCCGGCCAGCCAATCACCCGCGTTGTAGATCAACGCCTGCAGCGAGGCCGGGTCGGTCACGGCCTTGACGGTGAAGGCATCGGTCGGCAGCACCTCGGTGCTCGGCAGCATCGGCGCCACGCGCGGCTCCACCGACGCGGGCAGGCCGATCCAGAAATCCAGGCCCAGCGGGGTGGCCACCTCGCGCGCGAAGTACGTGCCCAGCGAGACACCGCTCACGCGCCGCACCACTTCGCCCACCAGCCAGCCATAGGTCAGCGCGTGGTAGCCGTGGGCCGAGCCGGGTTCCCAGAATGGCGTTTCGGCGGCGAGCAAACCGGTCATGTAGGTCCAGTCGGCCCAGCCCTTGGCGGCGACCGGCGTGCGCAGCGCGGGCAAGCCTGCCGAATGGTCCAGCAGCATGCGCACCGTGATCGCCTGCTTGCCGTTGGCGGCGAATTCGGGCCAGTACTTCGCAACCGATGCGTCCAGGTCCAGCATGCCCCTGGCTGCGAGGATGTGCGCGCACAGCGCCGTCGCGCCCTTGGTGCAGGAGAACACGAGTGACACCGTGTTGCGCTGCCACGGGGTCGAAGGTTTCGCACTCAAGGCGTCCGAGAACCCGCCCCACGCCTCCAGAACTGGCACGCCCTTGTGCGTGAGCGCAACCGAGCCGCCGATCTCGCCGCGCGCCGAGAAGTTCTCCACGAAGGTATCGAACACCGGGCGGAACGCCGGCGCGCAAAAGCCCTGCACCAGCGCTCCATTCGCCGTGGTCGCGCTGACCGCGGGCTGGATGCTGCTGCTCCAGATGGAAGCCGACTGCGCCGCCGAATCGGAGCAGGCGGACAGCAGGCCGCCGGCGGCGGCCGACAGCATCGCGACGCCGCCGGCCTTGAGGAAATCACGCTTGGTGGTCGATAGGGTATTCATGTCTCGTCTGCCTTTGGTCTGGTTGTGAAGCACTGAGCGGACTCAGTGACTAGGGCCTGTTAACAGGCCCTACCAGTTTGGGCAAACGCATGCGGGCGGGCTATCGCCAGAGGGAAGTTGAACGGCGCGCAAAGGAAGTGCGGCCAGTTCTTGTAGGAAAAACTCCTACAAGCGCCGACACGAAACCAGACAGGACGGATGTCCGTTCCCCGACTTAATTTTCGAATGGCCCGTCTTCACAATCCAGTTCATCGGATCAGCAAAGTTGCACCTCGCAAATCACGCTGATTCCCAACATGGAAGGATTGCATCATGACCAATGAACAGACTCTCACCGAGATCCGTGAAGCGAACCTCACCTACCTGATGCTCGCTCAAAACCTGATTCGCCAGGACAAGGCCGAAGCCCTGTTTCGCCTTGGCATCAACGAAGAGTCAGCCGATATTCTGGCATCGCTTTCGTCCGCGCAAATTCTCAAATTGGCTTCGGGAAACATGCTACTTTGCCGCTTCCGCGTGGATGACGATCTGGTGTGGAGCCTGCTGACCAACCAATCGATCAAGAAGAGCGGCAGCGAAGCCACCAACAAGCTGCACGCCAACATCCTGATGGCCGGCCGCGTGGCCGAAGTGCTGTAACAACGATCGACAGGGAAAGCAAACCATGAGCACCGCCGCAACCAAGAGCGTCCTGAACGAGAGCAAGCAGATCGAACGCGCCGCCATGCTGATCCAGATGGGGGCACGCATGCAGGTGCTGGAGTCCGAGACCAGCCTCTCCTACGAACGCCTGATCAGGTTGTACAAGGAAATCGCGGGCCGCTCGCCTTCCAAGGGCCAACTGCCCTTCTCGACCGACTGGTTCCTGACCTGGCAGGAAAACATCCACTCGTCGCTGTTCCTCAACATCTACGAATACTTGTCCAAGGGCGTCGAAAGCGACTCCGTGGATACGCTGACCAAGGCCTATCGCCTGTACTCCGAGCAAGTGGCCGCAGCCGAGATCGAACCGCTGTTGTCCTTCACGCGTGCCTGGCGCCTCATCAAGTTCATCGATGCGGGCATGCTCAACATGACCAAGTGCTCGCAGTGCAGCGGCCGCTTCGTGACCGAGCTGTACGAGAACGCGCGCCACTATGTGTGCGGCCTGTGCAACCCGCCGGCGCGCGCCGGCAAGGGCAAGACGGCCGGGGCGCTGGTGCTGCACTGATCCCGCGATCCCGGCGCACAAAAAAAAGCCACCTCGCGGTGGCTTTTTTGCGTATGGGCCGTTACCGGCCCAACTATTTAACTTCCGCTGGGCAGCGGGGTCTTCTTGCCGTCCTTGTAGACGTACAGCGTGATCGCGGGGTTCTTCAGCTCGCCATTGGGCTCGAAGGCGATCGTGGAGGTCACGCCCTTGAAGCTGGACTTGATCAGCTCAGGCGTATAAACCTTCGGATCCCACGACTTGGCACGCACCATGGCGTCGACCAGCAGGAAGGTGGCGTCGTAGGTGTAGGGGCTGTAGACCTGGAACTGGTTCGGGTACTTGGCGTCATAGCGCTTCTTCCAGGCATCGCCGCCAGGCATTTTCTGCAGCGAGGCACCGCCTTCGGCGCACACCACATTGTTCAGCGTCTTGGCGCCGGCGGCCAGCTTGGCGATCTCGGCCGTGCAGATGCCGTCACCGCCGAAGTACTTCACGTTGCCCAGGCCGAGCTGTTCCATCTGGCGCAGCATCGGGCCGGCTTGCGGGTCCATGCCGCCGTAGAAGATGGCGTCAGGTGCCTTGGACTTGATGGCCGTCAGGATGGCCATGAAGTCGGTGGCCTTGTCGGTGGTGAACTGCTCGTCCACCACGGTCATGCCCTTGGACAGCGCCGTGCGCTTGAAAACTTCGGCAACGCCTTGGCCGTAAGCGGAACGGTCGTCGATGATGGCGACCTTCTTGAGCTTCAGCGTGTCGGCTGCGTAGAACGCCAGGCCAGCGCCCAGGGCGTTGTCGTTGGCGATGATGCGGTAGGTGGTCTTGTAGCCGGGCTTGGTCAGGTTGGGGTTGGTGGCCGCGCCGGTGACATGGGGAATGCCGCAGTCGTTGTAAACCTTGGAGGCTGGGATGGTGGTACCGGAGTTCAGGTGACCCACCACGCCGGCAACCTTGGCGTCGCACAGTTTCTGTGCGGCGGCCGTGCCCTGTTTCGGGTCAGCTGCATCGTCTTCAGCCTGGATTTCAAGCTTGACTTTCTTGCCGCCGATCGTGACGCCCTTGGCGTTGAGGTCTTCAATGGCCATGCGCACGCCATTTTCGTTGTCCTTGCCATAGTGGGCCTGTGCGCCGGAAACCGGAGCGACGTGTCCAATCTTGACAACCTGGTCCTGGGCAGATGCCATGCCAGCAACAGCGGCGATGGCAGCAGCCACAGTCAGTTTCAACTTCATTTGCATAAAAAAACCTCCGGGTTAAAAAAAGGTTGAGATATTGATTTATGACTCAACGGGGTGCGAACATATCGCAATTTCCGGGCCCAGACCATAGGGAAAAAGCTAGGTCATCCGGCATAAGGGGGTTTACCCCCAGCGAAGTCCCGCTAATACAACGCGCTGCGCCCGCATCGGTTTACCAGCGATCACGCGGCGGATTTTCGTGCGGTGAGTTCGTGCGCGATGGCATCGGTCACGGCCTGGCGCACCACGAATTCGATCTCTTCGCGCAGGCGTGGGGCCAGTGCGCGCGTGTGCTCCAGCACCACTTTGGCAACCGCTTCGTTCAGCTGGCGCTGCAGCATCACATCGACGCGCTGCATGACACCATGTATGAGCTGCTCCTGCAGCGCTTCTTCACCGGCTTGCAGCACCGGCGCCGGCACGGCCGAGGCGGGCACCACCTCGGTCAGCGTGGGCACGAAACTCGGCCGGGTACGGGGCGGCGAAATCATCAGCTCTGCTCTTTCAGTGCCAGGTCGTGGCGCTTGATCGAGTAGCCCCGGTCCGCATAGTGCCGCCAGCGATTGCGCGCGCCGGCGCGGTCGGCGTCCTGCAGGGTGACCACTTCAATCAGGCGCTCGAAGCGCTCGAATCCGGCCGGCACGTCTTCCCCGAGGTTCAGCAAGACCTGCCTGGGCGGCGTGTCTTGCGCGATGTCCTGCAGCGAATCGGCCAGCACCACGGCCGAGGCGCGCTGCATCACGGCATCCTTGGTGGCGTAGCAATGCGAGACGAAGTCCAGCGCCGAGAAGGACCACAGGGCGACATCCAGGTTGCGCAGCAGCGCCGGTTCGGCAGTCACCACCACCTTGGCGCCACTCTGCGCCGCCTTGCGCAACAGGCGGCAGGCGTAGCTCACCTTGTCTGGCGCATTGAAATGAAAAGCGACCTCGGTCATCTTGCACGGGGTTACATATGGCGTGGTTTGCTTACTTCGCCACTTGCCTGGCTTTCGCGGAAGCGCTGCGTTTGGTCGCGGTGGGTGTGCCCGAGGCCGCCTGCGCCAGCAGGTAGTTCACCAGCAGGCCGACGGGCCGGCCGGTCGAGCCCTTGGCAGCGCCGCTCTTCCAGGCGGTTCCGGCAATGTCCAGATGGGCCCAGGCAAATTTTCCGGCAAAGCGCTGCAGGAATTTGGCCGCCGTGATGGCGCCGCCGGCACGGCCGGCGACATTCGCCACGTCGGCAAAATTGGTCTTCAGGCCTTCGGCGTAGTCATCGTCCAATGGCATGCGCCAGCAAGGGTCGAGCGCCGCCTCGCCGGCCGCCTGCAGCCCTTGCGCGAGTGCATCGTCGCTGGAAAACAGGCCGCTGCGCACGCCGCCCAGCGCGATCACGCAGGCGCCCGTCAAGGTGGCGATGTCAATCACCGCGCGCGGCTTGAAGCGCTCCGCATAGGTCAGCGCATCGCAAAGGATCAAGCGCCCCTCGGCGTCGGTATTGAGGATTTCGATGGTCTGCCCGCTCATGCTGGTGACCACATCGCCAGGCTTGATCGACCGGCCGTCCGGCATGTTCTCGCATGCCGGAATCAGGCCGACCACGTTGATGGCGGGCTTCAGTTCTGCCAGCGCCCGGAACACGCCGAGCACGCTCGCCGCGCCGCACATGTCGAACTTCATCTCGTCCATCTCGGGCGCCGGCTTGATGGAGATGCCGCCCGTATCGAAAGTGATGCCCTTGCCCACCAGCACGGTCGGTGCCTGCGCCTTGGGCGCGCCCTCGTACTTCAGCACGATGAAGCGCAAGGGCTCTTGCGAACCTTGCGCCACTGCCATGAATGAGCCCATGCCCAGGCGCGAGACTTCCTTGGGGCCGAGCAATTCGCACTTGATGCCGGAGCCAGCCAGCGCCCGCGCCGCATTGCCCAGCATGGTCGGCGTGGCATGGTTGGGCGGCCGGTTGCCCCATTCCTTGGCCAGCTCGATGCCGACTACCGTTCCGACTGCCTGCTCAAACAGGCTGCGCACACCCGCTGCGGCCGGCACGCCGATCGTCACGCGCTGCAGCTTGCGCACGTCGGCCTTGGACTTCGTGGTGGTGTAGACATAGCTGGCCTCGGCGCAGGCCAGCACCGCGGCGCGCACCGCCTCGCCGGTGGCCGGCGCGGCAAAGCAGACGCAAACGCGCCTGGCGGGGCTGGCCTTGATGGCGCCAATGGCTACGCCCACCGCATTTCGCACCTGTGCTGGCGTTGCGTCGCCCGCGCCGGCCAGCACGATGCGCGGCGCGGCGATGCCGTCTGCTCGGTACAGCTGCAGCAGCTTGGCTGGTTTGGTTTCGAAGTCGCCTGCCTTGCGCGCATCGGCCAGCAATTGGTCCAGCGCGCCCTTGGCGGCCTTGAAGCTTTCAGGCACCAGCACAATCAGTGCATCGCATTTCTCGGCGGCAGCGCCCGCAAGGTTCAAAGTCTTGAGATCAAAGTCCATAATTCAGGGTTTCCTTCGAGCCGATGTTATTCCATTCCTCCATCCGTAAAGAGCTGGCGCGCAGTTTCGGCGCCACCTTGGTGGTGCTGGGCACGGTGGTCATGACCATGATGCTGATCCGCACGCTGGGCCAGGCTTCGCGCGGCAGCGTGAACCCGTCCGACGTGATGATGGTCCTGGGCTACACCGTTCTTGGGCACCTGCCGACCCTGCTCACCCTGAGTCTCTTCATCGCCGCCGTCGGTACCCTTTCGCGCATGTACCGGGACAGCGAAATGGTGATCTGGTTTGCCAGCGGGCGTGGCCTGGTGGGCCTCCTGGTTCCATTGCTGCGCTTTGCCTGGCCGGTCCTGCTGGGCATCGCGGTCCTGGCCCTGTTTGTCTGGCCCTGGTCAAACCAGCAGATTCAAGACCTGAAGGAGCGGTTCGAGAAACGCGGTGACATCGAACGCATCGCGCCAGGCCAATTCCAGGAGTCCGCCAGTGGCACCCGCGTGTTCTTTGTCGACAAGGAAGCGGCGGACAGCCGCGTGGGCAACAACGTCTTCATCGCGGCCACCGAGCGCGGCAAGGAGGCCATGACTTCCGCACGCAGCGCCCGGCTTGAAACGATAGAGGACGACCGGTTCTTGTTGCTGGGCAACGGCCAGCGCCTGGAGCGTACGGTCGGGCAAGGCCTGAAGATCAGCGAGTTCGCCGAATACGGAACCCGCGTGGGCGCCACCGGATTCGCAGCGCCCGAAGAGACGCCGGTGAAATCGCGCTCCACGTTGACGTTGCTGCTGGCGCCCACGCCCTCGCACCTGGGCGAGCTGGCCTGGCGGCTGGGGCTGGCGCTGGCGGCGCTGAACTTCGTGGTGATCGCGCTGACGGTCTCCAGCGTCAATCCGCGTGCGGGGCGCAGCGGAAACCTGTTGTTCGCGCTGTTCGCCTTCGTCGTCTACTACAACCTGCTGAACCTGGGCCAAAGCTGGATCTCGGGTGGCAAGGTGGGCTTTGCGCCATTCATCCTGGCCCTGCACGGCGGCGCCCTGGCCCTGGGCCTGGGCTGGCTAGCCAAGCGGCACAACAACTGGAGCCTGCGCGCGATGCTGCGCCCTGGCCGCCGGCACGCACCGAAAGCCGATTCTTGAAAACCATCCGGCGGCTGCTCTACGGCGAGATTCTTCTCTCGGTGTCCTTTGTCACCTTGGGCTTCCTTGCCCTCTTCTTCTTCTTTGACTTCGTCGACGAACTGCGCTGGATCGGCAAGAGTGCGACCGGCGTCTACGAATTGCGCCACGCGGTGAGCTTCGTCACCTTGCTCATTCCCAGCCATCTCTATGAGCTGCTACCCATCACGGTCCTGATCGGCACCATCTTTGTGATGGCGCGGCTTGCCCAAAGCTCCGAATACACCATTCTGCGCACCAGCGGCCTTGGCCCCTGGCGGGCACTTCGCACCTTGCTGGTGATGGGCTTGGGTTTTGTGGTTCTGACCTTCGCCGTCGGGGACTATCTCGCGCCCTTGTCCGATCGCACCGCGCAACTCCTCAAGGTGCGCTACCAAGGCAAGATCACCGTGGGGCAAACCGGTGCCTGGCTGAAGGAAAAGCAGAACTCGCACTCCTATGCGGCCAACGTCAGCGCGCTGTCTTCAGAAGGCGACATGCAAGGCGTGCGCATCTACGAGTTCGACCACCGCGGCTTCCTGCTGTCCCAGATGCAGGCCGAGCGCGCGCGCTTTGGCACTGACGGAGCATGGCTCCTGGAGAACGTCGAGCGAAGCGAATTCCACACCAACGAGCCCGGCGCAGCGCGCGTCGACCACAGCCGTCCTTCGAGCTTTCGCTGGCCCACGGAGATCAGCGCCGAAATGGTGTCGGCCGCCCTGCTCAAGCCCGAGCGCATGAGCACGGTGGACTTGTTCCAGTACATCCGCCACCTCAACGAGAACAACCAGACGGCGCAACGTTATGAAATCCAGTTCTGGCGCAAGGTGTTCTACCCCCTGAGCTGCCTGGTGATGGTGGTGCTGGCGCTGCCATTCGCTTACCTGCACTTTCGCTCGGCCGGCATCACCGGCTATGTGTTTGGCGGCGTCATGGTCGGCATCAGCTTCTTCCTGCTGAACAACGTCTTCGGCTACATCGGCAACCTGCAGAACTGGCAGCCCTGGCTGACGGCGGCGGCGCCGGGCCTGATCTATTCCGCGTTTTCGCTGGCGGCCTTCGGCTGGCTGGTATTGAGACGCTAGGTATGGCGGCGCAGCGCGGCATCGTCCTGTTGGCCCATGGCTCGCGCGACCCGCTGTGGCGCAAGCCGGTCGAAGCGGTGGCCGAACGTATTCGAGCGCTGGACGCGACCGCCCTGGTGCGCTGCGGCTACCTGGAACTCACCGAGCCGGACTTGGCGGGCGCGGTGGCCCAGCTCACTGGCCAGGGCGCGCGCTCGATCCGCGTGCTGCCGCTGTTTCTCGGCATGGGCAAGCATGCCCGCGAAGACTTGCCCTCCTTGCTCGAAGAGCTGCGCGCGGCGCATCCCCAAGTGGCGTTCGAGCTGGCCACCACGGTCGGCGAAGATTCGCGCCTGGTCGACCTGCTGGCCAGGATCGCCTTGACCTGAGCTGCGGCCTCTTGCGGCCACACAATCAATAGACTTATCAAGCATAATGAATCTCATTATTAGTTGATATTCGGTATGAATCTTCACCAATTTCGTTTTGTCCAGGAAGCCGCGCGCCGCAATCTCAACCTGACCGAGGCGGCCAAAGCCCTGCACACGTCGCAGCCCGGCGTGTCCAAGGCCATCATCGAGCTGGAAGAAGAACTGGGCATCGAGATTTTTGCGCGGCATGGCAAGCGGCTCAAGCGCATCACCGAACCGGGCCAGCATGTGCTCAAGAGCATCGAGCTGATCATGCGCGAAGTCGGCAACCTGAAGCGCATCGGCGAGCAGTTCAGCGCGCAGGACAGCGGCACGCTGTCCATCGCCACCACCCACACGCAGGCGCGCTATGTGCTGCCGGTCCCGGTGGCCAGGTTGCGCGAGGCCTACCCCAAGGTCAACGTCAGCCTGCACCAGGGCTCGCCGGACCAGGTGGCCAAGATGGTGATCGACGAGGTGGCGGAAATCGGCATCGCCACGGAATCGCTGGTGAACTACCCCGAACTCGTCACCCTGCCCTGCTACGAATGGCAGCATGTGCTGGTGCTGCCGCTGGATCACCCGCTGGCCAAGAAAGAGCGCATCACGCTGGACGACATCGCGCTCGAACCCATCATCACCTACCACCCTTCGTTCACCGGCCGCACCAAGATCGACCACGCCTTTGCGCAACGCAAGCTGACGCCGCGCATCGCACTGGAAGCCATCGACTCCGATGTGATCAAGACCTATGTGCGCCTGGGCCTGGGCATCGGCATCGTGGCGGAAATGGCGGTGCGCGATGACGGCAGCAATTCCGACCTGGTGGTGCGCCCGGCAGGCGCGCTGTTCGGCCAGAACATCGCGCGCGTGGCCTTCAAGCGCAGCGCCTACCTGCGCAACTTCGTCTTCAAGTTCGCCGAACTCCTCTCCGACCGGCTGGACCGCAACCTGATCGCCAAGGCCATGACCGGCCATGTGAATGACTATGAATTATGAAAACTTGCGGGACAGACCGAAGCGCAGCGTAGCTCTGTCCCCAACACTTTAAGCTTGCGGGACAAACCGAAGCGCAGCGTAGCTCTGTCCTCAACATATCAAGCTTCTCGATAACCATAACCATGTTTACCGTCACCGAACGCACCCCAGCAGTACAAACCAAGCTGCCCGCCGTGGGCACCACCATCTTCACCGTGATGTCGGGCCTTGCCACCGAAAAAGGGGCGGTCAACCTGGGCCAGGGCTTTCCGGATTTCCACTGTGACCCGAAGCTGGTGCAAGCGGTGACTGACGCGATGACCAGCGGCCTGAACCAGTACCCGCCGATGACCGGCGTGCCCGCGCTGCGCGAGGCTGTCGCGAAAAAGATCAGCGCGTTCTACGGCCGCGACTACAGCGCCGCCGATGAAATCACCATCACCGCTGGCGCCACGCAGGCCATCATCACCGCCATCCTCGCCGTGGTGCGCCCGGGCGACGAAGTCATCGTGCTGGAGCCTTGCTACGACAGCTATGTACCGAACATCGAACTGGCCGGCGGAACCGTCGTGCGCGTACCGCTGGTGCCGGGCACGTTCCGGCCCGACTTCGGCAAGATCGCCGCCGCCATCAACCCGCGCACCCGCGCCATCCTCGTCAATTCGCCGCACAACCCCAGCGGCACGGTGTGGACGCGCGACGACATGCTCCAACTGCAGGAACTGCTGCAGCCCACCGACGTGCTGCTGATCAGCGACGAGGTCTACGAGCACATGGTGTTCGACGGCCAGCAGCACCAGAGCGCCGCGCGCTTTCCCGGCCTGGCGGCGCGCGCCTTCATCGTCTCCAGCTTTGGCAAGACCTACCACGTGACGGGCTGGAAGGTCGGCTACGTGGCCGCGCCCGCGCCGCTCACCGCCGAGTTCCGCAAAGTGCACCAGTTCAATGTGTTCACCGTGAACACGCCGGTGCAACATGCGCTGGCCAGCTACATGGCCGACCCCACGCCGTACGTGGAATTGCCGGCGTTCTACCAGCGCAAGCGCGACCTGTTCCGCGATGGGCTGGTGGCCAAGACGCGCTTCAAGATCCTGCCCGGCGAGGGCACCTACTTTCAGTGCGTGGACATCTCCGCCGTGAGCGACCTGGGCGAGGCCGACTTCTGCAAGTGGCTGACCAGCGAGATCGGCGTGGCGGCGATTCCGTTGTCGGCCTTCTACGGCAACGAGTTCGACCAGCGCGTCGTGCGCTTTTGCTTTGCCAAGAAAGACGAGACGCTGCAACTGGCGCTCGACCGGCTGGCCAGGCTCTGACCGCTGCAGAGCCATCCGCATGACGGCGCGCCAACTCCCCGCCGTCATCCGCCTGCTCTGCGTCGCTTTTCTGTTCTGCCTGCTCGGGGGCTGCAAGGGCGAGGCGCCCTTCGCGCAAAAGGACGGCGTCTGGCACTACCGCACCGCCACCATCGCGCAGAGCGATGCGGCCAGCTTTCGCATCCTGAGCGACCACTACGCCAAGGACCGCACGTACGTTTACTACGGCGACAGCTACCGCGATGGCCGCGAGTACTACATGATTTCGCACGACCGCGTGCGCGTCGTCAAGGAAGCGGACCCGGCCACGTTCCAGTACCTCGACCAGGACTACGCCCGCGACGCCCGCGCCGTGTTCTATGAGGGCGAGCGCTTCGCCGTGAAAGACGTGGCGAGCTTCCAGGTGCTCAACTACGGCTTTGCCAAGGACACGCAGACCGGCTACTACCTGCGCACGCCAATCGCCGGCAGCGACGGCGCTAGCTTCACGGAGCTGGGAGACGGCCACCATGCGCGCGACAAGGCCAGGGCCTACTACTGTGACTACGCCAGCAGCCGCGTTGAAAAAGGCCCCGGCGTGCGCACCACAGTACTGCGCGGCGCCGATCCCGCGACGCTGGTGGCGCTGGAGCTTGGCTATGCAAAGACGCCAACCACCGTGTACTACCGGGGCCAGCCCGTGGCCGGCGCAGATGCCCCGAGCTTTGAAACACCGGGCGGCCTGGCTGAAGGCGTGGATGCGAAAGACAAGAACGCGGTCTATCAACAAGGGCGCAAGCGCGCGGCGCCGGCGCCCTGATCAGCGGAACTCGGGAATGTCCGGTACCGATCCCCACATGCAGAACGACGACGGATGAAACGGGAACTGGCGCGGCGGCGCGTCCGGGTCGGTGACGTGGCGCACGCCGGTGGAGAACTCGTAGACCATGCCGTCCGGCCCCTCGAAATAGAGAAACATCGCGCCCGAGGTCGGATGCCGGCCCGGCCCGAACACCACGCGCACGCCGCGCGACTGCAGGAAGTACCAGGCCCGCATCAGGTCGTCGACCGAGGCCACCTGGTGGTTGATATGCTGCACGCCCGCATGGGCCGAGGGAAACAGCGCGATCTTGTGGTGCACCTCGTCGATGCGCAAGAGCGGCGCAGCGCCGATGCGGTCGCTGACCTTGGCGCCGAGCACCGTGGTCCAGAACCGTTCATCGCGCGCCGGGTCGGTGGTGCGCAGCCCGACGTGCGAGAACCCGGTGTTGCCCGTGTCGCGCGTCGGAAAAAAACGCACACCGCTGTGAAACGGCGCCACCGCGAGCTCGATCATGTTTCCGCTCGGATCCCGAAACGCGATGAAGGCTTGCACGCGGCGCTGCTCGCAGGCATCGGGGCGGCCCTCGCTGACCGCGTGGCCGAGCCGTTCGAGTTGCGCGGCGGCCGATTGCAACTCATCCATCGACGCGACTTCGAAGCCGGTCGTATGGTCCGCGGGGTCGCCGTCGAAGTAGACCAGTGTCTGCTCGCGCGCGTCGCTGCGAAAGCCCACGGCCGTACCGTGCTTCGGCGGGCCGTAGCGCTGCCCCTCGCGCAGGCCCAGGATGTCGTTCGCGTAGCGGCAGGCCCCGTCGAGGTCGCGGGTGCCCAGGCGCACGTAGCAAATGTCCTTGAGTGCAATCATGATCGTTTTGTCTCCATGGTCGGCGGGCGGCCTGCGCTTACTCCAGCTTGAGCTTGGCGCCCTCGATCACGCGGCCCCAGAGCTGCGTTTCGCGCCCGATGTACTCGGCGAACTCGTCGGGCTTGAGGTCAAAGCGGTTGTAGCCCAGAGTGCGGTAACGCTCGGTCAACTCCGGCATTGCGAGCGCTTCGGCGATGTCGGCCGCGATCTTCTCGCGCAGCGTCTTGGGCGCGCCTTTGGGCGCAAACAGCCCGAACCAGGCATTGGACACGAAGGCCTTGGCCTGGGCAGACCCGGCCATGCCGGGCACGCCCGGTGCGAACGGCGACGGCTGCGGCGCGGCCACGCCGATGAAGCGCAAGCGGCCCGACTTTTCCATCGGCCCGGCGCTCGCCAGGCTGCCCAGCGCCCATTGCACCTCGCCGGTGGAAACAGCCGCGAACAGCTGCGGAATCTCCTTGTACGGCACATGCGTCATGCGCACGTTGGCCGCGGCCAGAAGCCGCAGCGCGCCGAGGTGGCCCGGGCTGCCTGGCCCCCAGGAGCCATAGGTGACTTTGTCGGGCGCGGCCTGGGCGGCCTGCACGATGTCGTCAATGGACTTGAACGGGCTGTCCTTGGCCACGGCAACGAAGAAGTCGGTCTGCAAGGTCGGGCGAATGGGCTCGAAGTCGCGTTGCGGATCGTAAGGCAGACGGCTGTACAGGTGCACGTTGGAGGTCAGCATGGTGCTGTCCAGGTGGATCAGCTCGTGTCCGTCGGCCGCCGCGCCGCGCGTGGCATTGAACGCCACGATGCCGTTGCCACCGGGCTTGTTGTCGACCACGACCGGCTGGCCCCAGCGGCGCGCGAGCTGTTCGGACAACACGCGCAGCGACACATCGGGCCCACTGCCGGCCGAGGCGGCCGTGGTGATCTTCACCGGCTTGGCGGGCCAGGCCTGGGCCATCGCAGGCGCGTGCAGCCAGGTGGCGGCGCCGCCCAGGCCCAGCACCATCAGGTGGCGGCGCGAAAGGGACGGCGGCGAGCTTGTCAAGGGAACGGCCGGGCAGGTGCCGCTGAAAGTGTTCATGGATCGGTCCTCGTGTGTTCAGTCAAGGCGTGGAATAACGCCTCACCTTTTTTTACTGGCGCGCCGCAGCGTTGACCAGAGGTAACACCAGCGAAACCGGCAGAAAACACCCCTAAACCGTGGTTTGGGTGGCGTATTTTTTGAATAGTTTCAAGAATGCTTCAGCAGCCATTGAAAATGGCCGCGCCCGCGTGCACAACGCAACGATTTCGCGCGTCACGACCGGGTCGGTCAACGGCACCGCAGCCACGCGCGCGCCATCGACGCGCGACAAGCTGTAGGCCGGCAGCACCGCGACGCCCAGCCCCGCTCCCACCAGGCCGACAGCCGTCTGGATGTTGGCCACCTCGAACGCGGGCTTGACCCTCAGCGTGAGCTGGCCCAGGGTTTGGTCGACGAGGCGGCGCAGGCCGGTGCCCGCGTTCAGCAGGATCAGGCTCTGGTCGATCAGGTCCCCCCAGCTCGCTTCACGGCCGCCGGCCAGCGGATGGTCGGGGCTGCAGGCCAGCACCAAGGTGTCCTTGTAGAGCACCTGCGAGACCAGGTCGCCTGACGCGAGGTCGGCCGTGCAGATACCGAAGTCCGACTTGCCCTCGCGCACACGCGCCACGACCTGGTCCACGGGCGCATCGAACAGCGTCACGATGACATTCGGGAACTGTGCGCGGAACTGCGCGATCACCACCGGCACGAGGCTGGCCGCAAGCAGCGGCGAGGTCACCACCGACAGCCGCTCGCTCTTGCGGCGCTTGGACTCCTGCAGCGTCTCCAGGCCCGCGTCGAGCACAAAGAACACGTCGCGCACCGTGGGCAGGAATTGCCGGCCGGCCTCGGTCAATTCGACGCGGCGCGTGGTGCGCTCGAACAGGCGCACGCCGAGTTCGTCCTCGAGCGTGCGCACGAGCATCGACAGCGCCGAGATGGTCAGGTGCATGTGCGTCGCCGCACGGGTCATGCTGCCTTCATGCGACACGAGCCAGAACGCGCGCAGCTGCCGCAGGGTGAGGTTGGAGGGATTGTCCAGAAGATCCATGGGCGAGATTGTGTCGACAAATTTGAAAGTCTTGAAAAATTATGCGATTGCCCTGCCAGGGGTGCGCCGTTCTAATTCGCCCCATGCCGACACCCGCCTTCACTCCTCTGCGCCGCGAGGATCCCGCCTTGCTCACCGGCAGTGGACAGTACACCGGCGACGTCGCCGCGCACGATGCGCTGCATGCCGTGTTCGTGCGCTCAGCGCAGCCGCATGGCCGCCTGATCGCCATCGACGCGCAAGCCGCCGAACAAGAAAGCGGCGTGCTGGCCGTGCTGACGGCCGCGCTGCTGATGCCGCCCGGCCGCGAGGTTTTTCTGCCGCCGCCCAACGCGCTGCTGCCCGTCTCCCAGGTGCCGCGCATCGAACCGCTGGCGCGCGATGAAGTCGTCTATGTCGGCCAGCCCGTTGCCATCGTGCTCGCGCGTTCAGCGGCCGAAGCACAGCAAGCCGCTTCGCGCGTTCAACTGCACATCGAGCCGCTTGCACCAGTGCTGGACTTCGCCGGCGCCGAGCCGGTGACACAGGTGGCGCATCGCTTCGAAGCGGCACGCACGCATGACGCGGTTGCACACGCGGCCGCGCCATCGATTCAAGTCGAGATCGCACTCGATGTGCCGCGCGTGCTCGCTCTGTCAATGGAGCCGCGCGGCATGCTGGCGCAATGGCATGGTGCGCCCGGCGGCGACGCTGCGCAGGCCAGCCTCACGGTGCGCCTGGGCACGCAGGCGCCGTCGCGCGCGCAAGCCGACATTGCCGCCGCGCTGGGCTGGGACGCGGCACGCGTGCGCGTCGTCACCGGCAACGTGGGCGGTGCGTTCGGCGCCAAATCATCGTTGTGCCCCGAAGACCTGGCCATCGCCTTGGCGGCACGCCACCTGCGGGCTACGGTGCGCTGGACCTCCAGCCGCTCCGATGAATTCACATCGGGCATGCACGGCCGCGGCGCGCGCCTCACGGGAAGTCTGTCGCTCACGCCCGAGGGCCGGTTCGATGCGCTGCAAGCCGAACTGCAGTTCACGCTCGGCGCCTGGCTGCCGTTTTCCGCCGTGGCTCCGCTGCGCAACACGGCGCGCATCCTGCCCGGACCCTACCGTGTCGCGCGGCTTGAGGTGCGGGGCAGCGCGCGCCTGGCACACACCGCGCCGGTCACGATCTACCGCGGCGCGGGCCGGCCCGAGGCCGCTCTCTTGATGGAGACCCTGATCGAGCAGGCCGCACGCGCCGCTGGCATCGACCCGGTCGAGTTGCGCCGGCGCAACCTGGTGGAAGCAGCAGCCATGCCCTACGCCACGCCCACCGGTGAAGTGTTCGACAGCGGCGACTACCTGCGCGCGCTCACGCTGGCCTGCGAGCGATTCGGCTACGCCGCGCAGCGGCAAGAGCAGCAGCAGCGGCGCGCCGCGGGCGAAGCCGTGGGCATTGGCCTGGCGCTGTATGTCGAGCCCTGCGGCACCGGCTGGGAATCGGCGCGTGTCGACTGGCATGCCGACGGCATGGTCACCGTCGCCACCGGCTCGCCCGCGCAGGGCCAGGGCCATGCCACCACCTACGCGCGCATCGCCGCCGAGGCGCTGGGCCTGGGCGCCGAAGCCGCCGACACCGTCACCGTGCTCTACGGCGACACCGCCGTGTGCCCGCCCGGCATAGGCGCGCTGGCCAGCCGCAGCACGGCCATCGCCGGCAGCGCCATCGTGCAGGCCTGCCGCGACCTGGTGGCGCGGCGCGCGGCGGGCGAGCCGTTGCCGCAGTCGGCCGAGGGGCGCTTCACGGCCGCCGAGGCCTGGAGCTATGGCTGCGTGATCGCGCGCATGGCGGTAGACCGCGAGACCGGCCGCCCCACCATCGAGCAGATTACCTGGGCCGACGACGCGGGCCGCATCGTTCATCCGGAACTGGCCAAGGGCCAGCTGATCGGTGGACTGGCCCAGGGCCTGGGGCAGGCCATGCTGGAGCGGCTGGTCTACGACGGCGGCGGCCAGCTCGTCACCGGCTCGCTGATGGACTACGCCGCACCGCGTGCCGACGACATGCCGCCCGTCATCGACATCGCGAGCTTTTGCACGCCCAGCCCGCACAACCTGCTCGGCGCCAAGGGCGTGGGTGAAGCCGGCTGCATCGGTGTGCCGGCCGCGCTGATGAACGCGGCGCGCGACGCGCTGTCGCCGCTGGGCGAATGCCCGCTGCAGTTTCCGCTGACCTCCGAACAGTTCTGGCGCGCCATGAACGGCCAGCTCTCCTGAACTTTTTCTCTCTCTCTGATCTTTTTAAAGGAAACCACATGGACTACAAGAAATCCGAAGCCAAGGAATACGCCCGCGAGCACTTCGTCGGCGTCTGGGCAGCCAACCTCACGCCGTTCGACGAAGCGCTGCGCATCGACGAGAAAGCCCTGCGCGAAAACCTGGACCACTGGATCCGCGACCTCAATCTCGGCGGCCTGTTCATCGCGGGCAAGCAGGCTGAGTTCTTCTCGATGTCCATCGCCGAACGCAAGCGGCTCATCGCCCTGTCCGTGGACGCCGCGCAGACCGCGGGCAAGCGCGGCGAAGGAAGCGGCGCAATGGGCCGCTGCGGCATCATCAGCTCATGCTCGGACACCAACCTGGATGTGGTTCTCGACCTCGCGCGCTACTCGACCGACGTCGGCGCCGACTACGTCATCGTGCACAGCCCGGTGCTGCACTTCGGCGCGGACACCGATGAAACCATCTACGAGTACTACCGCTACCTGTCGGAGCAACTCGACATCGGCATTGCCATGTGGAACCATCCCGACTGCGGCTACACCATGAGCCCGGAGCTGTGCAACCGCATCGCCGACCTGCCCAACATCGTGGCCATCAAGTACAGTGCCGACCGCGGCCGCTACAAGCGCCTGACCGAGCTGGCGGGCCACAAGATCCATGTGAGCAACCCGTCCGAGGAAGACTGGCTGGACAACATCATCGAGCTGGACTGGAAGCTCTACCTGTGTTCTACGCCGCCCTTTCTGCTGCAGACCAAGGTCGACCAGCGCATGAACGAATACACCCGCCTCGCCCTCGCCGGCCAGCATGAGCAGGCCCGCAAGGTGCGCGACAGCCTGGAGCCGGTGCGCGCCGCATTGCGCGCCAGCAAGCCCGCGGGCAAGCCGCAGGCACACGGCAAGGCCTGGCAAGACCTTTTGGGCCAGCACGGCGGCAAGGTGCGCCGGCCGCTCTTGAACATGACCGAGGCCGAACTGGCGGCGACGCGCGAAGCCTTCGCCAATTCCGGATTGCGCCTGGCATGACACGGGAGACAGCAGGAGCGTCGGCATGCAAGACGTGAAACTCGAGGTCAATGGCCGTGCGTGCCACGTGCGGATCGAGTCCCACACCTTGCTGGTCGATTGCCTGCGCGGTCCGCTGGGCCTCACCGGCACGCACCAGGGCTGCGACACGGCGCAGTGCGGCGCCTGCACGGTGCAGGTCGACGGCAAGGCTGTCAAGTCCTGCAACGTGCTGGCTTTGCAGGTGCAAGGGCGCGCGGTCCGCACGGTCGAGGGCCTGGCCCCGGCGCCGGACCGGCTGCATCCGATGCAGCAGGCCTTCAGCCGCTGCCATGCGCTGCAGTGCGGCTTTTGCACGCCCGGTTTCCTGATGCGCGCGGTGGCGATGGCCGATGAGCCCGAGGCGGCGCAGACCCCGATCGATGCGCGGTGGGTGCGCCACGCGCTGGGTGGCAACCTGTGCCGCTGCACCGGCTACGAAGGCATCGTCCAGGCGGTGTGCGAAGGCCTGGCGGCAATGCGGGAGGCGAGCACGGCATGAACCGCTTCGACTGCCTGCGCCCCGCCTCGCTGGCCGATGCGCTCGCGCTGATGGCCCTGCCCTGCGCGGCCACCGAAGCCGCCGAAGCCACGGAAAGCAGCGGCGCGCGCGCCTGGCTCGCTGGCGGCCAGTCGCTGCTCGCGGCCATGAAGCTGGGCATGGCCACGCCCGGTGTACTCGTCGATTTGCAAGACGTACCGGGCCTGCGCGAGATCCGGGTCGAGACCGACCCGCACGGCCGGCCCGTGTTGTGGATCGGCGCCATGGCCACGCATGCCAGCGTTGCTGCCAGCGAGGTCGTGCGCGGCTTTGCGCCCGGCCTGGCCGTGCTGGCCGGCGGTATCGCCGACGCACAGGTACGCAACATGGGCACGATCGGCGGTTCGCTCGCCCACAACGACCCGGCAGCCTGCTGGCCCGCGGGGGTGCTCGCGGCCGGCGCCACCGTCGTGACCTCGCAGCGCGAGATCGCGGCCGACGACTACTTCCAGGGCCTGTACAGCACGGCGCTCGCACCCGGCGAATTGATTGTCGGCGTGCGCTTTCTCAAGCCGCAAGGGCTGCACTACCTCAAGTTCGAGCAACCGGCCTCGCGCTTCGCGCTGGCCGGCGTGGCGGTGGCCTGCGGCGCGGGGCATGACGGGCGCCAGGTGCGCGTGGCCGTGACCGGGCTGGGCCTGGGCATCGTGCGCTGGCAAGAGGCCGAGCAGGCGCTGGCTGCGGACTTTGGCCTCGCTGCACTGGCGCCGCTGGTCAAGGCCGAAGCCGCCGGCGGATCGCTCGGCCTGGATGCGCTGGGCGACCTGCATGCGTCGGCGGCCTACCGCCGCCATCTGGCAGGGGTGCTGGCTCGGCGCTGCGTGGCGGCCCTGACGGGCGAGCGTGCGCCGCACCCCGAGCCGCTCGCGCCGCGGGCGCGCACCGCGCCAGCGCCTTCGCCGCAGGCCGCGCCGCACGACATGCCGCAAGACGGCTTCGGCGGCCAGCAACGGCTGCCGGGGCCGCCGGCACAAGTGTGGCAGGCCATTCTCGACCCGCGCCACCTGCAAGCCAGCATTCCCGGCTGCGAGGCGCTGGCCCAGCGCAGCGCCGAGGCCTACGAGGCCACGGTCAAGGTCGGGCTGGGTCCGCTGTCGGTGCGCTTCAACAGCGAGGTCACGCTGTGCGACCTGCGCCCGCCCGCGTCGCTGACCCTGGTCTTCGTCGGCCAGGCCGGCGCTCTCGGCAGCGGCGAGGGCACGGCCCGCGTGCGCCTGGAGCCCACGGCGGACGGCGGTACGCTGTTGCACTGGTGGGTCCAGGTGCAACTGGGCGGCCGCCTGGCGCAGTTCGGCAACCGGCTGGTGGAGGCCAGCGCGCGCAAGCTCAGCAAAGAGTTCTTCGACCGCTTCGGCGCCGTGCTCGGCACCCCCTCGTCTGCGCCGGCCGTTGCCGGTAGCGCACGATTTTCACCGTGGCGCAGGCTGCAAGGCCTGCTCGCACGGTGGTTCCCTTCTTTCGGAAAGTGAGTCTCTTCATCATGTCCAACCAGCCCGCCCCTGTGTCCTACGACCACTACAGCCGGCCCCTGAACTTCCAGCAGTGGCTGGACACCCACAGCGCGCGCCTGAAGCCGCCCGTGGGCAACCAGCAGATCTGGAAGAACGCCGACCTGGTCTGCACCGTGGTCGGCGGCCCCAACGAACGCACCGATTTCCACGACGACCCGTTCGAGGAGTACTTCCACCAGTTCAAGGGCAACGCCTCGCTGCTGATCGCCGACCGCGGCAAGTTCGAGCGCGTCCTTCTGCGCGAGGGCGACATCTTCCTGCTGCCCGCCCATGTGCGCCACTCGCCGCAACGGCCCGAGCCCGGCAGCCTGTGTACGGTGGTCGAGCGCAACCGGCCACTGGGCGCGATCGATGCGTTCGAGTGGTATTGCGCGGCCTGCGGCAGCCGGGTCGTACGCAGCGAACTGCAGTTGCAAAGCATCGTCGATGACCTGCCCAAGGTGTATGCCGCCTTCTATGACGCCGCGCCCGCGGCACGCACCTGCTCGCACTGCGGCGAAGTGCACCCGGGGCGCGACTGGCGCAGCTGGCTGGCGCGCTGCGCCGCGCATTTCCCGCAGGTCGCACAGGCATGACGCAGCCCGCAATTGCGCTTTCACTCGCCGTGGTCGGCTTCGGCGCCATCGGCCAGGCCCTGGCGCAACAACTGCAAAGCGACGACCGGGTGGCCTTGGTGCAAGTCATCGTGCCGCCCGAGGCCATCGCCGCCACGCAGGCGGCCTGCGCCAAGCTGGCGCCGCAAGCGCGCGTGTTGAGCAAGCTGGACCTTGGCGCCGGGCAGCGTCCCGGCCTCGTCGCCGAATGCGCCGGCCACGCAGCGATCGATGCCCATGTACTGCCTGCGCTGCAAGCCGGCGTGCCCTGCGTGATGGCCTCCGTCGGCGCCCTGCACGACGAGGCCTTGCTCACGCGGCTGGAGCAAGCCGCGCGCGAAGGCGGCACGCGGCTGCAGCTGATCGCCGGCGCGATCGGCGCCATCGATGCCCTGGCCGCCGCCAGCCTCGGTGGCCTGGATGAAGTGACCTACATCGGCCGCAAGCCGCCCTTGAGCTGGAGCGGAACGCCCGCCGAGAAGGTCTGCGACCTGGCGAGCCTGAAGGCGCCGCAAGTCATCTTTCGCGGCAGCGCGCGGCAGGCGGCAGAGGACTTTCCGAAGAATGCCAACGTGGCCGCCACCGTCTCGCTCGCCGGCCTGGGCCTGGACCGCACCCAGGTCGAGCTTGTGGCCGACCCCGGCGTAGCGCGCAATGTGCACACCGTGATCGCACGCGGCGCATTCGGCCGCCTGGAGCTGCAACTGGAAAACCTGCCGCTGGCCGCCAACCCGAAGACCTCCGCGCTGACGGTCTACAGCCTGGCGCGCGCGGTGCGCAACAGCGTGGCCAGCGTGGCCTATTGAGCAAGAACCTCCCCAGAATAGGTCGCATCAAGGATGCACGAACCGCGCGTTCGAACGGCTTCGTCGAAGAGGTCTTGCGAAACGCGCTCTGCATCCTTCGTATCCGGCTTGGTCGCGCCGATGGCCGGCAGGCCCGCCTCAGTGGGACTTGTCTGCGCAACGGGTAGAGCCTGGGTCAGTCCAGGCAACAACGCTGCCACCATCGTGGCAAGATCGCGTGCCACATCCTATTCGCCCGGGCCTCAGATGCCTTTCAAGATCACAGAATGCGCGCTCAGAACCGCGGCAAGTCCTGCAAAGACCGCCCCGGCGCAGCCGTGTCCACCTGCTCCAGCGTCTCGGCGCCGGACTGCAGCATTTTCACGCACAACTGCGCGCCCGAAAGCAGGCGACTGTCTGGGCCAGGCAAGATGATCTTGACCTGATCGCCGCCAAGCAGCCGGTCCACCACATCGATCAGCCGGGCCGGCGCAGGCGGGATCGCCCAGGTGTTAGTACCCGGGTCGAGCAGGCCCAGCATGAGCGACTCGATCCCGTCACTGCCGTAGCGAACGGCGGTGACACCATACACCGCAACGAACTCGGCTTCGTCAAGGGTAGAGCGGCCAATTCCAGGCCAGCGGCGGCTGCGGGGAAGTACACGGCGGGGATTGGGAGCAGGCATGGGTTGTACCCCCGGAGGGGCTTGCAAACTTGTCATCTCAAGCCTAGGCCAAGGACCCTATAGTTGGATGTCCGCCCCGGCCGCACCTGTGCGTAGGCTGGGGCTGACAACCTGTGGAGTCCAGTTGCGCCCGCCAATCAGCATTTCGCTGAGCATTGCCTTCCTGCGCGGCCAGCGGGTGATTCTGGATACCGATCTTGCAG
>DATILI010000068.1:0-12084 GCA_035476635.1 Burkholderiaceae bacterium | reverse complement strand
CATCCAGGGCGGTTCGACTCCGCCCCGCGCCTCCAGACAGACAGCCCCGTCAATGAAAGTTGCCGGGGCTGTTTTCTTTTTTGGCCGACAATGCGCACGGGCCTCGATGGTGAAATAGGTAGACACAGCGGACTTAAAATCCGCCGCTTGCCGGAAGGCGGCGTGCCGGTTCGATTCCGGCTCGAGGCACCACTTCAAGCACGGACGGACAGTGCCTGCTGTTCGAAATTGTTGCCGCCTGCTACATTTCCTGGCTTTACAGTCCAGCAGAAGCTAAGGAATTGTCATGGCCGGAAATGTACCCACCATCAGCAGCGCCTTCACCCTTGCCGGTGGAGCGGAAGACACTGCCTACGTTGTCACCTATGCGGAGCTGGTGACCGCATCAGGCGCGGCCGATGTCGAGGACCCGATCTCCTTCATGATTGACAGCGTGACCAGCGGCACGCTGGAGCGATGGGATGGGGCGGATTGGGTCCCTGCGTTGCCCAGTGACTTCATCGAAAGCGGGGGTCAATTGCGCTGGACGCCGCCCCTCGATGCCGCCGGCTCCGATGTGAATGCATTCGTCATCTATGCCAGTGACGGTACATTCCTTTCCTCGAACTCATCACAAGTCTCGGTCCAGCTGGTGGACGCGGACGACGCCTCGGGCACGCTGGGTGTCACTGGCACCGCGGCTGAAGGCGAGACGCTGACCGCGGCCATCACCGCCTTCAGCGACGACGACGGCGGAGCGGTCATCAGCTACCAATGGCAGACCAGCGATGGCGGCGGCTGGACCGACATCGTCGGTGCCACAGACGATACTTTCAACATCCCGGGTGACCAGAGCCTGGTCGGGCTGGACATCCGCGTCACCGCCTACTCGACCGACCAACTGGGCGGTATGACCGATTTCGGGGCCACGGCCGGGGTGGCAGTGGATAACGTGGAAGACGAAGCCACGGGCACGCTGAGCATCAGCGGCAATGTTTCCGAGGGCCAGACTGTCACAGCGGACATCCCCGCCCTCAGCGACGAAGACGGCGGCGCCAGCATCGCCTACCAGTGGCAGACCAGCAGCGATGACTCCAGCTGGACGAACATCGCCGGCGCCACCGACGACAGCTTCGCCATCCCCGGCGACCAGAGCTACGTGGACGCGTACATCCGCGTCACGGCCGTCACCACCGACGACTACAGCGGCACAACTCCGTTCACAAGCAGCTCCCAGGTGGTCATCAACGTGGACGACGAAGCCACCGGCACCCTGGCCTTCAGCGGCAATGTCTCCGAGGGCCAGACCGTCACGGCGGATATCCCTGACCTCGCCGACGTGGACGGCGGCGCCACCATTGCCTACCAGTGGCAATTCAGCAGCGATGACGCCAGCTGGGTCAACATCGCTGGCGCCACCGACGACAGCTTCGAGATCGCAGACGACCAGACCTACGTGGACCAGTACATCCGCGTCACGGCCGTCACGACGGACGACTACAGCGGCACGACCCCCTTTGCGAGCGCCAGCCAGGTGGTCATCAACGTCGAAGACGAGGCCACGGGTACGCTGGGCATCAGCGGCAATGTCTCCGAAGGCCAGACCATCACGGCGGACATCCCGGATCTGAGTGACGAGGACGGCGGCGCCACCATCGCCTACCAGTGGCAGACCAGCAGCGACGGCAGCGACTGGCAGAACATTGCGGGCGCCACCGACGACACCTTCGACATCCCCGGCGACCAGAGCTACGTGGATGCGTACATCCGCGTCACGGCCGTCACCACCGACGACTACAGCGGCACGACGCCCTTCACCAGCAGCTCTCAGGTCGTCATCAACGTCGAAGACGAAGCCACCGGCACGCTGGCCTTCAGTGGCGACGTCTCCGAAGGCCAGACCCTCACGGCCGATATCCCGGACTTCAGCGACGTGGACGGCGGTGCCAGCATCGCCTACCAGTGGCAGGTCAGCAGCGATGACGCCAGCTGGGTGAACATCGCCGGCGCCACCGACGACAGCTTCGACATCGCGGACGACCAGACCTACGTGGACCAGTACATCCGCGTGACGGCCGTGACCACCGACGACTACAGCGGCACGACTCCGTTCACCAGCACCTCCCAGCAGGTGGCCAACGTCAACGACCTGCCCACCGGCGCGCTTGTCTACACCGGCACCCTCACGGTGGGCAATGTGCTCACCGCCGATGCCAGCGCCATCTCTGACGAGGACGGCCTGGGCGCCTTCGGCTACCAGTGGCAGACCTCGGTGGACGGGGCCACCGCCTGGAGCGACATCGTCGGCGCCAGCGACGACCAGTTCACGCTCACCTCCGACCAGACCAGCCTGTTCGTGCGGGTGGTGGTCAGCTACACCGACGCCTACGGGGCGAGCGAAAGCGTGGAATCGGCGGCCCAGCAGGTGGCCTACCCGGTCACCCCGCCGCTTGACCTGCCGGTGCTGCGCCCCACGGGCGGGCTGCCCGGCCGGGTGCAGGGCACCGATGCGGACGAAAACATCCAGGGCACCGGCGGCAAGGACACCCTGCTGGGTGGCGGCGGCAACGACTGGCTCACCGGCGGGGCCGGCGAAGACCGCATGATCGGCGGCACCGGGGACGACAACTACCGCGTCGACAACGACAACGACCTGATCGTCGAGCTGGAAGGCGAGGGCACCGATACCATCATCGCCACCGTCAACTTCTCGTTGGTCGGCTATGCCAACGTGGAGAACCTGGTGCTGGCCGGCAGCGCGCTGCGCGGGCACGGCAACGAGCTGGACAACCAGGTCATCGGCAATGCGCTGGACAACAAGTTGACCGGCGCGGCTGGCAATGACACGCTCAGCGGCGCAGACGGCAACGACACCCTGATCGGCGGCGAAGGCAGCGACGTGCTGATCGGCGGGGCCGGCCTGGACCGCTTCGTCTTCGATCACGTGCCCAGCGATGGCGGCATCGACACCATCGCCGGCTTCGTGGTCGCAGACGACCAGATCCAGCTGTACAGCTCGGAGTTCAAGGCCAACCTGACCAATGGCAAGTTCACCGAGGCGTTCCACGTGGGCACGGAGGCTGCCGACAGCGGCGACCGCCTGATCTACGACGATGCGACCGGCGTGCTGCTGTACGACGTGGACGGCACCGGCGAGATCGAGGCGGTGCAGATCGCCGTGCTCACCGGCGTGGTGGGCACCGTCACCGCGGCTGATTTCATCTTCAGCTGATCGCGGGCACCGCACGGGGCGGTGGCACAATTGCTCATCGAGTCAATTCGCTGCCGCTCCCATGTCACGCTACAACGCCCCGTTTGAAATCCACGTCCATGGCGACGTGCCGTTACGCCCCGACGTGACTTACGCCCAGCTGCAGGACGCCCTCAAGCCCATGTGGAACTACGCTGGCGCCAAGTCGCTGGCCGATGGTGCCGAGAGCGCCTACGAAGAAGAGCCTGGCATCAAGTTCGATGCGCCCGAGCATGTGCTGCGCATGTGCTGGACGGTTCCCGGCGACGAGGATTTCCGCCAGTCGCTCGACGAGATGTGCATGAGCCTGAACGAGCTGGCAGAGCAGGGCGCCGCCATCGAGGTCACGTTCTACGATGCCGAATTCGATGAAGAAGAAGAGCCCTCCGAAGCCGAGTCGCGTGATGACTTCGTGATGCTGTTCGTAGGGCCAACCCCCGCAGCCATCATGCAGGTCCAGCGCGACCTGTTGGTGGAGGACGTGGTGAACCTGATGGAGCGCCACTTCGATGGCTCGGAACTTGGCGGCGTGGTCGCCGAGGTCGACAAGCTCTTCAGCCAGCGCTTCGACGCCCTCGTCAATTCGCTGGAACTCGGCAAGCCGCCACGGGGCAGTGGTGGCGGCAGCGGCGGCGCGGGGCACGGCGGCGGCCGCCGGCCGCGCCACCTTCACTGACATCCGCGCGCCCTCAGGCGTGCGCGTGATTCGCCGCGTACAACTGTTCGATCTCGGCGGCGAATCGCCGCTCCAGTTCACGGCGCTTGAGCTTCATTGTCGGTGTGATCAGCCCGTTGTCCACCGTCCAGGGCGACAGTGTCGGCCACAGGTCACGCACGCGCGCATAGACGGGGAAGCCGCCCAGCCTCTCTCCGGCCCTGCGAACCAGCGCGGCCCTGGCGGCGACCGACCTCACCGCCGTGGCATCGTTCTCGTCCAGGTCCAGCTCGGCGGCCAACGCGCGCCATGCGTCGCGGTTGACGACCACTAGCGCCGAGACAAAAGGCCGGCCTTCGCCCAGCACCATCACCTGCTCGAACAACGGGTCTTCCGCGATGGCCAGTTCCAGGTCGGCCGGTGGCACTTTCTCGCCTGTGGAGGTGACCAGGATTTCCTTCAGACGCCCCGTGATGTGCACATGGCCATCGGCATCGATACGTGCGAGGTCGCCGGTGCGCAGCCAGCCGTCGGCCGTGAAGGCGTCGCGGGTCTTCTGGGGGTCGTTCCAGTAGCCCATCATCACATTGGGCCCCCTCACCAGCAGTTCGCCTTGTTCGCCCAAGCGGACGTCCACGCCGGGAACCGGCACGCCGACCGACGCCGGAACATTGTCCTCCAGCGTGTTGGCCGTGACGATGGGGGATGCCTCGGTCAGCCCGTAGCCCTGCAGCAGAGGCAGGCCCAGGCCGATGAAGCTGTGCATCAGGCGGGCCGAGATCGGCGCGCCGCCCGAAACCGCGATGCGCAGCCGCCCGCCCAGGTGCGCCAGGATCTTGTCGGCGACCAGATGCCGCAGCGCGGGCCACATCATGTCGGCCACCAGCCCCGCATCCCGGCCTCGGTGCTGCGCCGCTTCGAAGCGCCGCCAACCGATGTCCTCGGCCCATTCGAAGAGCGCCTTCGCCGGCGCGCCCCTGGCTTCCAGCTCCTGCTGCAGGCGGGCGTAGATGCGTTCATATACCCGTGGCACCGAGACGAGCGCCGTGGGGCGGACTGTCCGGAGATCCTGCGCGAGGTCCTGCACCGACCGCGCGAAAGCCACAGTGCTGCCGGTCATCATCGGCAGGTAGTAGCCCACCGTGCGTTCCAGCGTGTGGGACAGCGGCAGGAACGAGAGGAACAGGTCTTCGCGAAATACCTGCACCAGTCTCAGCACCGCGTCGACGTTGGACAGGATGTTGCGGTGCGAGAGCATCACCCCCTTGGGCGGACCGGTCGTGCCCGACGTATAGACGATGGTGGCCAGCCCCATCGGGTTGGCGGCAAGCGGCGCCAGGGTGCCCGGCGGCTGGCGCAGCCAGTCCTGCACCTCGCTCACCGTGGCTTCGCCGCCCGTCGGCCGGGCGCCTGGCGCCGCTTCGCAGCAGAGCACACGGGCGAGACCGGGAAAGCGGGATTGATGCGGCGCCAGATCGAGCCAACGGGGCAGGTTCGCCAGCAGCAGCACCCGCGCGCCGCAGTCGCCCAGGATGTAGGCGATGTTTTCGGGGTTGTCGGTGGGATAGAGGGGCACCACCACCAGGCCCAGCGATTGGGCGGCCTGGTCGAAGCAGACCCATTCGATGCTGTTCTTCAGCATGACGGCGACACGCTCGCCTGGCGGCAGGCCCTCACGCGCCAGGGCGCCGCGCCACTGGCTCACGCGTTCGCGCATTTCGCGCCACGAGCAGCCCTGCCAGGCGCCACTCGCGGGGTCGAACTGGCGGTAGGCCTCGCCATCGGGCGAGTGTTCGCAGCGCCGCTCGAACAGGCCGGCAAGCGTGTCCGCCTCTTCAAGGGAAATGAGGTCGAGATGGAAGGGGGATCCGGGCTCCATGGCTGCTCCGTTCGCAAGGCAGCGCCTACTGGCGATAGATTCAGTATGGGGGTCGCGAGCAAGCCCGTGGTTTGAGAATTGTCAACATCGCAGCGTACCGGTCCGCCCGCGGCGGCAGCCCGGCAGGACGGCATAATGGCCCGCCCTTGAACTGGAATCCCCCATGGCCTTGTTCTCCCAGGATGCCCTGAACCCCGGTGTTCGCAAACGCGAGGTCTTCGGCTGGGCCATGTACGACTTCGCCAATTCGGGCTACACCACGGTGGTGATCACGGCGGTGTTTGCGGCCTACTTCGTCGGCGGCATCGCCGGCAAAGCCGAGTGGGCCACCTTTGCCTGGACCGCCGCGCTGAGCATTTCCTATGCGATCGTGATGTTCACGATGCCCAGCATCGGCGCGTACGCCGATCTGCGCGCAGCCAAGAAGAAGCTGTTGGCGGTGTTCACGGCGGGTTGCGTGCTGTCGACAGCGGCGCTGGCGTTCGCGCAGCCCGGCTCGGTGGTACTGGCCATGCTGCTGATCATCGTCTCCAACACCTTTTACTCCTGGGGTGAGTCGCTCACGGCGGCCTTCCTGCCCGAGCTCGCCCGCCCGGACTCCCTGGGCAAGGTCAGCGGCTGGGGTTGGGGCTTTGGCTATTTCGGCGGCATGCTGGCGCTGGGGATTTGCCTGGGCTATGTCATCTGGGCGCAGGGCCAGGGCATTCCGGCGTCGCAGTTCGTCCCGGTCACCATGGTCATCACGGCGGTGCTGTACGGCGGCGCTTCATTGGTCACGTTCCGGCTGCTCGGTGAGCGCGCGGTGCCCCGGCGCGAGGCGCTGCGAGAGAGCGGCCTGCAGGCATCGCTGGCGCAGCTGCGCCAGACCTTTCAGCAAGCGCGCCGCTACCGCGACTTCATGTGGCTCATGCTGTGCGCGGTGTTCTACCAGGGCGGGGTGGCGGTGGCGATCACGCTGGCGGCCATCTACGCCGAGACCGTGATCGGCTTCCAGCCACAGGAGACCATGGTCCTCATCTTCGTGCTGAACCTGGCCGCGGCCGGCGGCGCCTTCGCCTGGGGTTACCTGCAGGACGGCATCGGCCACAAGCTGGCGCTGGGCAGCACCCTGGTCGGCTGGATCGCCACCTGCGTGATCGCGGCGCTGACCACCACCAAGGGCGGCTTCTGGTGGGCCGCCGGCATCGCCGGCCTGTGCATGGGCGCCAGCCAGTCCGCGGGCCGCGCGATGGCCGGCATGTTCGCGCCGCCGCAGCAGCTGGGCGAATTCTTCGGCCTCTGGACGTTCGCCATTCGCCTCGCCAGCATCATCGGCCCGCTGAGTTACGGCGCGCTGGCCTGGGCCACCGGGGGCAACCAGCGCCTGGCCATCCTGTCCACCACGGCGCTGTTCGTGGTCGGCCTGGTCCTGCTGCTGAAGGTGGACGTGCGGCGCGGCCGGCAAGCGGCCGTCCAGGCCAGCGCGTGACTCAAGGTTCCGCGATGTGCCGCACCTCGCCGCCTGAAAGGTAATAAGTCGCGCGGGCGCTCTGGACGCTGCGTTCACCCGCCAGGTGGAATTGCGCAAAGCGGTCTGTGTCGGCGCTGCTGCCGTCGAACTGGGTAGCCACCAGCATGGCGCGCTCCGCGAGCGTACCCGCCGCAGTGTCCACGACGTAGCGGGCCAGGCCCTGCCGTGTGTATCGCGGTTCCCCCGAAACCGTCTCGACGAGGCGTACCGGCAGCGCGATCCGGGCCTGCCCGCCGTCACGGAAGATGTTGATGCCGTGGCGCGTGTAGTCCAGTGCGCTGGAGCTGCCACGTTCTCCCAGGCTTCGGCTGGACAGCAGCAGTGGCAGCGCCGGATCGCTGACGTCGAACAGGGCGATCTTCAGGCCTTGCAACAGGCCTTCGTCCGTGGCGTCCTTGCCCACCCCCAGCAACTTGCCGTTCGCCAAGGGGAACAGGTAGTCCGAGAAGCCCGGAATGGCCAGCTCGCCGGTGGCCCTCGGGTCGGCGGGGTCGGAGAGGTCCAGCACGTAGAGCGGATCGGTGCGCCGGAACGTCACGATGTACGCGAGCGGGCCGGCGAACTGCACCGCATAGACCTGCTCGCCTTCGTGGCCCAGCGGGGCGGGCCGCCTGGCATTGGGCAGCGTCGCCACTCGCACCAGGCGGCCCGCGGGGGCGCTCTCGCGCAGCACGGTGAGCGTCGCGGGTGAGGCGGGCGTCTGCCGCGCCAGAGTCGCGTCCGCCACGCCGGTCCAGCCGGTCGTGCCGGTGTAGGTGACGACGCGCAGGTCGCCCTGGTGCTCGCTCATGCGGTAAGGCATCTTCTGGCGGTCCCAGCCCAGATGGCCCGTGATTTCCGCCGAACCGCGATAGGCGAGCTGCAAGCCTTGCAGGGTGAACTTGTGGATGTCGGTCGTGGCTTGTTCCGGCAACGCGGCCGGCATGACATCGGCGGCCAGCCAGTAGTTCCTGGACGTGGCCACATAGACGGCCGCTGTTGACATGTAGAGGGTGTCGCCGTTGCCCACGAAGCATCGGCTGCGCCGCTCCAGCGCCGGTGTGGACAGGTCGATGGCGGTGAGGGTGGTGAGCTGCAGGCTCCGCGACGCGCTGGCCGGCTGGAGCTGGCAGTCCTGCTCTTCGACCAGGGGGCGTGCGGGAGCGCCGCCCACGCGGATGGTGGGCAGCAGGGCGGATGCATTCAGCTCCGCGAGCGTCGCCTCGACCTGCGGCTCGGGCGTGCCGGGCGGCGACCAGTAGCGCGACAGGTCCGGCGACCATGTGCTGGCCACGTAGAGCACGTTCCCTATCCTGCGCGTGCTGATCAGGGAACCGTCGATCAGGACCTGCATGGCATGCGCCGGGGGTGCGCCACCGGTAACGTCGAAGACGTCCAGCGCTACCTGTCCTTGTTTGCTGCCCAGCACGGCGACGCGGCCTGCGTCCTCGGCCAGGTACATACCGCGTACCACGGCTTGCGAGTCCAGCGCGACGCTGGCGGCGGTGCCCAGGCTGCCGTCCTGCAGGATGCGGCGCGCCTCGAGTCGCGCCGGAACCACCTCGCCGGCGGAAGGGTAGGCGGACGCGTAGGCGGAATGCAGGGCGTAGACGAAGCTTCCATCGGTCTTGAGCAGGTCGTCCTCATCGACACCCGCTTCCTGCAGGTGGGTGCCCGAGAAAGCGCTGGCGACCCCGCCCCCGCCCCCGGCTGCCGGCATCGGCGCGGGCGTGCCCCCAGGATAGGGGAAGTATCCGAGTGCGGTCCGCTCGGCCAGGCGTGACTTGAAATAGGCGACGAGTTCGCCCGGCTGCGCCGCGCGCAGCGCCTCTTCACCGCCGGATGCCGGCGTCGACGCGGGCGCGGACCCCCCGCCTCCGCAGGCGAGCAGGAGTACGGCAGCCAGGAGAGGGGCGGCGCACGCCGCGAATGCGCCCAGAGTCTTGCGGGTTGTCATGGTGTCCTCCTTTTGTTTGTGGGATAATATCCCACAAGTCCACCGAATAATCAATCCGCCCTCCATGTCATCCCGCTCCGCCGTCGTACTGGCCAGCGTGCTGCGCGCCTGCAGGCCGCTGGTGCGCTTGCTGCTGCGCCATGGGGTGGCGTACCCGGCGTTCGCGGCGGCGCTCAAGCAAGTCTTCCTGGAAGCCGCCGTCGATGAACTGCGCAGCGCCGGCAGGAAGCAGACCGACAGCGCGCTCAGCCTGTTGTCGGGTGTGCATCGGCGCGACGTGCGCAACCTGGCGCTTGCGGGCGGTGCGGCCCTGGCGATGGAAGAGCCGATGAACATGGCCAGCCAGATCGTCACCCGTTGGCTGAGCGACCCTGCCTATCGCGACAAGAAAGGCCGCCCGCGCGTGCTGCCGCGCGCAGGCGCGGCGCCGAGCATCGAGACCCTGGTCACGGCGATCAGCAGCGACGTGCGGCCGCGCGCGGTGCTGGACGAACTGGTGCGCCTGGGCATCGCGGAAGAGGCCGAGACCGGTGTGCGTCTGCTGGCGCCCGGGTTCGTGCCGCGCCAGGGCTTCCCCGAAATGGCGTCGCTGCTGGCCGACAACCTGCACGACCACGCGGCCGCCGCCAGCCTGAACCTGGATGGCGGGCACAACTTCCTGGAGCAGGCTATCCACTCGGACGAATTGACCGAGGCGTCGGCGCGCCATCTGCATGCGGCTGCGGCCCGCGCCTGGCGCCAGGCGTTCCAGGTGGTGATGCGCGAGGCGCAGGCGCGCTACGAACACGACCAATCCCATGCGCCGGAGCATTCGCGCGTCCATCGCGTGCGCTTCGGCAGCTATTTCTATTCCGCTGACGACCATGACCCAACTTCTTCTGCTTGAGCGCTTCCTGCGGATTTGCTGCTTCACCCTGCTGGGCGCCCTGCTGGTGCTGGTGTTGACGGCGTGCGGGCCGGGCAGCGGAGGCACGGGCACCGGCCCCACCAGTTTCACGAGTGCCAGTTCAGGAAGCACTCCCGGCGGCGGCGCGGCGGGGAGTCCCCGCCCGACGATACCGGGACCGCTGGGGCCCTGCGGGCGCGTGGACCTGCAGATTCAGGAGGGCCGCGTGGAGGTGGTCACGCGCTGTGGCAATCTTGCTTTTGTGGGTGCCTGGGGGGCCGGCCCGGATGGGCAAGTGGTGCTGCCCGGCACGCTGGAGAATCCCTCGGCCGGCATCTCCATCCGGGCGGTGCTGCGGTTGCAGTTCCCCGGCACACCGGAGGCCAGTTCGTCGGTCATCGTCACGATCACGGACGAAGCGGGGCAAGTGCTCGTGGGACCGGAGGAGCTGGAACGGGTGGAGAGTCTGCCGTCCCGAGGGCCGGGTTAAAGGCCCAGCCAGCGCGCGGCGGCCGCTTCCAGCGTGGCCATCTCGCCTGTCGTCAGCAGCGTGACCCGGCCGGGCGCACCATCTTGCCGCAGTTGGCCGGCCGCTTCGAGCAGGCGGCGGGTTTGCCGTGCGACCGGCTCGCCGGTCTCGATCAGGCGGACATCGGGCCCCACCAGCGCCTGAAGTTCGTCCCACGCAAAAGCGTAGTGCGTGCAGCCCAGCACCAGCGTATCGATCTGGCCCGGCTGCATGCCGAAAGGGCCAAGGGCTCGCGTGTACTGGGCGCACAGCGCGCTGATCTGCGCGGCGTCGTCGTTCTGGATCGCATCGGCCAGGCCGTCGCAGGGCTGCAGGACGAACTCGGCCTGGTCCTTCAACGAATCGTGCAGGTTGCGCAGCTTGGCGCTGCCGACCGTGACGCGGGTTGCCATCACTCCGATGCGCCGGGTCTTGCTCAGCGCGACCGCCGGCTTGAGCGCCGGCTCGACACCGACCAACGGCAAGTCCGGATGCTCGGCACGCAAGAGATGGATGGCAGCCGCGGTTGCGGTATTGCATGCGACCACCAACGTCTTGATCGCATGCTCATCGCGCAATCGCTGCACGATGGCGCGGGTGCGCTCGATGACGAAGGCATCGCCGCGCTCGCCATAAGGAGCGAAGCCAGTGTCTGCCAGGTAAACGAAGTCCTCGACGGGCAGCTCGGCGCGCAACGCCCTGAGGATGCTCAGGCCGCCGACGCCGCTGTCGAAGACACCGATGGGATTGTGTGCGGACATGCCCTCACCCCAGCCCTCTCCCGTGGGGAGAGGGAGCGGGGACTTTACGCGGCGGCAACCGGGATGTTCTTGAACTCGCCCGTGGCGATCTTCTTCTGCCACTCGGCCGGGCCGGTGATGTGCGCGCTGGTGCCGCCCGAATCGACGGCCACCGTCACCGGCATGTCCACCACGTCGAATTCGTAAATGGCTTCCATGCCCAGGTCGGCGAAGCCCACCACTTTGGCGGTCTTGATCGCCTTCGACACCAGGTAGGCCGCGCCGCCCACAGCCATCAGGTAGGCGCTCTTGTGGTTCTTGATCGCTTCAATGGCCACCGGGCCGCGCTCGGCCTTGCCGATCATGGTGATCAGGCCGGTCTGCGACAGCATCATCTCGGTGAACTTGTCCATGCGCGTGGCCGTGGTAGGGCCGGCGGGGCCCACAGCCTCACCCTTCACCGGATCGACCGGGCCGACGTAGTAGATGGCGCGGTTGGTGAAATCCACCGGCAGCTTTTCGCCCTTGGCCAGCATGTCCTGGATGCGCTTGTGCGCGGCGTCGCGGCCGGTCAGCATCTTCCCGTTCAGGAGCAGCGTTTCGCCCGGCTTCCAGCTGGCCACTTCTTCCTTGGTCAGCGTGTCCAGGTTGACCTTCTTGCTCTTGACGTAGTCGGGCGTCCAGTTGACGTTGGGCCACAGGTCCAGGCTCGGCGGATCCAGGTACACCGGGCCCGAGCCG
>DATILI010000067.1:0-12946 GCA_035476635.1 Burkholderiaceae bacterium | reverse complement strand
GCGTTCGCGCATGACTTCATCACGGCCCTGCCGGAAGGCTATGCCACCTTCCTGGGCGAGCGCGGGGTGCGCCTGTCCGGCGGGCAACGCCAGCGCATCGCCATTGCGCGCGCCATGCTGAAGAACCCGCCGCTGTTGCTGCTGGACGAAGCCACCAGCGCGCTGGACGCCGAAAGCGAGCGCATGGTGCAGGCGGCGCTGGAATCCGCCATGCAGGACCGCACGACGCTGGTCATTGCGCACCGCCTGGCCACGGTGCAAAAGGCCGACCGCATCGTGGTGCTGGACCACGGAAGGATCGTCGAGCAGGGAACGCACGAGACGCTGGTGGCCGCCAACGGCGTCTATGCGCGGCTGGCTGCCTTGCAGTTCATGGACTGAGGCCGCCCCGTCTGCAAGGCTGTTTTGCACAGCGTGCAAGGCCAACTAGTTGCATAGCTAATCAATTGCAACTACGATTCAGCCATGTTTGACCACTGCCTCTACTTCAACACCACCGCGCTGGCCCGCGTGGCCGAGCGCGAATGGGCCGCGGCCTTCAAGCCGTTCGGGCTCACGCCGCCGCAGGGCTTCATGTTGCGGCTGATCCTGGGCAAGGCGGGCCTGTCGCAGCATGCGCTGGCCTCGGAGTTGACGATCTCGCGCCCCACGGCCACGCGGCTGCTGGACGGTCTGCAGGCGCTGGGACTGATCGAGCGGCGCGGCACGGACTTCGACGGACGGCATTGGGCGATCTTTCCGACGGCCAAGGCAGAAAAAATTCATGCCGCGCTCAATGCAGCCAGCGGCCAGGTCACGCAAAAAATCCAGCGCAGCGTCGGACGGGACAATTTCCTGGAGACGGTGGGCAAGGTACGGGAGGTCTGCTCTGCCCTCAAGTGAGCAGTCGTTTTTGCACAGACTCTTTTTTCCCAATTAGTTGCATAGCTAACCATTTTCAACACTGAAAGGAATCCACCATGCCCATCCTCAACGTCAAGGTCAGCCGCCCCGCCAGCGCCGAACTCGTGAACACCATCTCGGAGACACTGCTGGAACTCACCACCCGCATCCTGCGCAAGAAGCGCGAGCTGACTTCGATTGCGATCGATTTCGTACCTCCGGAGCACTGGGTAGTAGGCGGCGCCACGCTGGCGGCGCAAGACATGAACAGCTTCTACTTCGACATCAAGGTGGTGGACGGCACCAACACCAAGGACGAGAAGGCGCAATACATCAACGAAAGCTTCGCCGCATTCGGCAAGCTGCTGGGCAGACTGCACCCGGAAAGCTACATCTACGTGCACGACGTGCGCGCAGAAGCCTATGGTTTTGGGGGGCTGACGCAGGAATACCGCTACATCAAGGCCAAGCAGTAAGCGCTACTGGAGTGGTCCCTTGAGCGCCTTGGGGATGGGCAGCGGCATCACACTGATGCCCTCTTCGAGCAGCGACTCGGTCTCCGCGCGCGAGGCCTGGCCGCGGATGCCGCGCTCTTCGCTTTCGCCGTAGTGGATGCGGCGGGCCTCTTCGGCGAATTTTTCGCCGACGTCTTCGGTATTGGCCATGACATGGCGCACCATCTTCAGCCATGCGGCCTGGGTGGCAGGATCCTGTGGGACCGCCATCACTTCCTGTTTGGCCTTGTCGGGGTCGCTGGCCTCGCCGGAGGCCGGCTTGGCCGCGCCCAGGTTCAGGCGCGGCGCACTGAGCTTCTTGGTAATGCCCGAATCGCCGCACAGCGGGCATTCGACCATGCCGCGCGCAAGCTGTCCCTGGAAATCGTCCTCGGACGCAAACCAGCCTTCGAAAGAATGCTGGTGGACGCACTGCAGGTCGAGAACTTTCATGCGGCCATTATCGGACCAGGCCTGGATCCTGCGAAGACGGCCAGTTCAATGTCCATGCGCCGGACAGTACGTTCTGCAGCCATAGCGCTGCCGTGAGGGTCTTGCCGTCGGTCACCAGGCCGTCGCGGCACCACGCCAGCAACTCGGCCGGCGTCGCTTCGAAAATCTCGAGAAACTCGCCTGCGTCGAGTTGCCGGTTGCCGGCCGTGAGGCCGCGCGCGAACCAGATGTCGATGAATTCCGTGGAGTAGGAAATGACCGGGTGCAGCACGCCGGCACGCACCCATTCGCGTGCGGTGTAGCCGGTTTCTTCCAGCAATTCGCGCTGAGCACAGGCCAGGACATCTTCGCCCGGGTCGATCTTGCCGGCCGGAAACTCGATCATGACGCGCCCCATCGGGTAGCGGAACTGGCGCTCCAGCAGCACCCGGCCGTCGTCCAGCAGCGGCACCACCATCACCGCGCCCGGGTGCACCACGTATTCGCGGGTGGCCGTGCCACCGTCCGGCAAGCGCACGGTGTCGCGAAAGGCATGCAGGAACCGGCCCTTGAGCAATTCGACGCTTGCGGTTTTCTCTTCGATGAGGTGGCGGTCGTCCTGCATGGTGCTCGAGAGGTGGCGTTCAGTGCCGGTGCTTCAGCAGGTAGCGATAGACGAAACCCGGAAAGGCAAACGTGATGAACAGAGTCGCCGTGATGGCGTAGAACTCCCAGCCTTGCCGCGCAATCTGCCCGGCGCGCTGCTCCAACGCCAGCCCCAGGCCGCCGACCAGGAAGTACAGGAGCACCAGTTCAACCAGTCGAAACGGCAAGGTCTTCGGCCGGGACAAGGGCACGACCGCCAGCGCACGCTGGTTGATGAAGGGCAGATTGGCCGCGCAGAACGCGACCACGATCAGAAGCCAGACGGAAACTTGTTGCGACATGCCTTGCGCGCCTAGGCCAACGCCTGCCAGCGCATCAGGTTCCCAGGGTCTTGACGATCGCTTGCGCGCACAGCGTCATCAGGCCGCCCGGCAGCAGGCCCAGGACCAGTACCAGCGCGCCGTTGATGGACAGCACCGCGCGCACATCGGCCGGTGCAGAGACGGTTGTGGCGGTGATCGGTTCGTCGAAGTACATGACCTTGACCACGCGGATGTAGTAGAACGCACCGATCAGCGACATCATCACGGCGAACACCGCGAGCCCGATATGGAACGCCTGGCCTGAAGCCAAAAGGGCCTGCAGCACCGACAGCTTGGCGTAGAAGCCCACCACCGGCGGCACGCCGGCCAGCGAGAAAAGGCAGACTGCCATCACGCCCGCATACAGGGGGCTGCGCTGGTTCAGGCCGGCCAGATCGGAGATTTCCTCGCTCTCGAAGCCTTCGCGCGCCAGCAGCATGATGATGCCGAAGGTCGCCAGCGTGGTCAGCACATAGGTGATGACGTAGAACATCGAGGCGCTGTAGGCGTACTGGGTGTTGTAGGTGTTGCCGTTGACCACACCGGCCAGCAGGCCCAGCAGCACGAAGCCCATCTGGGCGATCGTGGAGAAGGCCAGCATGCGCTTGAGGTTGCTCTGCGCGATTGCGGCCAGGTTGCCCACGAGCAGCGAGCCGATGGCCAGCACCGTCAGCATCTTCTGCCAATCGATGGCCAGTGGCAGCAGGCCATCCACCAGCAGGCGCATGACGAGGCCGAATGCCGCGAGCTTGGGCGCTGCGCCGATCAGCAGGGTGACGGCCGTCGGCGCGCCCTGATAGACGTCGGGAATCCACATGTGAAAGGGTACGGCGCCGAGCTTGAAGGCCAGGCCCGCGACGATGAACACCAGGCCGAACACCAACACCTGGTGGTTGACCTGGCGGCTCGCGATGGCCCTGAACACCTGGTTGAGGTCCAGCGAGCCGGTGGCGCCATACATCATGGAAATGCCATACAGCAGGAAGCCGCTGGCCAGCGCGCCCAGCACGAAGTACTTCATGGCGGCCTCGGTGGCCGTGGCGTTGTCGCGCCGCAGGGCCACCAGGGCGTAGCTGGACAGCGTGAGCAGTTCCAGTCCGAGGTAGATCACCAGGAAGTTGCTGCCGGAGATCATGACGAACATGCCCAACAGCGAGAACATGCTCAAGGTGAACATTTCACCGCCGCGCAGCATGTCGCGGTCGGCCGCGTAGGGCCGGCCATACACCAGCGTCACCATCATGGCGATCGTGGCGAAGAACTTGAGCCAGTTGCCCATGGGATCGCTGACGACCATGCCACCGAAGGCGTAGACCGTATCGCCGACCAGGGCGAAGTCGAGATTGAAGTAGGCCACGCCCAGCAGCGACACCATCGTGAGGGCGTAGGTCCAGTTGCGCAGGCGGGTGGTCACGCCCAGGTCGATCAGCGCGATCACGCAGGCCATGGTCACCAGCAGTATTTCCGGAGAAACTGCGATCAGGCTCAGTTTGTCAATCATGGCTTTTTATTCTTCAGTTCAGTTTGGACACCGCCACATGCTTGAGCAGATCGGCCACCGAAGTGTTCATCACATCGGTGAACGGCTTGGGATAGATGCCCATGTACAGCACGGCAATCGCCAGCAGCGCCAGCATAAGGAACTCGCGGCTGTTGATGTCGGATAGCGCGCGCACGTCGTCGTTCGCCACCGGGCCGAGGTAGACCCGCTTGAACATCCACAGCGTGTAGGCGGCACCGAAGATCAGCGCCGTCGCGGCGGCCAGACCCAGCCAGAAGTTGGCCTTGACGGCACCCAGGATCACCATCCACTCGCCGACGAAGCCGGCCGTGGCTGGCAGGCCGCAATTGGCCATGGCGAACAACAAGGAAAACGCCGCGAACCTGGGCATGGTGTTGACCACGCCGCCGTAGCTTGCGATCTCGCGCGAATGCACGCGGTCGTACAGCACGCCGATGCACAGGAACATGGCGCCTGAGACAAAGCCGTGCGCAATCATCTGCACCAGGCCGCCCGCCACGCCAAGATCGTTGAAGATGAAGAAGCCCAGGGTCACGAAACCCATGTGCGCCACCGACGAGTAGGCCACCAGCTTCTTCATGTCCTGCTGCACCATGGCCACCAGCCCGATGTACACCACGGCGATCACCGACAGCGTAATCATCAGCCAGGCCCATTCATGCGCCGCATCGGGCGCAATCGGCATGGAAAAGCGCAGGAAGCCGTAGGCACCCAGCTTCAGCATGATGGCGGCCAGCACGGCGGAGCCGCCGGTGGGCGCCTCCACGTGCACGTCCGGCAACCAGGTGTGGACCGGCCACATCGGCACCTTGACGGAAAAGGCCGCGAAGAACGCGAAGAACAGCAAGGTCTGCGCGGTGGCGCCCAGCGGCAGCTTGTGCCAGGCAGCGAGGTCGAAGCTGCCGCCCGACTTGGTGTACAGGAAGATCAGCGCGATCAGCAGCAACAGCGAACCGAGCAGCGTGTAAAGGAAGAACTTGAAGGCCGCGTAAATCTTGTTCGGCCCGCCCCAGATGCCGATGATCAGGTACATCGGGATCAGCGTTGCTTCGAAGAAGACGTAGAACAGCATGCCGTCCAGCGCGCAGAACACGCCGATCATGATGCCCGAGAGGATCAGGAACGCGCCCATGTACTGGTTGACGCGCTCGGTGATCACTTCCCAGGCCGAGATGATGACCACCACGTTGATGAATGCGGTCAACAGCACGAACCACAGCGAGATGCCATCCACGCCCAGGTGGTAGTTCACGTTGAAGCGGTCGATCCAGACGGCCTTCTCCACAAACTGCATGGCCGATGTACCCAACTGGAAACCGCTGTACAGCGGCAGGGTCACCAGCAGGCTCACGATGGCGCCGATCAGCGCGATCCAGCGAACCACCCTGGCCTGATCGTCACGGCCCAGGGCCAGCAGCACAATGCCGAAGAAGATCGGCGTCCAGATCGCAAGACTCAACAAACCCATTTTTCTTCTTCTCCTATTTGCCGAGCCATCCGACCAGCATTGGCCAGCTGACGAAATAAGTCATCAGTGCCACCACGCCGATCAGCATCACAAACGCATAGTGGTACAGGTAGCCCGACTGGAACCAGCGCACGATGCCGGAGACCCAGCCCACGACCTTCCAGGAACCGTTGACCAGGGTACCGTCGATGATGGCCACGTCGCCGCCCTTCCACAGTCCCATGCCCAGCGCGCGCGCACCGCGTGCCAGGATGTTCTCGTTGATCCAGTCCATGTAGTACTTGTTCTCGAGCAGCGTGTAGATCGGTTGCACGCGCGCCTTGATGCCGGCCGGCAGCGCCGGATTCACCAGGTACATGTAGTACGCCGAGGCCACGCCGGCCAGCGCCAGCCAGAACGGCAGGGTCGTCAGGGCATGCACTGCCATCTGCACCGGCCCGTGGAAGATCTTGGCCAGCTCTGCCATGGCCGGGTGCCTGGCGGCGTCGACGATGATCGCGTCCTTGAGGAATTCGCTGAACAGCATGGGCTGGATGGTCATGAAGCCGATCACCACCGATGGGATCGCCAGCAGCAACAGCGGAGCCGTCACCACCCAGGGGGATTCATGCGGCGCGCTGTGATCGTCATGGTGGTGGTGCGGATCGGGTTCGTCGTGCGCATCGTGGTGGTGCGCATCGGGATTCTGGTCGAAGCGTTCCTTGCCGTGGAACACCAGGAAGTACATGCGGAACGAATAGAACGCCGTGACGAACACGCCGGCGAGCACGGCGAAGTGGGCGAAGCCCGCGCCGGGCAGGTGGCTGAAATGCACCGCCTCGATGATGCTGTCCTTCGAGTAGAAGCCGGCGAACAGCGGGGTGCCGATCAGGGCCAGCGAGCCCAGCAGCGAAGTGATCCAGGTGATGGGCATGTACTTGCGCAGGCCACCCATCCAGCGGATGTCCTGGTTGTGGTGCACGCCGATGATGACCGAGCCGGCAGCAAGGAACAGCAGCGCCTTGAAGAATGCATGCGTCATCAGGTGGAACACCGCCACCGAATACGCCGAGGCGCCGAGCGCCACCGTCATGTAGCCCAGTTGCGACAGGGTTGAATACGCCACCACGCGCTTGATGTCATTCTGGATGATGCCCAGAAAGCCCATGAACAAAGCCGTGATCGCGCCGATGACGAGGATGAAGGAAAGCGCCGCATCCGACAGCTCATACAGCGGCGACATGCGCGCCACCATGAAGATGCCGGCCGTCACCATCGTGGCGGCGTGGATCAGCGCGGAAATGGGCGTCGGGCCTTCCATGGAGTCCGGCAGCCAGACATGCAGCGGGAACTGGGCCGACTTGCCCATCGCGCCGATGAAAAGACAAATACAGATGACGGTGATCAGCATCCACTCGGTGCCGGGGAAACCAAGCTTGGCAAGCTCGCCGCCCTTGGCGAACACTTCGGCGTAGTTCAGCGTACCGGTGTAGGCCGCGATGAGACCGATGCCCAGGATGAAGCCGAAGTCGCCCACGCGGTTGACCAGAAAGGCCTTCATGTTCGCGAAGATGGCGGTCGGCTTGTTGAACCAGAAGCCGATCAACAGGTAGGACACCAGGCCCACGGCTTCCCAGCCGAAGAACAGCTGCAGCATGTTGTTGCTCATGACGAGCATCAGCATGGAGAAGGTGAACAGCGAGATGTAGGCGAAGAAGCGGTTGTAGCCCTCGTCTTCTTCCATGTAGCCGATGGTGTAGATGTGCACCATGAGCGAGACGAAGGTCACCACGCACATCATCATCGCGGTCAGGCCGTCGACGAGGAAACCGATTTCCATCTTGAGGCCGCCGACCACCATCCATTCGTAGATGGTGGCGTTGAAGCGCGCGCCTTCCAGCGCCACGCTCTTGAGCGTCATGGCCGAGAGTATGAACGCAACGAACACGCCCAGGATGGTGAGGGTGTGCGCCAGGCGCCGGCCGATCCAGTTGCCGCCGAATGTGGTGCCGAAGATGCCCGCCAGCACAGCGCCGGCAAGTGGTGCCAGCGGCACGGCCAGCAGGGTCGAAGCCGAAAGGGTCTGACTCATTGTTTTTAGCCCTTCAGGGTGTTGAGCTCGTCGACGTTGATGCTCGACTTGTTGCGGAACAACAGCACCAGGATGGCCAGCCCGATCGCCGATTCGGCGGCTGCCACCGTCAGGATGAAGAACACGAACACCTGGCCGTGCATGTCGCCCAGGTAGTACGAGAAGGCGACGAAATTCATGTTCACCGCAAGCAGCATGAGTTCGATCGCCATCAGCAGCACGATCAGGTTCTTGCGGTTCAGGAAGATGCCGATGACCGACAGCGCGAACAGCATCGCGCCCAGCGAAAGGTAATGTCCCAATGTCAGGCTCATGCTCATGCCTTTTTCTCCACGGTGTCCGGCGCCGGCTCGGCGGGCGGCAGCGGCGCGCGCGTGGGCGCCAGCTTGATGACTTCGACCCGGTCGCGCGCCTTGACGCGCACTTGCTGCGATGGGTCCATGTGCTTGCTGTCCTTGCGCTGGCGCAGGGTCAGGGCAATCGCGGCGATCATCGCCACCAGCAGGATCACGGCCGCGATCTCCAGCGGGTACAGGTACTCCGAATACAGCAGCTTGCCCAGTTCCTTGGTGTTGGACACTTGCACGCCAGCCTGCGCCACGACGGCGGGGGCCTTCGGCGGGTCGCGGAATCCGCCCATCAGCACCGCGGCCATTTCCAGGGCAATCAAGGCGCCCACCGTGGCCGCCAGCGGGAAGTGCTTCCAGAAGCCCTGCCGCAAGCTGTCGATGTTGATGTCCAGCATCATCACCACGAAGAGAAACAGCACCATCACGGCGCCGACGTAGACCAGCACCAGCGTGATCGCGAGGAACTCGGCCCTGAGCAGGAGCCACACCGCCGCCGCCTGGAAAAAAGCGAGCACGAGGTACAGCGCTGCGTACACCGGGTTGCGCGCCGTGATCACACGGAAGGCCGCGAACAGCAGCACAGCCGCGAACAGATAGAAGAAGCCAGTCTTGACGTCCATGGAGCGTTTCTTTTCGTTGTGCCGGTGCCGTCTCAGCGGTACTTGGCGTCTGCTGCCTTGTTGGCGGCAATTTCGGCTTCATAGCGGTCGCCCACGGCCAGCAGCATGTCCTTGGTGAAGTACAGGTCGCCGCGCTTTTCGCCGTGGTATTCGAGGATGTGGGTTTCGACGATCGAATCGACCGGGCAGCTTTCCTCGCAAAAGCCGCAGAAGATGCACTTGGTCAGGTCGATGTCGTAGCGCGTGGTGCGGCGCGAACCGTCATCGCGCACCTCGGACTCGATGGTGATGGCCAGTGCCGGGCATACGGCTTCGCAAAGCTTGCAGGCGATGCAGCGCTCTTCGCCGTTCTCATAGCGGCGCAGCGCATGCAATCCCCGGAACCTCGGCGACAAGGGCGTTTTTTCTTCCGGGAACTGCACCGTGATCTTGCGCGCGAAGGCGTACTTGCCGGTAATGGCCAGGCCCTTGAACAACTCGACCAGCATGAAGCTGGACAAAAAGTCCTTGAGAGAGAAAGTGGGTGCGGCGACAACAGCCATGTCAGTTGCTCCAGTTCGGGGTAGCCGCGGAACCGGCTTTGCCGGGCCGCTGGCTGCGCCCCCTTGAGGGGGAGAGGGCAACGCCCGAGGGGGCATCGCCGCAGGCGCTTCGGGGGTGGGTCATGTCATTTCCAGATATTGAACGGGGTCTGCATCCAGGCGCCGATCACCACCAGCCACACCAGGGTGACCGGAATGAAGATCTTCCAGCCCAGCCGCATGATCTGGTCATAGCGATAGCGCGGGAAGGTGGAACGCACCCAGAGGAACATCGTGACCACGCAGAAGGTCTTGATGCCAAGCCAGATCCAGCCGGGGATGAAGGACAGGAATTCGAGCGGAGGCAGCCAGCCGCCGAGGAACATGATGACCGCGAGAATCGACACCAGCCACATGTTGGCGTACTCGGCCAGGAAGAACATGGCAAAGCTCATGCCCGAGTACTCGATCATGTGGCCCGCGACGATTTCGGATTCGCCTTCGACCACGTCGAACGGATGACGGTTGGTCTCGGCCAGGCCGGAGACGAAATACACCACGAAGATCGGCAGCAGCGGCAGCCAGTTCCACGACAGGAAGTTCAGGCCGATCGAGGCAAACTGGCCCTTGCCCTGCCCCATCACGATGTCGGTCATGTTCAGGCTGGCCGAGACCATGAGCACCACCACGAAGCAAAAGCCCATGGCGATTTCATAGCTCACCATCTGGGCCGACGCACGCAGCGCACCGAGGAAGGCGTACTTCGAGTTGGAAGCCCAGCCCGCGATGATCACGCCGTAGACCTCCATCGAGGTGATGGCCATCATGAACAGCAGGCCGGCATTGATGTTGGAAAGCGCCACATCCGGGCCAAAAGGAATCACCACCCAGGCGGCAAGCGCAGGCATGATGGTCATGATGGGCCCGAGCAGGAACAGGCCCTTGTTGGCCACCGTGGGCAGGATGATTTCCTTGGTCAGCAGCTTCAGTGCGTCGGCAATCGGCTGCAACAGGCCCATCGGGCCGATGCGGTTGGGGCCGATACGAATCTGCGTGAAGCCGATGGCCTTGCGCTCCCACAGCGTGAGGTAGGCCACGGCGCCCATCAGGGGCAGCAGCACGACCACAATCTTGATGAGGTTCCAGAGGACGGGCCAGGCAAGGCCCGACCACCAGCTTGCCGCGACCAGGCCCTGGCCAAATCCATGAAGCGTGTCGATCATGATGCCGCCCCCGCCTCTTGCATGGCTCTTGCATTGCGCGCATCAGCCGTCAACTGCAGCGATGCGGCGCGGCGCACGATGCTGTCGAGCTGGTAGATCGACGCGCTCGTCGGCGCAATAGCGACGGCGATGGTGGCGGCAGCAAGGTCGATGCCAGCCTGTGTCGCGTTGCCCAGCTTGCCGGCAGCCACATGCGTGGTGCCTGCGTCCGCCGCACCACGCGCCTGCGCCAGCACATCCTGCGAAGACTCGAAATCGAAACCAGGCAAGCCCAACAGGTTGGCCAGCACGCGCAGCACCTTCCAGGCCGGGCGCGTATCGGCCAGCGGCTTGACCACGGCGTGAAAGCTCTGCACGCGCCCCTCGGCATTCACGAACGTGCCCGAGGTTTCGGTAAAGGGCGCGATCGGCAGCAGCACGTCGCTGACATCCATGTTCGCCTTGAACGGGCTCAGCGTGACGACCATCTGCGCCTTGCCGATACCGGCGGAAGCGGCCGAACCGGCAGCTGAATCAAATGCGGGTTCCGTGTTCAGGAGGATCGCCGCCTTCAATGCGCCGCCCAACATCTGGCCGGCATTCAAGCCGCCCTGGCCAGGCAATGCGCCGGCCAGTTGCGCGCCGACCGTGTTGGCGGCTTCGCTCAGGTAGCCGACCGTGGCGCCGGTTTGTGCGCCGATCCAGTTCGCCAGGGCCAGCAGGCTAGAAGCCTTGGCATGATGGGCCGCGGCATTGCCGAGCAGGATCGCCTTGCGCTCGCCGCCAAGCAATGACTTGGCGATGGACTTGGCCGCGTCGCTGGCGTTGCCCGCAGCGGGCGCGGAAACGCCCTTCTCGGCCGCGATGGCCGCCGCCACATCGGCCAGTGCCTGGGCCCAGGCACCGGATGCAGCCAGCAGGGTATTGGCAACGGGCATGGCCCAGTCTTGCTCCTCAGCCCGGATGGAAGAAACCACGCCACCTTTTCTCACCGACTGGCGAATGCGCTGTGCGAACAGCGGATGGTCCTTGCGCAGATTGGAGCCCACCACCAGCACGCGCTGCAGGGTGGAAAGCGACGCGATCGAGGTACCGAGCCAGCGTGCGGCGTCGGCCGGTGCGAATTCAGCGTTGCGCAGGCGGTGATCGATGTTCTCGCTGCCCAGGCCGCGCATCAGGGCGCCGGCAAGATAAAGCTCTTCCACCGTGCTGTGCGGGCTGGCCAGAACGCCAATGCTTTGCGCGCCATGGTCCGACTTGATCTGCTTCAGCCCGTTCGCCACGTATTCCAGTGCGGTCTGCCAGTCCACGGTCTTCCAGGCGCCGCCTTGCTTGAGCATGGGGGCGGTCAGGCGCTCGTCGCTGTTCAGGGCTTCATACGAGAAGCGGTCGCGGTCGGCAATCCAGCATTCGTTGACTTCGTCGTTTTCGAACGGCACGACACGCAGCACCTTATTGTTCTTGACCTGGACGATCAGGTTGGCGCCAGTGGAGTCGTGCGGGCTCACCGACTTGCGGCGGGAAAGCTCCCAGGTGCGGGCGCTGTAGCGAAACGGCTTGCTGGTCAGCGCGCCGACCGGGCAGATGTCGATCATGTTGCCCGAAAGTTCGGAGTCGACCGTGTCATTGAGGACCGTGGTGATTTCGGAATGCTCGCCGCGATGGATCATGCCGAGCTCCATCACGCCGGCGACTTCCTGGCCAAAGCGGACACAGCGCGTGCAGTGGATGCAGCGCGTCATCTCCTGCATGGAGATCAGCGGGCCCACATCCTTGACCGGCACCGTGCGCTTTTCTTCCTCGTAGCGCGAGGAAGAGCCGCCGTAGCCCACGGCGAGATCCTGCAGCTGGCATTCGCCGCCCTGGTCGCAAATCGGGCAATCCAGCGGGTGGTTGATGAGCAGGAACTCCATCACCGACTGCTGGGCCTTGATCGCCCGCTCGCTCTTGGTGCGCACGATCATGCCCTGCGTCACGGGCGTGGCGCAGGCCGGCATGGGCTTGGGCGCCTTTTCCACGTCGACCAGGCACATGCGGCAGTTGGCCGCGATGCTGAGCTTCTTGTGGTAGCAGAAGTGGGGAATGTAGGTGCCCGCCTTGTCGGCCGCATGCATGATCATGCTGCCTTCGGTGATCTCCACCTTCCGACCGTCGAGTTCGATTTCAATCATGAGGGTTAGACGCCTTGCGCCGAGGTGAGGGCAACGCCTGCCGCGGCCTTGTTGATCATCGCTTCGAATTCAGGACGGAAGTGCTTGATCATCGCGCGCACCGGCATCGCCGCCGCGTCGCCCAATGCGCAGATGGTACGGCCCTGGATGTTGTCGGCAACCGAATTCAGGAGGTCCATGTCGCTCTTCTTGCCATGGCCGGTGTGGATGCGGTCGACCACGCGCCAGAGCCAGCCCGTGCCTTC
>DATILI010000066.1:0-36727 GCA_035476635.1 Burkholderiaceae bacterium | reverse complement strand
GCGTGGTCGAGCGTCCAGACGCCATGCGGAGACCTGCCGACGTTGACTTGGCGAACGATCTTCTTCGTCTCGGTGTCGATCACGGTGAGCTTCCTGGCCCAGCGCGATGTCACCATCATCAGCTTGCCGTCGGCCGACAATTCCACGCAGTCCGGACCGCCCGGCACCGCATAGCTGGTCACGACTTCCATTGTCTGCATATCGATCTTGCTGATGCTGTTGGCCACGCGGTTGCTCACGAACACATGGCGCTTGTCGCCGGCGCCGCGAAATGCATGGGCGCCTTCGCCGGTACGCAGCTTCTTGAGCAGCTTGGGTTCCTTGCCCGAAACGTCGTAGACCTCCACGCCGTCGCTGCCGGTCAGGCCCAGAAGCAGGAATTTGTCGTCGGCCGTGCCGTACACATCGGCCGGCATCGGCCCGGTCTTCACGCGCCACTTGATTGCTTGCTGGCCCAGGTCCACCGCCACCAGTTCGTCGCTGTCCTGCATCGAGACGAAAGCCGTGGTGCTCTTGCTGTCGATCCAGATGTGGCTGGGCGTCTTGCCGGTGGCCACGCGCTTGGCCAGCGTCATTTCCTTGCCGTCCCAGCGGTAGATGTCGACATGGTTGAGCCGGTTGGCCGCCGTGATCAGCCATTTCATGTCCGGCGAAAAACGCAGCTGGTAGGGGTCGAGAATGCCGCGCACGGTACGCTGGACCTCGGCGGTCTTCGGGTCGACGAAGGTCAGCGAATCACCCAGGGCATTGGCAATGACCAGCGATTTCTCGTCGGGCGTGAGGTACAGGTGGTGCGGCTCCTTGCCCGTGGGGATGCGCTTGGTTTCGGTCCAGGTGGCGGGATCAATCACGCTGACACTGGCATCCAGCGAGTTCAATACGAAGATCGGATGGGCAGCCTGGGCGGCGAGCGGGGCGGCAAAAAGGGCGGCAAAAGGTGCGGCAACAGCGAGCGGGACGGTCAGGAACGCGAAAATACGGGCAGAAAACTTCACAAGAAATCACAGTTTGGAGACAGCCTTCAAGTGTAGCCGGCCCCTCGGCGGCGCTGGGTGAGTTCCCGTAACATCCGCGCATGAATTTGATCCAGATCAATGGCGTCGGGCTGGAAGTGCACCAGATCCAGGCGTCGGCGGGTGCCGCAGCCCGCTGCCCCATCGTTTTTCTGCACGAAGGCCTGGGCTCGGTCGCCATGTGGCGCGACTGGCCGGAGCAGGTCTGCGAGGCCACCGGACGCGCCGGCCTGGTCTATTCGCGCCAGGGCTATGGCCAGTCCAAGCCCGTGCCCGACGTGCGCGGCGATCCCGCCCAACGCGAAGGCCAGCGCAGCGGCCGCCTTTTGCCCGACTACCTGCACCGCGAAGCCTTCGACGTATTGCCGGCGTTGCTGCAGGAGCTGTCGATTCCCGCGCCGGTTCTCCTGGGCCACTCCGACGGCGGCAGCATCGCCCTGCTCCACGCGAGCCGCAACCCGGTGACGGCCTGCATCGTGATGGCGCCGCACGTGATCGTCGAGGACATCTCGGTCCAGTCGATTGCACAGGCCAGGCTGGCCTATGAAACCGGTGACTTGCGCCAGCGCCTGGCCCGCTACCATGCCGAAGTCGACTGCGCGTTCTGGCAATGGAACGACGTCTGGCTCAGCCAGGCCTTTCGCAGCTTTGACATCCGAGAAGACTGCCGGCACATCCAGGCGCCGGTGCTGGCGATCCAGGGCGTGGACGACCCCTACGGCAGCATGGCGCAGATCGAGCAGATTCGCCCGGACCAGCCAGCAAACGGTCGCGTAACGCTTCAGAAACTGCAGCAATGCGGGCACTCGCCGCACCGCGACCAAGCGGCGCTCACGACGACGCTGGTGCAGGCATTCCTGGCGGAACTTCCCTAGGCGCCTGCATCGCAAGCCGCGCCAGGTCGTCCTGGCGCAGCCAGCGCCACTGCCCCGGCGCCAAATCCGCCGGCAGTTCCAGGGCGCCGATGCGCGAGCGGTGCAAGCCCTCCACCCGGTTGCCCACCGCCGCCAGCATGCGCTTGACCTGGTGGTACTTGCCTTCGGTCAGGGTCAGGCGCAGGTGTTTGGCCTCGGCCGATGCGTCGACGATCTCGCAGGCAGCCGCGCGCACGGGCTTCGGATCGTCGTCCAGCACCACGCCCTGGAGCAGGCGCTGCACCTGCTTGTCGTCCAGCGCGTGCTTGGCGGTCACTTCATAGACCTTGGGAAGATGTTTCTTGGGCGAGCTCATGCGGTGGATGAATTGCCCGTCGTCGCTGAGCAGCAGCAACCCTGTCGTATCCTGGTCCAGCCTTCCCACGGCTTGCACGCCCTGCACCGCATTCTTGCTGGGCCGCAGGCGCAATGGCGACGGCAGCAAGGTATAGATGCTTGGGTAAGTCGACGGCTTTTGCGAGCATTCCGTGCCTGCGGGCTTGTGCAGCAGCACATAGGCCTTCTCGTGGTATTCCCAATCGACGCCCTGGACCGTGAAGCGCAAGCCCTCAGCCGCAAACTCCGCTGCCGCGTCCGTCACGGCGCCGGGCTCGGGCGCGCCCGGAGCGTCGTACACCGCCACCAGGCCCTGCTGGATCATGCCGGCACAGACGCGCCGGGTGCCAAAGCCCTGGGAATAAAGAATTTCTTGCAGTTGCATGGTCGCCGCCGGGCTTGAATCGGGGCCGAGTCTAGCAGGCCGGGCCACTTGGGCGTGGCGGACGGCGGTGCTCAGGCCCGCGCGAAAAAGGCCTGTGCCAGCCGCACCCAGTAGGTCGAGCCCACGGGCAACAGGGCGTCGTTGAAATCGTAGTTGGGGTTGTGCAGCTCACACGGGCCCATGCCGTGGTAGGTGGCTTCGCGGTGCTCACCGCCGCCGTTGCCCAGGAAGAGGTAGCAGCCCGGCACCTTCTCCAGGTAGAACGAAAAGTCTTCCGCGCCGCCGAGCTGGGCAGTGTTGCGGATCACTTTGTCCGTGCCGAAAACATCTTCCGCGACCTGCGCCGCGAAATCGGTCGGCGCGTCCCAGTTCACCAGGGGTGGGTAGGCGCGCACGAACTGCAGCTCGCCCGTGCCGCCATGCACTTGCGGCAGGGTTTCGGCCACGCGCCGCATGTTGGCTTCGATGCTGTCCAGCACCTGCGTGCTGAAGGTGCGCACCGTGCCGCGAATCACGGCCTGGTCGGGAATCACGTTGTACGCGTCCCCCGCGTGGATCTGCGTGACCGACAGCACCGCGACGTCGATGGGGGACTTGTGGCGCGAGATCAAGGTCTGCAGCACACCGATCATCTCGGCCGCGATCACGATCGGGTCCACGGCTTTCTCCGGCATGGCGGCATGGCCGCCGACACCGCGCACGATGATGTCGAAGCGATTGCTCGACGCCATCATCGCCCCCTTGCGAAAGGCGAACGTGCCGGCGGGCAGGCCGGGCATGTTGTGGATGCCGTAGATTTCGTCACAGGGAAAGCGCTCGAACAGGCCGTCCTGCATCATCGCGCGCGCACCGGCGTTGCCGCCCTCTTCCGCCGGCTGGAAGATGAAGTTGATGGTGCCGTCGAAATCGCGGTGCCGCGCCAAATGCTGCGCGGCGCCGAGCAGCATGGTGGTGTGGCCGTCGTGCCCGCAGCCGTGCATGCGCCCAGGGTGGGTGGAGGCATGCTTGAAGCGGTTGTGCTCGGGCATGGGCAGCGCATCCATGTCGGCGCGCAGGCCGATCGAGCGCCCGCTGCTGGTCTTGCTGCCACGCAGCACGCCGACCACACCCGTTTGGCCCAGGCCGCGGTGCACTTCGATGCCCCACTCGGCGAGCCGCTCGGCCACGATGTCGGAGGTACGGTTTTCCTTGAAGGCCAGTTCGGGATGGGCATGGATGTCGCGGCGAATGGCCGTCAAGGCGACATGCGCCTGTTCAATTTCGCTGATCAAACTCATTTCACCTGGCTCCTGACGTAGGCGGCAATATCGCGCGATACCTCGGCCAGCGCATTTTGCAATGCCTGGAAATTGGTGCTGCGCGCGCGCGTGTTCTCATCCATGTACAAGCCGCGGTGCAGTTCGACCTGCAGGCTGTGGCGGCGCTCGGCCGGCCGGCCCAGGCGCGCGATCAGCGCCACGCCCTTGAACGGATCATTGAGCGCAACGCTGAAGCCGCGCAGGCGCAAGGCTTGGGCCACCATGTCGGTGAATTCGGGCGCGGCGGTGGTGCCGTCGCGGTCCCCCAGGACAAAATCGGCCAGCGGATGCTCGCTTTTGATCTGCAGGCTCTCATAGGAATTGGCCGGCATGGAGTGCAGGTTCAAGTGCCACACGGCACCCGAGCGTGAATAGGCCGACTCGATCTGCTCTTGCATGGCTGCGTGGTACGGCGCGTGGTAGTTGTCGATGCGCTTGCGCACCTCGGCCACGCTCAGCAGCCGGTCATAGATCGGCTTGCGGCCATCCTGGCCCGCATCGCGCCAGATCAGGCCGATGCCCAGGCGCGTTTTTTCACTGGGCGTCAAGGGCGTTGGCCAAGGCTCGGCCAGCATGGAAGCATCGATGTCTTCCAGTTCGCGATTGGGGTCGATGTAGGCACGCGGAAACTGGGCGGCCAGCAAGGTCGCGCCGACCGATGGCAACGCCTCCCACAGCACATGGACATCGGTGTCTTCGCCGGCGCGCAACTTCTCGAATGGCAGGCAATAGCGAAAGTCATCCGGATACAGCACGCCGCTGTGGGGCGAATCGCAGATCAGCGGCACTGCGTCGGCCTCGGGCAGGCGCAGGGTGTAAGGCGCAAACGGCGTGGGAACGCTGGGGAGAACGGTGGGAGTCATGGTCATGGAATAGCAATGGCGGCGCCAGGCGTAGGCGCAGCAGCGGTGTCGTTCAGGTGGCAGGCACTGGCATGCCCGGAAGCCAGCACGCGCAGCACAGGCATCTCGGTCGTGCAGCGCGCAAAGGCGTGCGGGCAGCGCGGGTGGAAGGCACAACCCGAGGGCGGCCGCAAGGGCGATGGCAACTCGCCCTTGATCGGCTGATAGGAGCGGCGGCGGGTTTCGAGCGTGGGCAGCTCCGACAGCAGCGCCTGGGTATAGGGATGGTTCGGCCCGCTGAAGATCACCTGCGTCGGCGCGACCTCCACAACCCGGCCCAGGTACATGATGACAACCCGGTCCGAGACGTGCCCCACCACACCAAGGTTGTGGCTGATGAACAGGTAGGTGAGATCAAACGTGCGGCGCAGCTCCAGGAACAGGTTGAGCACCTGGGCCTGGATCGACACGTCCAATGCCGCCACCGCTTCGTCGCACACGATGAGCTGCGGCTTGAGCGCGAGCGCCCGCGCAATGCCGATGCGCTGGCGTTGCCCGCCGGAGAACTGGTGCGGATAGCGCTGGGCGTATTCCGGGTCCAGCCCCACCTGGCGCATCAGGCCGGCGACGTACTCGGCCTTTTGCGCCGCCGGCACGAGGCCGTGCACGACGGGCGCTTCACCGACGATGTCCAACACCCGCATGCGCGGATTCAGCGACGCCATCGGATTCTGGAAAATCATCTGCACACCCAGAGCGTAGGCGTGGCGCTCGGCGGCCGACATGTCTTGCGTGCGCCTGCCCTTGTAGCTCACCTCGCCGGCAGTCGGTGGGTTGATGCCGGCGATCACGCGGCCCAGGGTGGATTTGCCGCAACCGGATTCGCCCACCACGCCGATCACTTCGCCGGCCTGCACCTGCAAATCCACGCCGGCCACCGCATGCACCACGGCGGGCCGATTCTTCGCGCCCAGGAGATTGGCAATTCTTCCGGCAAGGTCCACCGAGTGGACGAATTGCTTGTCGATGCCACGCAGCTGCAAGAGCGGCTGCGTCTTGCGTGATGAGGTGTCTACCGCCTGGTCCATGCGTTGTGATCCTTCAGGCCAGCGCATGCCAGCAGCGCACGCTCCTGGCATGCGGAATTTCGACCGCTTGCGGCACGGCAAGGCAGGTTTCGGTGGCATAGCCGCAGCGCGGCCGAAACGCGCAGCCCTGCGGCAAGTGCAGCAGCGACGGCGTCATGCCCGGGATCTGCTGCAGCAACGAGCCGTGTGTCGCGCGCGTCGGAATGGAGTTGATCAGGCCCTGCGTGTAGGGATGCGAAGGCCGGTGCACCACATCGGCCGTGGCCCCGCTTTCCACGATGCGCCCGGCATACATCACGGCAATGCGGTCGGCCAGGCCCGACACCACGGCAAGGTCATGCGTGATCCAGATCATGGCGGTGCCGGTCTCGCGGCAGAGCTTCTGCACTTCGTACAGGATCTGCGCCTGGATGGTCACATCCAGGGCCGTGGTCGGCTCGTCCGCGATGATGAGCTTGGGGCCATTCAAGAGCGCGATGGCAATCGCCACCCGCTGGCGCATGCCGCCCGAGAGCTGGTGCGGATAGGCAAGCAGCCGCTCTTCGGGCGCCGGAATGCCGACCATGGCCAGCGCGTCGCGCGCGCGCGCACGTGCCGCCTGCGCACTGGCCTTCTCGTGCGCGTGGATGGCTTCGACCATCTGCGTATCGACACGCAGCACGGGGTTCAGCGTCATCATCGGGTCCTGGAAGATCATGGCGATCTCCTTGCCGCGCAATTGCTGCAGGCGCGATTCGGGCGCGCCCACGAGTTCCTCGCCCAGGTAGCGGATCTGGCCACCCACGACACGGCCGGGCGGATCGATCAGGCCGATCACGGAAAAGCCGGTGATGCTCTTGCCGGAGCCGGATTCGCCGACCAGGCCGAGGATCTCGCCCGCCTGCACACGCAGGTCCACGCCATCGACCGCTTTGACCACACCACCGTGGGTGAAGAAATGCGTCTGCAGGCCCTGCACTTCCAGCACCGGAACAGCCATTGCCGCGGAAGAAATCGTCATGGACTAGCGTGCGTTGTGCGGATTGAGGATGTCGCGCAGATGGTCCCCGACCAGGTTGATGCCGACGATCGCCAGGGCCAGCGCGATGCCGGGGAAAAACGAGATCCAGTAGTGGCCCGACAGCATGAACTCGAAGCCGTTGGCAATCAGCATGCCCAGCGACGGCTCGGTGACCGGCACGCCCACGCCCAGGAACGACAAGGTCGATTCCAGCGCGATGGCGTGCGCCAGGTCGATGGTGGCGATGACGATCAGCGGCGGCATGCAGTTGGGCAGCATGTGGCGCAGCAGCACGCGCGGCCAGCCCAGCGCCATGCATTGCGCAGCCTCGACATATTCCTTCGCACGCTCGACCAGGGCCGCGCCGCGGGCCGCCCGCGCGAAGTAGGCCCATTGCACGACGATCAGCGCGATGATGACCTTGTCCACGCCCTTGCCGAGGATGGCCAGCAGGATCAGCGCCACCAGGATGGCGGGAAACGAAAGCTGGATGTCCACGATGCGCATCAGCAGCGAATCGATCCAGCCGCCGAAGTACGCCGCGGCCAGCCCGACGATGCTGCCGATGGCAAGCGCCGCCGCCACCGAGATGCCACCGACCACGAGACTCGTGCGCAGGCCGTAGAAGATGGCCGAGAGCACGTCGCGCGCCTGGCCGTCCGTACCCAGCCAGTAGGTCATGCCGCCATCCGCGCTCTTGCTGCCGGGGTGCAGCTTGGAATCAAAGATGTCAAGCTTGCCGATGTCGTACGGGTTCTGCGGCGAAATCCAGGGTGCGAACACCGCCGCGCCGATCGCCAGCAGGAGCAGGACGAGGCCGAACACGGCCAGCTTGTTGGCCATGAACTCGCGGCGCAGGCGCTGCCAGGGAGTCTCCGGCGGCGGCAACACGACGGTTTCGCCCAATGGGACGGGGGGCACCACCAGAATATGGCTCATGCTTTGGCCGCCTGTAACCGCACACGCGGGTCGAGAACCGAGTAAAGGATGTCCACCGCGAGGTTGAGCATCACCAGGAAGAACACGATCAGGATCAAGTACGCCACGACCACCGGGCGGTCCAGCGTGATGATCGAGTCCAGCAGCAGCTTGCCCATCCCGGGCCAGGCGAAGATGGTTTCGGTGACGACGGCAAACGCCACGACCTGGCCGAACTCCAGCCCGAAGACGGTGATGATCGGGATCATGATGTTCTTGAGCAGGTGCACGCGCAGGATGCGGCTCCAGCCCAGGCCTTTGGCGCGCGCGAACTTGATGTAGTCGGTGGGCAAGGCTTCGCGCGTGGCAGCGCGCGTCACGCGGATGATCAACGCGGCCTTGGCCATGGCAATGGTGCAAGCCGGCAGGATCAGGCGCGACAAGCCGTCCAGGGTCAGCACGCTCAGGTCCAGCGGACCGAGATTCACGGTGGCCCCGCGCCCGCTGGCCGGCAGCCAGCCGAGGTAGACCGCGAACACCATGATGAGCATCAGGCCGACCCAGAAATTGGGCAGCGAGAAGCCCAGCACCGATCCGGTCATGATGCCGCGCGTGCTGATCGCCTGCGGCTTCAGGCCAGCCCAGATGCCCAGGGGCACACCGATCGAAATGGACAGCAGCATCGCGACGCAGGCCAGCTCCAGGGTGGCCGGCATGCGCTCCAGGATCAGGCCCATGGCGGACTGCCCGGTGAGGAAACTCTTGCCGAAGTCCAGCTGCAGCGCGTGCGACATGAAGATGCCGTACTGCTCCCACAGCGGTTTGTTGAGCCCGAAATTGGCGCGGATCGCGTCGCGTTCAAGTTCGGTCGCCTCGGCGCTCGCCATCATCGACACCGGGTCGCCGATCACGTACAGGCCGACGAAGACCAGGCCCGACATGACCCCCATGACCAGCAGGGCCTGCAAGAAACGGCGAATGATGTAGGCGAGCATCTGGCTCCGGAGCTAACGCGCGACGCTTTTGACTTACTTCACCGGGGCGACGAACTCCACCATGGTCTGCTGGTCGGCGCGGCCCTTGAAGCTGATGCCCTTCTTCATGGCCCAGACCGAGTGCTCGAAGTGGATCGGCAGCATTGCAAAATCAGCCATGGCCATCTCGCTGGCCTTGGCCAGGGCCGCCGCGCGTTGGCCATCGTCCATCATGCCGCCCGAGTCCAGCACCAGCTTGTCCATCGCAGGGTTGGAGTAGCGGCTGCGGTTGGTGGTGCCCAGGCCCTTTTCCTTGTTGGGCGTGACCAGCAGCGAGAGCAGCGTATTGGACATCTCGCCCGTGGCCGTGCCCCAGCCCGCCAGGTAGGCGCTGTAGGTATAGCTGTCGCGGTTCTTGAAGAACACGGCGGGTGCGTTGGCGTCGATGGTGGTCTTCACGCCGATGCGCGTCCACATCGCGGCCAGCGTTTGCGCGACCTTGCTGTCGTTGATGTAGCGGCCGTTGGGCGTACCCAGCACCAGGCTGAAGCCATCGGGATAGCCGGCCTCTTTCAAGAGCGCCTTGGCGCGGTCGGGATTGGGCTTTTCGGCGTTCACCAGGTTCTTGCTGGCGCCGAACATCGGGTACGGCAACAACTGGCCCGCCGCCGTGGCAACGCCGCCCATGGTGCGGGCCACCAGCGCCTGCCGGTCCACGGCCAGCGAGAGCGCTTCGCGCACGCGCTTGTCCAGCAGCGGGTTCTTGCCGTTGGTGCCCTGGATGCCCGGAGTCTGTTCGCCGTTCTGATCCAGCGCCACGTAGATGACGCGGTTCGACGCCTTGGTTTCCACGGTGAGTTTCGGGTCTTTCTGCAACCGTTCCAGGTCATCGGTAGGCGGATCTTCCACCAGGTCCACATCGCCGGCCAGGAGCGCCGCCACGCGTGCCGCCGGGTTGCTGATCGGGCGGAAGATGACCTTGTCCCAGGCGGGTGTCGCACCCCAGTAGTGCGGATTGCGCTCGAACACGATCTCCGAGCCGCGCTTCCAGGAAACGAACTTGTAGGGGCCGGTGCCGACCAGGCCGCTGCCGCCATTGAGCTCGGTCGTGGTCTTGCCTTCCGGCGCCGGCCCGGCCGTGGCCTTGGCCGACATGATGGGCAAACCGACCATGTTGGTGGGCAGCAGCGGATAAGGCTCGGAGGTCGTCATGCGCACGGTCAGCGGGTCAATCGCCTCGATCTTTTCCACCTTTTGCAGATAGACCTTGAACGACGACGGGCTGTTGGGCACCTTGGCCACGCGGTCCATGGTGAACACCACGTCGGCTGCGGTGAGCGGCGAGCCATCGGAAAACTTGACTCCGGGTCGCAGCTTGAAGGTCCAGGTCTTGCCGTTGGCGGTCCAGGACTCGGCCAGGCAGGGTTTGGAAACCAGGTCTGCGTTGGCGCAGACCAGCGGGTCGAACAACGTCTGCGAGAGTTGGATATTCGGGGTCAACGCATGGTATTGGGGGTCCATCGACGTCGGCTCGGTCTTCAGCGCCACCACCAGGTCGCGCGCCATGGCGCTGCCCGCAAATGCGGCCACGGCAACGGCAGCCACCACGGCCCCAACGGCAGGGCGAACAGCAGTCCTTGACAAATTTCCTCGCATATCGAATTTCTCCAGAACAGGTGGGACAGGGGAAACACCAAGCAATATGTGCGCCACGGCACGGTGTTTGCTGGAACAGCATAGCGGCGACTGGTATCTGCCGTACCCGTGCTAACCCGCTGGCGTTTCGTCGGTCACAAAGGAATGCGCACTTTTGCGAAATAATGTATGATGAGCATCATGCGAATCACAAAGCACAACGCCAGAACGGCAGCCAAGGAAGCCTCCCACGAGCGCATCGTGTCCGTCGCTGCACGGGCGATCCGCCGCAGCGGCTACGACGGTACCGGCGTCGCCGACATCATGAAGGAGGCCGGCCTGACCCATGGTGCCTTCTATGCCCATTTCGAGTCGCGCGAAGCCATGCTGGCAGAAGCAGCGACTCGGGCCTGCGCCGAGTCGGCCGCCCTGACGGCACAGGTGGTTGCCAGCGTGCCCCCCGAACAGGCCTTGGCAGCCATGCTTCGCACCTATCTCTCGCAGGAGCACCTGAAGCAAGTGGAGATGGGATGCCCACTGGCCGCGCTGGGCTCGGAGACGCCGCGCCAGGCACCTGAAGTCCGCCGAGCGACCACCCGGCACATCAAGGAAATGATTGACCTTATCGCCCGGCAGTCGCCTGACTGGGGGCGGCCCGCTGCCCACGAACGGGCACTCGTGACCGTCGCCACCATGGTGGGCACCTTGCTGTTGGCGCGCGTCGTCGACGAGCCCGCGCTGTCGGCCAGCCTGCGCGAGGCCGCACTGAAGCACCTGGCCCCTACCTGAATCGACTGAAACACGCCGCCTGCTCGCTCGCCCACAAATATGACGAACATCATACAAAACAACCGGAAACAAGGAAAACCATGAAAGCATTTGTCCTCGAGCGCTATGGAAAGAAGCGCGCGTTGCGGTTGGCAGACATGCCGGCTCCGCAGCCGCGCGACGACGAAGTCCTGGTCCAGGTTCATGCCGCCGGCGTGAACCTGCTGGACTCCAAGATCCGCGACGGAGAGTTCAAGCTCATCCTGCCGTATCGCCTGCCCCTCATCCTCGGCCACGACGTCGCCGGGGAGGTCGTCAAGGTCGGCGCGCGCGTGCGCCAGTTCAAGCCAGGCGATGAGGTCTATGCGCGGCCGGATGATTTCGGGATCGGTACGTTCGCCGAATTCGTCTGCGTCAAGGAAGCTTCGTTGGCGCTCAAGCCCAAGGGTCTGACGATGGAAGAAGCTGCTTCCATTCCCCTGGTTGCATTGACGGCATGGCAGGCGCTGGTAGCAAAGGCCAACCTGAAAAAGGGGCAGAAGGTCTTCATTCAGGCGGGCTCCGGCGGCGTAGGCACTTTTGCGATCCAGTTGGCCAAGCATCTGGGCGCCACCGTTGCCACGACGACGAGCACCGCCAATGTCGCACTCGTGAAGAGTCTGGGCGCGGACGTCGTCATCGACTACAAGACGCAGGATTTCGAGGATGTCTTGCGCGACTACGACGTGGTGCTGAACAGCCAGGACGGCAAGACGCTGGAAAAATCCCTTCGCGTGCTCAAGCCCGGCGGCAAGCTCATCTCCATCTCCGGACCGCCGGATCCCGCATTCGCCAAGGAAATCGGCGCGCCCGGGTTCGTGCGGCTGCTCCTGCGGCTGCTGAGCTCGGGTATCCGGCGAAGGGCAAAGAGCCGCGGCGTCAGCTTCTCGTTCCTCTTCATGAAGGCGAGCGGGAGCCAGTTGCGCGAGATCACCCGTCTCTTCGATGCTGGCGTCATCCGCCCCGTGGTGGACCGTGTCTTCCCGTTCGATGCAACCAACGAGGCCATGGCCTACGTTGACGCAGGCCGCGCCAAGGGCAAGGTCGTCGTCAAGGTCAAGTGAATTTGTTTGTCCCCCTTCCCTTTTCTTTTTGGAGATTCCCATGAAGACCAAAAGCACTGTCACCCTCGTTACGGGCGCTTCATCCGGCATCGGCGAAGCCACCGCGCAGCGCCTCGCGGCGGCCGGCTACAAGGTTTACGGCACCAGCCGGCGGGGAGCCCCAGCGAGCGGGCAAGCCTTTGAGATGCTGCCCCTGGATGTGACCAGTGACGCATCGGTTGAAGCGCTGGTCAAGGAAGTGGTGCGGCGCGAAGGCCGCATCGATCTGCTCGTGAACAACGCCGGGTTCGGTGTCGCCCCGGGCGGAGCGGAAGAAAGTTCGATCGAACAGGCTCGGGCCATATTTGAAACCAACTTTTTCGGCCTCATCCGCATGACGCGCGCCGTATTGCCTCACATGCGGCAGCAAGGCAGTGGCCGCATCATCAACATGAGCTCCGTGCTCGGCTTCCTGCCCATGCCGTACGGGGCACTCTACGCCGCCACCAAACACGCGGTCGAAGGCTATTCCGAATCGCTTGACCACGAGATGCGCACAAGGGGCATCCGGGTCTGCGTCATCGAGCCCGCCTATACCAAGACGCCATTCGATGCGAACTTCCTGGAGCCCGACGCCAAGCTCGATGCCTATCGCGCTGCCCGCGTCGCCGTGAACCAGAGGGTGAAAGAGGTGATGGCAACCGCCGACGCGCCGGGCATCGTCGCCGAGGTCGTGCTGAAAGCTGCCCACGCTGCGAACCCGAAACTTCGCTACACGGCCGGTGTGCTGGCAGGCCGCCTGCGGCTGCTTCGCACCTACGCCCCTGCCGGCCTGATGGACGCCGGGATCCGAAAAGACCTGCGGCTGGACGCCACGGCCCGATAAAAATTCAAGGAGACAACGATGTCATTCAAAGCACTGCTCGCAACGAAATCAGGCAAGGCCACTTCGACCTCTATCGTCGACATGGACGAGGCCGACCTGATGCCCGGCGAGGTGACGATAGCGGTCGACTACTCGACCGTGAACTACAAGGACGCACTGGCGGTCAGCGGCCGGGCGGAAATCATCCGCCAGTTTCCGTTGATTCCCGGCATCGATCTGGCAGGGACGGTCGAGGCGTCCTCCTCGCCAGACTTCGTCGTCGGGGACCGAGTACTCGTCAACGGCTGGGGCCTGAGCCAGACCCATCACGGCGGATTCGCCCAGAAGGCACGCGTGAAGGCTGAGTGGGTGATCAAGATCCCCGCGCCATTCTCGACCAAGGACGCCATGGCGATCGGCACGGCCGGGTACACGGCCATGCTGTCGGTGCTGGCGCTCGAACACGGTGGCCTCGCACCGGGGCGCGGCGACGTCCTCGTCACTGGCGCCAATGGTGGCGTCGGCTCGATCGCGATCGCGCTCCTGTCGAACCTCGGCTATCGCGTCGTCGCATCCACCGGGCGCCTTGACGAAAGCGACTATCTGCGCAGCCTGGGCGCGACCGAGATCCTTGATCGGCGCACGCTTTCGGAGCCGGGCGCTCCCTTCGGGAGTGAGCGATGGGCCGGGGCGGTGGACTCCGTCGGCAGCCGCACGCTGGCGAACGTCCTCGCGCAGACGAAATATCGCGGCGTGGTGACCGCTTGCGGGCTGGCTCAGGGCGTCGACCTTCCCGCCTCGGTGCTGCCGTTCATTCTGCGCAACGTGACGCTGGCCGGCATCGATTCGGTCAATGCCCCGCAGGAGGTCCGCCTCCAGGCGTGGTCGCGACTGGCGCGTGACCTGGACCTGAGCAAGCTCGCTCGCACGACCGAAGTAATAGCCCTCGCCGACGTGCCCGAGCTCGCCGGCCGAATGCTCCAGGGCCAGGTCCGAGGCCGTACGGTCGTCGACGTCAACGCCTGACAGAGCGGCGCGAGATCACCCGGCGTTCGTCCCCCCTCCCCCTTCTTTTTTGGAGATCCCCATGAAAATTGAAAATGCTGTTGTCCTCGTCACCGGTGCCAATCGCGGCATCGGCCTGGCATTCGCGCGCGAGCTGCTCGCCCGCGGTGCACGCAAGGTCTACGCGGGCGCACGCGAACCCGCGGCCGTCACCCAATCGGGTGTCCAGGCCCTGCGCCTGGACGTCACCAAGCCGGAAGACGTGGCGGCCGCCGCAGCGCTGGCGTCGGATGTGACGCTGTTGATCAACAACGCCGGCATTGCCCAGCCCGGAGGTTTTCTCGCAGCCGATAGCGAAGACACCGCACGGCGCATCTTCGAGACCAACTTCTTCGCCGTGTTGCGCATGAGCAAGGCCTTCGCGCCTATCCTCAAAGCCAACGGCGGCGGCGCCTTGCTCAACGTCTTGTCGGTCGCCTCGTGGGTGAACGGCGGCGAGCTGGCAGCCTATTCGGCAAGCAAGTCAGCAGCCTGGTCGCTCACCAATGCCTTGCGCAGCGAACTGGCGCCGCAGAAGACGCAAGTGCTGGGGCTGCACATGGCCTACGTCGATACCGATCTCACGCGCGGTTTCGATGTCCCGAAGTCCAGCCCCGAGGACATCGTCAAGCGTGCGCTCGACGGACTCGAGTCGGGCCTGGACGAGGTGTTGGCTGATGAACTCACCCAGCAAGTCAAGCGCGGGATGACGGTGAGTAGAGCAACATGAACCCGTCGCAGAAATTGAAAGTCACGTGGAAGGACGTTTCAACCCGAACGATCACCGCAGGTGGCACGGAGTTCGCCTACCGGGAACTTGGAACGGACAAACCCGGCACGCCGGTTGTTTTTCTCATCCACCTGGCCGCCGTCCTGGACAACTGGGACCCTCGCGTCGTCGACGGCTTCGCAAAGAAGCATCGCGTGATCACATTCGACAACCGGGGTGTTGGCGCATCCAGTGGCGCCCCGGCGGCATCCATGGAGGAGATGGCCAAGGATGCCATCACCTTCATCGAGGCCATGGGGCTTGACCAGGTTGACCTGTTTGGGTTTTCGATGGGCGGGATGGTTGCGCAGGAGATCGCGCTGATGAAGCCGCAACTCGTGCGCAAGATGATCATCACGGGGACCGGCCCCGCTGGTGGCGAAGGCATCAGCAATGTGACCCGCGTGACGTACCTGGACATGCTCCGAGGCTTGCTCACCTTCCAGGATCCCAAGCAGTTTCTGTTCTTCACCAGGACGCCTGCGGGAATCCGTGCGGGCAAGGAGTTCCTGCAGCGCATCAACGAACGCTCAGAAGACCGCGACAGGAAAATCACGGTGGCCGCGCTGCAGGCGCAGTTGAAAGCGCTGCGCCGCTGGGGCGCGCAGAGCCCCGTGGACCTGTCAAGGGTTCACCACCCCGTCCTGGTCGCGAACGGCGACAGTGATCGCATGGTCCCGAGCAAGAACACGTACGACCTGGCGCAGCGCCTTCCGAACAGCGAACTGATCATCTATCCCGATTCCGGACACGGCGCGGTGTTCCAGTTCCACGCTGACTTCGTGGCCAAGGCGCTGGAGTTCCTTTCACGTTGACCGAAATTCGGCTTGGCCCCAAATTGCGAGCTATTTGAGCGTCGCCAGGCGCGAGGCCGTCTCGGTCGACCGCAGCGAACGTTCGTACGCGAGGCGACCGCCTGCTTCCGACCAGGTCCCCTGGGCCAGCTGGTCAATGTGCAGCTTCATGCTCGCCACTGCCTCGGGCTCGCATTGGGCAATGGCCTGCACATACGACTGCACCGTGCGGGAAACCTCTGCCGCTTCCACCAGCTCGGTCAGGAAGCCGATGCGAAGCATCTCGTCCGCCTGCAGGGTTTGGCCGGTCAGGAAGATCTTCTTGGTGGATACCGGCCCGAGCCGCGTGACGAATCGGCGCAGCCCGCCCGGGTAGTAGTGCAGGCCGAACCTGGCGGCCGGCATAAACATCCGGATGCCTTGCACGCCGATGCGGAAGTCGCAGCTCATGGCCAAGTCGGTGCCGCCACCGTAGGCGCTGCCGTTCATCACGCAAAGCGTCGGCACTTTCACCGCCTCGATGCGGTCGAGCATGTCTTCAAAGCTGCGATCCAGGCGTGAACCGATCTGCGCGAGGGTATAGCCGGAACAGAAAGTCCGATTGCCTTCGCCGGTGACGACCAGTACGGCCACTGCGGCTTCGGCCTCCACTTCCTTGAGGAGCCCGATGATGACCTTCGGGTCATCCGGGTCGATGCGGTTGTGCTCGGCCGGCCTGCGCAGGGTGATGGTGGCGACGAGTCCGTCGATCTGGAGTGTGGGCGCACTGGAATGATTCATGCCGCAACGGCCTCGCGGTGCTGGCTGATGATGCCGGCATCGGCCAGCGCATCGAGCGTGGATTGCGCATAGCCGAACTCGCGCAGGATCTCGAAGGTGTGCTGGCCCAGCAGCGGCGGCGGCATGCGGATGGATGCGCCGGCCATTGCCTCCAGCTTGATCGGGCTGCCCACTTGCCGCAGCGGTCCGAGTTCCGGGTGCGTCACTTCCTCCACCAGGCCGCAGTGCACGACCTGCTCGTCCGCGAACACGTCGGCGAGATTGTTGATCGGGCCGGCGGGAATGCCTTGCGCAAGAAAGGCTTGCGTCCATTCGGCCCGGGACCGCGTCAGCAGACGTGCCTCAAGGATCGCCTTGAGCTCGTTGCGGCGCTCCACGCGGGCGGCGTTGTCGGGGAATCGCGGGTCGTCGACCAGCGACGCGAGGCCGAGGATCGCGCAGAGCTTGCGCCACATCTCGGTGGTCGCCGGTGCGATGTTGAAGGGGCCATCGGCGGTCTGGAAGACGCCGTAGGGCGAAATGACCGGATGCGTGTTGCCGGCCAGGGGTGGCACTTCGCCCAGGCTCAGGTAGCGCTGGCCTTGCACGCTGAGCAGGCCGACAAGACTCGCGAGGAGCGAGGTTTCAACCCGCTGGCCCAGTCCGGTGCGATGCCGTTCATTCAAGGCTGCCAGCACACCCATGGCGCACCACATACCCGCTGCCTGGTCGCCGATGGCGACCCCGACGCGCATGGGCCCGGATTCATCGGAGCCTGTCACGCTCATCAGGCCCGAGTGCCCCTGGGCAATCTGGTCGAAGCCTGGCCGCTGGCCGGCCGGGCCGGTGCGGCCGAAGCCGGTGATGCCCGCATAGATCAGCCGCGGGTTCGCCGCCACCAGGCTTTCGTATGGGAGGCCCATGGCCTCCATCGCGCCGGGGCGGAAATTCTCGGCGATGACGTCGCATTCGCCGGCCAGGCGGCGCAGCATGTCCAGCGCGCGCGGGTCGCGGAAGTTGATGGCCATGCCGCGCTTGTTGCGGTTGCCGCTCAAGTAATAGGCGCTGGTGCCGCGGTCGAAAGGGCCCCAGTTGCGGATCATGTCGCCCTCGCCCATCGGCTCGACCTTGATCACGTCGGCCCCGAGGTCGGCCAGGATCATGGTGCAGAAGGGGCCCGCCAGCGCGCGCGTGAGGTCGAGTACCTTGACGCCGGCCAGTGGAAGGCTAAGTGTTTGCATGGATGTCTCCTGGAAATTCTTGCATTTCAGCCATGGCAAGTCTATATTGCATGCAATCGTAATGCAACCATTGTGCAAAAAAGGAGACTTATGAAGAAGCCCAACATCCTGATGATCATGGCCGACCAGTTGTCGGCACCGGTCCTCCCCTTCCATGGAAACACCGCGCTGAAGGCGCCGCACCTGCAGGCGCTGGCCGAGCGTTCGGCCGTTTTCGACAATGCCTATTGCAACTTCCCACTGTGCGCGCCGGCCCGCTTCTCGCTGCTGGCGGGACAGTTCGCCACGCGCATTGGCGCCTTCGACAACGCATGCGAGTTCCAGGCGGCCACGCCCACTCTGGGTTACTACTTAGGCAGCCAGGGCTACAAGACGATCCTTGCCGGCAAGATGCACTTCGTGGGGCCCGACCAGATGCACGGATTCCAGGAGCGATTGACCACCGACATCTATCCGGCCGACTTCGGCTGGTCGGCCGACTGGAAGGAAGGCGAGTTCAGCTTCTATTCGCCCGGCCACAACTTGAGCACCGTGGACGAGAGCGGCGAGTGCTTCCGCAGCCTGCAGCTGGACTACGACGAGGAGGTCGAGGCCAAGTCCATCCAGCGCCTGTATGACCTGGCGCGCGACGACGAGCAGCCGTTTTTCATGTGCGTGTCGTATACCCACCCGCACCCGCCGTTCCACATCCTTCCCGAGTACATGGCCCGCTACAAGCGCGAAGAGATCAACCTGCCGCTGGTGGGCGACATTCCCATGGCCGAGCGCGACATGCTCAGCAAGTGGATCCAGTACTCGCACGGCCTGGACAAGCAGACCGCCAGCGAAGAGCAGATCCTGCGCGCGCGGCATGCCTACTACGCCATGGTGAGCTACATCGACGACAAGGTCGGCAAGCTGCTTGAAACGCTCAAGCGTTCCGGCTTCGACGACAACACCATCGTCGTCTTCACGTCGGACCATGGCGACATGCTGGGCGAGCGCGGCATGTGGTTCAAGCGGGTGTTCTTCGACTGGTCGGCCAAGGTGCCGCTGATCATTTCGCGGCCCGGTGTGACGCAGGGCAGCCGCATCGCGGCACCGACGTCGCACGTCGACCTGCTGCCCACCTTGATGGACTTTGCCACCGGCGGCGCCGTGCCCCAATGGGTCGAGCCTGTGGATGGCGTGTCGCTGCGCCCGCTGCTGGACGGCGGCAAGGAAAGTGGCAAGGACAGCGGCGGCAAGGAGCGCAGCGCCTTCGCCGAGTACACGGCCGAAGGCGTCACCGGGCCGTGCTGCATGCTGCGGCGTGGGCGCTACAAGTATGTCTACACGCATGGCTACCCGGACCAGCTCTACGACATGGAGGCGGACCCCAACGAACTCGCCAACATCGCCGCGAGCTCACCGGGTGTGCTGAAAAGCCTGAAGGACGAAGTGATGGCCCGATGGAACCCGGATGAACTCAAGGAGCAGGTCCTGGCCAGCCAGGCGCGGCGCCAGTTCATCAAGGACCTGCCGGATGCCCTGCAGCCGGTCTGGGACTACCAGGCCAGCGTGGACGATACCAAGCGCTTCGTGCGCCGCGGCAGCGCCCGCATCATCAAGGTGAAAAAGCGCTGGCCGGCCATCGCCGAAGTGAAGGGCTGAGCACCATGAACAAGCCCAACGAATCCTTCATGGCATCCAGCCCGCTGGTCCCCGACATCGACCCCAGGCGGCTCGCGCGCGCTTTGAGCGGCTTCAACCTCATCGACGGCGAACTGGTCCCTGCGCGTTCGGGCAAGACCTTCCCCGTCGTCAACCCGGCCACCGGGCTCGAAGTGGCTGCGGTGCCATCCAGCGACGCGTCGGACGTAGCCGCCGCCGTTGCGGCGGCCAAACGGGCGCAGCGCGGCTGGGCTGGCGTGGCCGCCAGGAAGCGTGGCACGCTGGTGGCCGAATGCGCGCGGCTGCTGGGCGCCCACGTGGAAGAACTCGGCCGGCTGGTCGCGCTGGAGACCGGCAAGGCCTTGCGCACCGAAAGCCGCGTCGAGGCGTCCATCGTCGCCGATGCCTTGCAGTTCTATGGCGGTTTGGGGTCCGAGCTCAAGGGCGAGTCGGTGCCCTTCAGCCCAGAGATGCTGACGGTCACGACGCGCGAGGCCATCGGCGTGGTCGGCGTCATCATTCCGTGGAACGCACCGATGATGCTGATGGCCTTGAAGATCGCGCCGGCCATTGTCGCGGGCAACTGCGTGGTGGTGAAGTCCGCAGAAGAGGCGCCCCTGGCCGTGCTGCGCGTCTGCCAGATTCTCAACCAGCTGCTGCCCCCGGGCGTGCTCAACATCGTTTCGGGTTTCGGCCCCGAGTGCGGCGCGCCGCTGGTGGCGCACAAGGACGTGGGCAAGGTGACCTTCACCGGTTCGGTGGAGACCGGCAAGATCGTTTACAAGGCCGCCGGTGAAAAGCTCATCCCCGTGACGCTGGAACTGGGCGGCAAGAGCCCGATGATCGTGATGGGCGACGCGGACATCGACAGGGCCGTGGCTGGCGCCGTGGCCGGCATGCGCTTCACGCGGCAGGGGCAGAGCTGCACAGCGGCCAGCCGGATCTTCGTGCATGAGAGCGTGCACGACGAATTCGTCGCCAAGGTCAAGGCCAAGGTGGACGCCATGAAGATGGGCGACCCGCTGGACGAGGCCACCGACATTGGCACCATCATCTCCAAGGGCCAGCACGACAAGGTCACGGGCTACATCGCGGCGGGCCGGGCTTCGGCTGGCGCCACTGCCCACGAGTGTTCGGCGCTGCCGCAGGACGAGGCCTTGCGCAAGGGCCTGTTTGTGCGGCCCGTGATCTTCACCGGCCTCACCAACGGCAGCAAGCTCGCGCGCGAGGAAATCTTCGGGCCGGTGACCTGTGTCATCCGATTCTCCAACTACGAGGAAGCGCTGGCGCAGGCCAACGACAGCGACTACGGCCTGGCGGCGACCATCTGGACGCGCGACCTGAAGACCGCGCTGGACGCCAGCCGCCGGCTCGAGGCGGGCTTCGTGCAGATCAACCAGAACATCGTCGTGCAGCCCGGGCTGTCCTACGGCGGGGTCAAGCAGTCGGGACTGGGACGCGAAGCTTCCCTGGAAGCCATGCTCGACCATTTCACGCACAAGAAGACGGTAATTTTCAACATGCAATGAGGCGCGTGCGCGCCGGCAAGGAGACAAACCAATGGCCACTATCGCGTTCATCGGCCTGGGCAACATGGGCTTGCCCATGGCTACCCGGCTGTGCCAGGCGGGGCACGAAGTCCGCGCCGTCGACCCCAACCCGCAGGCCATCAAGCGCGCTGCCGAATTGGGCATGAAGCCCCACGGCAGCGCCACCGCGGCGGTGGCGGGCGCGCAGTTCGTCGTATCCATGCTGCCCAGCGGCAAGCATGTGCTGGATACGCTGGTCAACGCGCCGGGACTCGAGTACGCGCCGGGCGCGGTGCTGATCGACAGCTCGACCATCGACGTGGCGTCCTGCGGCGTGTTTCATGCGGCGCTGTCGGCGCGCGGCGTCACGACGCTGGACGCGCCGGTCTCGGGCGGCGTGGGCGGCGCAGCGGCGGGCACGCTGACCTTCATGGCGGGGGGCTCGGACGCCGCGTTCGCGCAGGCCCTGCCCTTGCTCCAGCTGATGGGCAAGAACATCATTCACGCTGGCGCCGCGGGCGCGGGACAGGCTGCCAAGATCTGCAACAACATGATCACGGGCATTTCCATGGTGGCCGTGTCGGAAGCGCTCAACCTGGCCAAGCGGCTGGGGCTGGACCCGCAAAAATTCTTCGACATCGCGTCCACCTCGTCCGGCCAGTGCTGGGCGCTGACCAGCTACTCGCCCGAACCGGGCCTCGTGCCCACGTCGCCGTCCAACCGCGGCTACGAAGGCGGGTTCGCTTCGGAACTGATGCTCAAGGACCTGCGCCTGGCAGAGCAAGCCGCGCTGGGCAGTGGCTCGCCGGCGCTGCTCGGGGGGGCGGCTGCGGCGCTGTACGCCATCCACTGCAAGGCGGGCAAGGGCCGGCTGGACTTTTCATCAATCATGCAGATGCTGAGTGAGCCGGTGCCGCAATCCCCTGCATGAACCGAGCTGGAACAAGGAGACAAATCATGAAGACAAGCGCAAGAATCCTGGCCGTTGCCACGCTGGCTATCGCGCAGGCGACAGCCTGCTTCGCGCAGGGCGACACGGGCAAGCTGATCGTCGGATACCCGGCGGGCCAGTCGGTGGACTCGGTCGCCCGCGTCCTCGCCGGCAAGCTCGGGCCGGCGACGGGCCGCAACCTGATCGTGGAAAACATGCCCGGCCAGGCGGGCAGCATCGCCCTGGCGGCCGTGGCCAGGATGCCGGCGGACGGGAGCATCCTCACCCTGTCGGCTTCGGCCGCGCTGGCCGGCAACCCTTCGCTGTACAAGAACGTCAAGTACGACACCATGAAGGACTTCGAGCCTGTCGGCATGATCTACGACGCGCCGCTGTTGCTGATGGTCAACAGCGCGCTGCCGGTCGCTTCGGTGAAGGAGTTGCTGGCCTACCTCAAGGCCAATCCCGGCAAGGCCAGCTATTCGTCGCCCGGCAACGGGTCGGTGTCGCACCTGGCCATGACGGAATTCATGCGCCGCACCGGCACGGAAATGACGCACATCCCCTACCAGGGCGCTGCCAAGTCGCTGACCGATCTGGCCGGCGGGCAGGTGCAGGTCTCGTTCGACGCCATCGGCGCCGCGCAGCCCTTTCTTCAGTCGGGCAAGGTGCGGGCCATCGCCATCAGTTCGCGTGACCGCGTCAGCACCATGCCCACCATCCCCACCGTTGCGGAGAGCGGCGTCGACGGCTTCGACATGGTGCCGTGGGTTGGGCTGCTGGCGCCGGCGGGCACGCCGCAGGGCACCGTGGACAGGATCAGCCAGGAGCTGGCGAAGATCGTGCAATCCGACGACTTCTCCCAGCGCGTCATCTCGCTCGGCGGCAGGCCGATCACCAGCACGGCGCCCGAGTTCAAGGCTTTCCTCAAGGCCGAGGTGACGCGCTGGTCGGCGGTCATCAAGAGTTCGGGCGCCAAACTGGAGTGACGCGACATGGTGTTGACGGGATTGGCGGAGCGCGCGCGCCAGACGCGGCATGTGCGCAAGCTAGCAGAGGGCTTCGAGTTCTTCCGCAGCGAATGGATGCAGGGGGGTCAGGACCCCGTGTTGTCGCCGACCGTGTTTTTGGTCGAACAGCCGCCGGGATCGACGCTGGCGCCGCACTTCCACGCGCAGAACCAGTTCCAGGTGGTCGTGTCGGGCGCAGGCCGCCTGGGCGCGCACGAGGTCGCGACCGGCTCAGTGCACTACGCGGGCGCCTTCACCGGGTACGGCCCGGTGGTCGCGGGCCCGGAAGGCCTGAACTACTTCACGTTGCGCCCCGTGTTCGAAACAGGCGCCAACTTCATCGCCGATGCCAGGGACAAAATGGTGCGCGGACCCAAGCGCCACATGCAGGGCCGCCCGCTGCCGCAGGCAAGCTCGGCTGAACTCGGGTCGTTGCCCGGGCCGGCGTGGCTTCATGCCATCGAACCGCAGCCGGATGGGCTTGCCGCCTCGGTCTGCAGCCTTCCGCCGGGCGGCCAGGCAGAGGCGCCGGTGCCGGCTGCCAGCGGGCAGTTCCAACTGGTGATGGCGGGCGCGATGCGGCACGAGGCGGGCCAACTCGAAGTTTGGGAAAGCCGCTACCTGCCGGCCGGGGAGCCGGGCGGCATGCTTGTCGCCGGGTCCGCAGGCTTGCAGGTCCTGCTCCTGCAAGTGCCGGCCAAGGCGGGCGCGTACCTGGTGCAAGGGCGCACATAGCCATGGAGACCATGCTGTATAACGCGCTCATGATTACGTCCAAGGCCAAGAGCGCCGCAAAAAAGGAAGGCGGCCAGTCCCTGAGCGCCGAGCAGGTCTGCGACCGAATCCGCGCCACCATCCTCAAGGGCGAACTCAAGCCCGGCGACAAGCTCACCGAGCAGGATCTGGCCGCCGAGTACAAGGTCAGCCGCACGCCCGTGCGCGAAGCGATCCGCCAGCTGGAGGTCGAACGCCTGGTATCCCGCACGCGCTTTGTCGGCGTGACCGTCACGCAGCTCAAGCCGTCGGAGATCATCGAGCTGCTGGACATCAGGGAGGTGCTGGAAGGGCTGGTCGCCAGGATGGCGGCGAAGCAGGCCCAGCCGCAGGAAATCAGGCAACTCAAGGCCACGCTCAAACAGATGGTGGCCGCGGCCAAGGCCGGCGACGTGGAGCACTACCTGGACAACGCGCTGGACTTCCGCCGCATGCTGGCCGAGTGCTGCCGCAGCGACACCCTCATCCACTACGTGATGGGCATCGAGAACCGGCTGCGCCTCATGGGCAACCGCACGGCGATGATCCCGGGCCGCATGCAGGCGGCGATTGCCGAGCACGAAAAATTGTTCAAGGCCATCGACAACCGCGACGCCGCGGCGGCAGAGCAGTTGAACCGCGAGCGCATCCAGCACATTCGCGCCGACGTCGAACGCGCGCTCTCGTTCTCGATCTTCTGATCCCCTCAGGTCCTGTACGAGGCGCCTCGCTCACGCTCGAGCTTGCGCAGCAGGCCTGGCCACTCCAGCCGGCCGACTTCAAGAAAGCCGCCTTGTCCAAGCATCTTCCTGCCTTGCGCGCGTGTGTGGGCTATGGTCTCTTCTGAAAGCTCGTGGAGCGGGGCGCCCCCCGCCATCCCATCGACCTGGTACTTGCACGCAGTTTCCAGCCTGTGCATCCAGCAAAAGGCTTCGCCCACGCTGCGGCCGACCGTCATGGCACCGTGGTTGCGCAGAATCAACACGCGGCCCTTGCCCAGGTCGCGCACGAGCCGGGTTCGCTCGTCTTCGTCAAGCGCTGCGCCCTCATAGTCGTGATACCCCAGGAAGTCGAGCATCACTGCCGCTTTCTGGCTTAGTGGCCGCAGGCCAGCGGCCTGCATGGCAATCGCATTGTTCGCCCGCGTATGGCAATGCATGACGCAGACCAGGTCCGAAGCCGCCATGTGCACGGCGCTGTGGATGATGAAACCGGCCGGGTTCATCAGGCTCGGGTCGCCCTCGACCACCTTGCCGTCGAGGTCGACCTTGAGCAGGCTCGACGCCGTCATTTCGTCGAACAGCACACCCAGCGGATTGAGCAGGAAGTGATGTTGCGGCCCTGGAAGCAAAACGGAGATGTGGGTCGAGATCAGGTCGGACATGCCGAACAGGTCCGTCAGCTGGAAGCACGCCGCCAGGTCGCAGCGAAGGCTCCATTCCTCAGCGCTCATTCCTTCGGGTTGCTGCCTTGCTGCGACAACTGCGAGCTTGCCAATCATTTAGGTACTCCTGAACTGGTGGGGGATTCGCTATTCAACGTTCTTGACATGGCGGTCCAGCGCGCAAGATCCGTTCGCACGAAGGCCAGGGTTTCCGCCGGGGATAGGCCTTTTTCAATGAGCAGCCCGATCTCGCTCAAACCTGCCTGCATGTCGGGTGCGCCGAGTGCATCGTTGAGTTCTTTCGCCAGGACGAGGGCGACGTTGTTCGGAATGTTTGCCGGTGCGAGCAAGGCGAACCAGTTGGAGATGCCCAGGCCGGGCATGTCGAGCTCATGAACCGTCGGCACGCCGGGCAAGGCTTGCAAGCGGCGCTGGGAAGTGACTGCGAGCGCCTGCATCTTGCCACCCTGTACGTGCGCAAGCACCAGTGGAACAGTGACAGAGGTAATGCCGAGGTCGCCCCTGATCAAGTCCGTCATCACCTCCGGCTGGCCACGGTAGGCGATGTGCGTCAACTTGATCTTCTGCTGTGCCTTCAGCAACTCCATCGTGAAGAAGGGGGTTGTGCCAATGCCGGGCGAGCCGTAGTTGATCTGGTTGGGTCGCGTGCGGGCATGCTCAAGGAACTCCGGCAAACTGCGCACGGGCATGGCATTGCTGGCGATGATCGCCTGCGGGATCGTGCCAATCATCCCGATGGCACTGAAGGCGGTGGCCGGGTTCCATGACTGGCTTGCGTCTGTGTTCGGCAGCATCGTGGTGGGGCCGCTGGCCACCACCAGCGTGTATCCGTCCGCAGGTGCGCGAGCCGCTGCTGCGTAGCCGATGCTCCCGGCCGCACCGGTCTTGTTTTCCACCACGAAACTTTGCTTGAAGCGCTCCGAGAATCGCTGCGCCAGGCGGCGCGCAATGAGGTCAACGATACCGCCGGAAGGGAACGCAACGACGATCGTGACAGGGCGTTCGGGGTAGGCAGCCTGCGCATGTCCTGCCGAGGGGCAAAGTGTCGCCACCAAGGGCACCAGGACGGCGTATCGGCGTACCGACGCGAGAAGGACGTGAATCGGATGCTGCCTGAACATGGGTTACTCCTTTACTCTTCGTTCTTGAACCCGGAGGCTTCGACGATGGGCTGCCAGAAGGTACGCTCCGCACGCAGCTGTGCCCTGAGGGTCGCGCCATCCAGCCCCGTGGGCTCCATTCCGAGGTTCAGCAGCTGGGCATAGACCTGCCGCTCTTTCACGGCCGCCACCAGCGCGCGTTCAAGCCGCAGCGTGACAGCGGGCGGGGTGCCGGCGGGAACATAGGCGCTGTAGGAAAACGTGGCGTGGTCGAAACCGTTGATGCCGGCTTCCTTCGCAGTGGGAATATCCGGCACCAGCTTGTTGCGCCGTGTGCCAGAGACCGCGAGGATGCGCACCCTGCCACCCCGATGAAGTTCCAGTTGGCTGGGCAGCGCATCAGTTCCGATGGGGACCTGCCCGCCGACGATGTCCGTTGCGAGGGGCGAACCACCTCGGTAAGCCACAGGACTCAAGGGGACGCCAATTTCCTTGGCCATCGCCAGGATGGAAAAGTGCAGGCCACCCCCAAGCGATGTGAGTCCCACCAGCCCATCTGCGGGGTGACCCCGGACCCATGAGACAAACTGGGGCAATGTCTTGTAGGGCTTCGCGGGGCTCGTGGAAATGACGCTGGGGAATTCCACCAGATGCGCCACCGGAACGAAGTCGCGCTCTACGTCATAGTTCACCTTCTTGTAGGTCATCGGAAAAATGATGAACGGCGCCGAGGAGGCAAGGAGCACCGTATTGCCATCGGGAGGTGCTCGCTTCACGTAGTCGATGGCCAGGCGGCTGGACGCGCCGGGCCGGTTTTCGACCAGCACGGTTTGCCCGGTGGACTTGCGCAGATGCTCGGCCAAAGCCCTGGCCAAGATGTCGAGAGCGCCTCCCGGGGCGAATCCGACCACCAGCCTCAAGGGCTCGGTTGAAGCGCCACCGGGCGCGCCGGACTGCGCATGCACGCAAGCCAGAGCACCGCTGCAGATCACGACGGCAAATGCCCGCTTGGACAATCCGTGGTTCAGTTTGTTCATGCTCTACTCCAGGTCAAGTCAAGTCACTCAAGTCAAATCACACAGGGCCGGCGCGGCAGCAATCCCTGCGACGCTTCGAGCAGCGATGCGGCGTGCAGCAGATCCGGCTCGCCCCTGAACCGCCCCACCAGCTGCACGCCGATGGGCAGCCCTTCCCCGTCGAAGCCGCAGGGAAGCGTGATGGCGGGATGTCCGGTCAGGTTGAACGGCATCGTCCAGGGAAACCAGTTCGCGCGGACCTCCGGGTAGCTCTGGCCGTCAATGTCCAGCGTGCCGAAGAGATCCTGGTCGATCGCGAAAGCCGTACGCGACAACGTGGGCATGGCAAGGAAATCGTTCTCCTGCAACAGCGCCTGGACATGCTTGAACAACCGGGTCCGGTCGAACATGGCACGCTGGTACTCCACCCCGGTGACGTGCCTGGCCAACTCGAGTTGCTGCAGGAGCGAAGGGCTGAGGTCGTTCGGGCGCTCGCGCGCCCACTCGCCAAACCGCGTCACCCACACCGTGTGGTTGATCGTGCGCCACAGGGGCTCAATATCGAAGTCGGCGGTGACGGGCATCTCGCACAATTGCGCGCCCATGGATTTCAAATGGGCGAGCGCATCCTCAAACGCACGCGCGACCGCGCTTGAAACGGGCCGGCCTTGGGGTGCGACGCAGAACAGGACACGTTTGCCGCGCAAGTCGCCGCCCGCAGCAGCCGCCTTGCCATAGTCCGGTACCGGCGCGCCAATGGACCAGGGGTCCACAGAGGCCGGCCCGGCCATGGCCTGCAGCATCAAGGCGGTGTCCGCCACCGTGCGGCTCATCGGCGTGACGTACGTGAGATTGCCGAAGACATCTTCCGTCTGCGAGTGCGGAACGACGCCCATGCTTTGCTTGAGGCCGACAACACCGTTGCACGCTGCCGGGATCCGGGTGGACCCGCCGCCGTCGGTGGCGATGCCGATCGGCGCAATCCCTGCCGCCACGGCCACGGCCGCGCCGCCGCTGGAGCCCCCGCTGGTGCGGTCAGCGTGCCAGGCATTGCGGGTGCGGCCGAAGAGAGGGGCGTCCGTCAGGCATTTGGCACCGAACTCGGAGGTCGTGGTTTTTCCGATCAGGATGGCGCCTTGCCGGCGCAGGCGCGCCACGGCTTCCGCGTCTTCGGCGGGAACGTTGTCCTGGAAGATCCGCGAGCCGAAGGTCGTGCGAACACCGCGGGTGTTGACCAGATCCTTGCACGTGTAGGGTATTCCATGGAGCAGGCCGAGCGGTTCCTTGCGCATGAGCGCTTGCTCGGCGGCGCGCGCTTCTTCCATCGCCTCTTCAGCGCAGATGGTGATGAAGCAGTTGAGCACCGGTTGAAGCCGATGGGCGCGATCCAGCACCGCTTGCGTCACTTCGACAGGCGACACCTCTCGTTGCGCGATCTTCTGGCGCAAAACGGTTGCAGGCATTTGGCAAAGGTCGTCACTCATCGTGGCTCTGTTCCTGTGGTGTTTCAGAGAGTGACTTTTGCACTTCGCGATGCATTCGTCTAATACCGATTTACGACAATCCCATACGCGTTTAATATGGCTTGATGGACCTGAAGCACCTTCGCTATTTCGTTGCCGTGGCGGATGCCAAGAGTGTCGGAAAGGCTGCCATGCAGCTTCACATGGCGCAGCCACCCCTGTCGGTACACATCCGCAATCTCGAGGTGCAGCTTGGAACCGCGCTCTTTCGCCGCGGGTCCAGGGGGATGGAGCTCACCGACGCGGGTGGTGCGCTCTATTCGCGCGCGAAGGAGGCGCTGGCGCTGGCGCACGATGGTTTCGAAGCTGCGCGCGCGGTGGCTGCGGGACGCCGCGGCCGCTTGACCGTGGGCTATATGTTCGCGCTGGGCTACGCGGTGCTTCCCAAGTTGGTTCCGGAGCTGCGGCGCACCTTGCCCGGGGTCGACATCCAGTTTGTCGAGATGAGTGCCAGCACGTACGAAGTGCTGGTCAGTGAGTTCAAGGTGACGGTGGGTCTGTGCATGCCGCCGCTGCAGCGCAGCGGGATTGCCACGGTCACGATCGGAAAGCAGCCCTTGCTGCTGGCCATGCCTGCGCGCTCACCGCTGGCTCGCCATAAAGTGGTCCCCATGGCCAGATTGCAAGGCATGAAGCTGGTTGGATTGCCGAGCACGAAGGTGGAGAACGGAGCGGATACCTCTCCCATCGGATCGCTTCTCAGGCGGCACAACATCACGGTGCAGATCATCGAGCGCGTGGAGACAGTGCACTCGGCCCTTGCGCTCGTATTGGCCGGAGAGGGTTTTTCCATCGTCCCGGCATGCGCCGCACTCGGCAGTCCTCCGGGCCTTTCATTCCGCCCTCTGGAAGATGACGGTGGTGGAATGGAGATGGCCGTGTGCTGGCGTCGGGATCTGGACAATCCGCTCATCAAGCCTTTTATCGCCGCGGTTCAAACCGCAGTGGCCATTCAAACCGGCGGGTCGTAGCGCCCATCGATCGTTGTCCATCCGGCGTCGGCGTGGATCACCGTGGCAGTGATGTAGCTGGCCGCGTCGGACACCAGGAACACCAGTGGGCCAGCCATCTCGCTCACATGGGCCCAGCGTTTCAGCGCAGTGCGCGCTGCGTAGGCCTGGTTCCAGCCGGGGTTGCCTACGATGGGCGCGGTCAGCGGTGTGTCAATGATGCCGGGAGCGATGGCGTTGACGCGCACGCCGTAGGGCGCGAGTTCGGTGGCGAGCCCCTTGGCCATCTGGCCGATGCCGGCCTTGGTCGATGCGTAGATGCTCTGACCGGGCTCAACGGAGTAGGCGCGCATGGACGACATCAACACCATGGCGCCATGGCCCTGCGCTTTCATACGGGTGCCCACCGCCCGCGCCACACGGAAGCTTCCTTTCAGGTTCAGGTCGATCACTTGGTCGAAGTCCGCGTCGGTGTAGTCCAGCAGGCGCTTGCGCAGGTTTTTCGCCGGCGTGGTGATGAGCGCATCGATGCGGCCACGCCATGCCTCGGTGCGGTCAACCATCGCGTCGACGCTGAAGGTGCTTCGAACGTCGACCCCCTCTGCCCTGGCCTGCCCGCCCGCAGCCTCCACAAGGAGTACCGTCTCGCGGGCGCTGGCCATATCGACGTCCGCCACCACGCATTCGGCGCCAGCTGCGGCCACGCCCAGGCAAGCGGCGCGGCCGATGCCCGAGCCGCCTCCGACCACCAGCACGACGCGGCCGGAAAGATCGAACATCTTCTGATAGTCAATCGCAAACGATTCTGTAGTCATTGATTTGTCTCGGAAAAGAGGCCTGGGCCGCGACGACGATGTCGCGCAGGCTGTACACACACATCACCGCGAGCATGGCGGGCATCACGCCGTACCACCACGCCTTGGAGACCGCAAAAACGGGCGACGATTCGCCGGCATCCAGCGTGAGGCCCAGGCTGAGCCAGGCCAGCACGGCCAGGCAGCCGAAGTTGGCCACGGCGATGACCAGCGCCAGCAGCTGGCGTCGCCGCGGCGAAGCGATGCTCACCAGCAGCGCGTCAACGCAGAAATGCCCTTTGGCACGCCACACGGCAGCGGTGCCGACAAACACCATCCAGGCAAACAGCAGCTCGACGATCTCGTCGGTCCAGCCGAGCGACGCGATTCCCGCCAGGCGGTTGAGCACCATCAGGCCAACCAGCAAGAGCAGCAAGGCCAGGCAGGCAGCGCTGACACCATGGAGCACACGACCGACCCAGCGGTCCAATACCTGCAGCGAGGTCATCAGAACACCAGCCTCGGCAGCCAGGTCACCATGCCAGGCAGCACCGTGATCAGCACCAATACCGCGAGAATGGCCAGGAGGAAGGGGCGAAGCTCGCGCGCCAGCTCGAACATCGGCACCTTCGCGACGCCCGACATGGCGTACAGCACCATGCCCACGGGCGGCGTCAGCATGCCCACCATCAGATTCAGCGTCATCACTACACCAAAGTGCAGCGGGTCGATGCCGAGCCGGGCCAGGATGGGTGCGAAAACGGGAATGGTCAGCAGCATGATCGCGATACCCTCCATGAAGCAGCCCAGCACCAGCAGAATCACATTGATGATGGCCAGGCAGAGCAACGGGGACGCCGCCAGCCCCGTCAGAAGGCCGATCAGTGTTTCCGGCGCGCGCAGATAAATCAGCACCCAGCCGAAGAGGCCGGCGGCGGCAACGATGAACATGACCTGGGCGGTCTGGAAAACCGTCTCCATTGCGATGCGCGGCAGGTCGCTCCAGGCCAGCTCGCGGTAGACGAAGCGTCCCAGAATCAGGGCGTACGCGCATGCGACCACCGAGGCCTCGGTCGGCGTGAAGTAGCCGCCCAGAATGCCGCCCATCATGATCGCTGGCGTGGCAATCGCGGCCAGGCCGTCCAGCAGCGCGCGGCCGGTCTCGGCCAGCGTGGCGCGCCGCTCGCGCGGGTAATTGCGCCGCCTGGCCAGGATGTAGACCACCACCATCATCGCCAGGCCCATCAGCACGCCGGGGACTACGCCGCCCAGGAACAAGGCGCCCACCGACACGCCGGTCATGGAGCCATAGATCACCAGCGGGATCGACGGCGGAATCACCGGGCCGATGGTTGCCGAGGCGGCGGATACCGCGGCCGAAAAACTCGGCTGGTAGCCGGCCTTGGTCATCGCCTTCACCTCGATGGCACCCAGGCCCATCGCGTCGGCCAGCGCTGAGCCGGACATACCCGAGAAGACCATGGAGCCGAGGATGTTGACCTGGCCCAGGCCACCGCGAAAATGCCCGACCAGGCAGTGCGCAAAGCGAAAGATGCGCTCGGTCGTGCCGCCCGTGTTCATCAGATTGCCGGCCAGAATGAAGAACGGAATGGCGAGCAAGGTGAACGCCGTGGTGCTGGCGTAGATGCGTTGCGCCAGGATGCCCAGCACGCCGTGGTCGCCCGTCAGCAGCAATGTACTCAGGCCGGCGATGCCCATCGCCACCGCGACCGGCAGGCCCAGCGCGATCAGCGCGAACAGCCCGGCAAAGATCAGCAGCAGCGTCATTTGCGCTCACCGTCCACCATCTTCATGAACTGGGCCACGTTCGCGTCGCCCGCGTAGGCACGGATGCGCGTGTAGGCCGGGCCCATGGCCGCGCGAAACGGCGCCGTGTCGGGTCGTGTGATCTGCACGCCGGCGGCCTGCAACCGCACCAGCAAGCCCTCTTCCTCAGCGGCAATGGCCTGCCGCATCATGGCGCCGGCGGCCCGGCTCTCCTCGCGCACGATAGTCTGCTGTTCGGCCGTCAGCTTTCCCCAGTTCTTCGCACTCATCACGTGAACCATGGCGTTGTAGGCGTGGCGCGTCAGCGCCAGGTGCTTCTGCACTTCGTACAGCTTGTTGTGCACGATCACGGCCAACGGGTTTTCCTCGCCGTCCACCACGCCCTGCGAGAGCGCCATGTACAGCTCGGGAAAAGCGATCTTGGTGGCGTTGGCGCCAAGCGCCTCCATCGTGGCTTCCAATTGCACCTCCGGCGGTACGCGCACCTTCAAGCCCTTGACGTCCTCCGGCTTGTTGATCGGCCGCTTGCTGTTGGTGAGATTGCGGAAACCGTACTCCCAGTTGGACAGAAGCACGAAGCCTTCCTTCTCCGCCAGCGGCGCCAGCCATTGCATGGCCGGGCCGTCCATCACGCGATGCGCGTGCGCGATGTTGTCGAAGACAAAAGGCAGCATCACCACGGCAAACGCCTTCTGGTACTTGTCCAGCGCGCCCTGCGTGGGCAGGCCCATGTCGATGGCACCCAATCTGACCTGCTGCAGTTGCTCTGGCGGCGAGCCCAGGGCGCTGGCGGGAAACACCGTCACCTTGACCTGGCCCTTGGTGCGCTCCTCCACCTTGTTGGCAAAGCTCTGGGCAGCAAGGTTCGCGGGATGCGTGGCTTCGGCATAGTGCGCGAATTTCAGCGTGACCTGCGCCTGCGCCATTGCGCACAGCGAGAGGCCGAGCAGCAAGCCGGCGAGCCGGCGGCACTTCGAATGCTTCATGATGGATGTCTCCAGTGTTGTTGTCGGATCCGCAATCACATCGGCGAGAACTTCACCGATTTCAGAATCTTGTTTTCCTGGTGCTGCACGTTGCCGGCCGCCCCGCTCTTTGCCCGGTAGGCGGCCCACTCCGGGTCGGCGTCGAGCGCCGCGCGGCGGCTCTCGCGGTCGGCCAGGCTCTCATAGGCCCACAGGTGCACCACCTGGTTGTTGGTTCCGATCTCGGTCGTGAAGTAGCCGATCGGCTGGCCCTGATGGCGGCGCTGCACCGGCAGGCCCTCGTGCTCATACAGTTCGAGGAAGGCCTTGAGGCGGCCCGGCACCATCGTGTAGGTTCGTAGGTCGAAGATCATTCGTGTTCCGTGTTGTGGTTTCAATCGGCCGTGGCGCCGGACTGCTGCACCAGCGCGCCCCAGCGGCGGATTTCGCTGTCCACATAGGCCTGGAATTGCGCTGGCTGGTTTCCTATGGGCTCGGCGCCGAGCTCCTTCAGCCGCGCCTGCACTTGCGCATCAGCGACAGCCGCCGCGATGTCGCGCCCGAGCTGGTCGACGACGGGCCTGGGCGTGCCCCGAGGCGCAAACAGGCCAAACCATGACTTCGCCTCGATGCCTTTGAAACCGGTTTCAGCGAAGGTCGGCAGCTCGGGCTGTTGCGGATGCCGCGTCTCGCCGGTGAGCGCCAGCGCGCGCAGCTTGCCGGCGCGAACATGGGCCAGCGCTTCCGGAAGATTTGCGAACATGACCTGGACCTGCCCGCCCAGCAAATCGTTCATGGCCGGCGCGCCGCCCTTGTAGGCGATGTGCTTCATTTGAGCGCCGGACGCGGCGTTGAAGAGCTCGCCCGCCAGATGCGCCGCGGTGCCAACGCCACCGGAGCCAAAGTTGAGCACGCCGGGCCGCTCGCTCGCATAGGTGGCCAGCGATTGCGGTGACGTGACCGGTAGGCCCGGATGCGCCACCAGCACGAGCGGCACCGATGCCAGATTCGACAGCGCCGAAAAACTCTGGGCCAGGCTGTAGTCGAGTTTCTTGTACAACGTGGCGTTGATGGCATGGCTCGATGTCGCCATCAGCAAGGTGTAGCCGTCCGCGGGCGCCTTGGCCGCGGTGGCCGCGCCGATGTTGCCGTTGCCGCCGGCCCGGTTGTCGACGACAACGGCCTGGCCCCAGCGCTCCGACAACTTCTGCCCGACGGTGCGCGCGATCACGTCCGTGGCGCCGCCGGCCGCGAACGGCAGGATGATGCGCACCGGCTTGTCCGGAAACACGGCGCTCCTGGGCTGGCCATGGGCGCCGGCTGCGGCAAGGGCCAGCGCCAGCGCGGCGGCCCAGGGAATAAGGTAGTTCACGGTGTCTCCTTGCTTGTGTTGGTCAGGCATGCGCCTTTTCCGGCCCATCGGCGCGCTCACCCAAGGCCGCGCGGCGCAAGGCCGACAGCGTCGTTCTGGGTGTGAGCATCTCCGCGTCGAGCTTGATTTCGATGAGGAATGGGCAGCCGCTGCTGCCAACGGTGGCCAGGGCCTGTTCCAGCGCGGGTGCGAACTGTCCCGATTCGCTCACGCTGACGGCGGCCACGCCGAAGGACCGGGCATAGGCCACGAAGTCGGGATTGTTCAGGTCGGTCGCCACGACCCGGCCCGGGTAGTGCCTCTCCTGGTGCATGCGGATGGTTGCGTACATGCCGTTGTTGAAGACGATGAAAACGATGGCCAGGCGGTGCCGTACCGCTGTCGCCAGCTCTTGCGAGGTCATGAGAAAGCAGCCGTCTCCGGCCAGGCAGATCACTTCGCGCGCGGGGTGGCACAGCTTGGCTGCGATGGCTGCGGGCACGCCGTAGCCCATGGCGCCGCTGGTCGGTGCGAGCTGGCTCTTGCTGTGCGAGAACTGGTGGTAACGGTGCGCCCAAGCGGCGTAGTTGCCCGCGCCGTTGGTCAGGATCGCATCCGGGCTCAGGATGCGCTGCATGGCCTTGAATGCCAGCGCGGGGTCGAAGCGCGTGTCCCGCGGAACCGGCTCGATGTAGCGCAGATAGTCCGTGCGCGCACCGTCCAACCAGGCGCGCCAGCCCGTGGCGTCGGCCGGCGGCAACTGCGCGGCCGCGTGGGCAAAGGCATTGGGCGAAGCGCTGATCTTGAGTTCAGGCTGGTAGACGCGCCCCAACTCTTCGGGGCATGCCAGCACATGGACCAGGCGCTGGCGCGGACACGGAATGTCCAGCAGGGTGTAGCCATTGCTGGCCATCTCGCCCAGCCGCGCGCCAACGGCGATCAGCAGATCGGCGCCGCTGACTCTCTCGGCCAGTGCCGGGTTGATGCCGATCCCGACATCGCCCACGTAGTGCGGATGCCGATTGTCAAACAGGTCTTGCCGGCGGAACGAACAGGCAACCGGCAGACCGTTGCGCGTGGCAAATCGCGACAGGTCGCGCCAACCATCTTGTGACCAGCCGGAACCGCCAACAATCATCAACGGTCGCTTGGCCTGCTTGAGCTGCGCCTGCAACTCGTGCATGGCAGCCGGGTCCGGATAGGCCTGCGGCACCCGCACGGCGTTGATCGGCTTGGGAAATGCCGAGTCGGTGAGCATGTCCTCCGGTAGCGCCAGCACCACCGGACCGGGCCGGCCGGACAGTGCCACGCTGAAGGCCCGCGCCACGTACTCCGCCACGCGCGAAGCATCGTCGATCTGCGCCACCCATTTGGTGAAGGGCCCGAACATGCGGCGGTAGTCGATCTCCTGGAACGCCTCGCGCTCGACCATGTCGCGGCCGACCTGGCCGATGAACAGGATCATCGGTGTCGAGTCCTGGAACGCGGTATGCACACCGATGCTGGCATTGGTGGCGCCCGGACCGCGGGTGACGAAGCAGATGCCGGGCTTGCCGGTGAGCTTGCCGTAGGCCTCGGCCATGAACGCCGCGCCGCCCTCGTGCCGGCAGGTGATGAGCCGGATCGCCTCCTGGTGGTCGTACAGCGCGTTGAGCACTTCCAGGTAACTTTCGCCCGGCACGCAGAAGGCCATGTCCACGTGCTGGGCCAGCAAGGCTTCCACCAGGAGCTGGCCCCCGGTCTGGAGTTTCGGCATACCGTTCATCGCTTCGCGCTTTCTTGCCGCCCTTGCGGGCAAATCGGTTGTGAAGCGCGAAGATTAAGCGCGGCCAAAGGCGACGCGTTAGGACGATTTGCAGTTTCTTCGGTACTTTTCGACTGGCGTCGCGGCGCGCGGCTCAGGCCAGCGGACCGGTAAACATCTTCTTGAAGGCGCCGGGCGCAGCCTGGACGTGCTTCTTGAAAAAGCGCGAGAAGTAAGCTGGATCCTCAAAATTCAACCGATAGGCAATCTCGGAAATACCCAAGTCCGACTGCGTGAGCAGCCGCTTGGCCTCCAGCAGGATGCGCTCGTGGATCAGCTGTGTGGCGGTCTTGCCGGTCACGCTCTTGACGGCTTCATTCAGGCGCCTCTCGGTCACGAGCAAGGCCTGCGCATATTCCTTCAGAGAGCCGAACTGCAGGTAGTGTCGGTCGACCAGCAGCTTGAAGCGCTTGGCCAGGCTATAGCTCTTGGGCAGTACCGACTCTCCGCG
>DATILI010000065.1:0-4656 GCA_035476635.1 Burkholderiaceae bacterium | reverse complement strand
CTCCCAGAAGCGATTATTCGTGGTGCTGGCCGTGGAAGAGGGCTTTGCCGACGGAATCACCGTGGACAGTTTAGGACGTATATGGGTGGCGTTGTTCGGCGGTTGGGGCGTGAACTGCTACAGCCCGGCGGGCGAGCTCCTTCGAACGGTAAAGCTTCCAGTTGCCCATGTGACGAAGCTCGCGTTGGGGGGCGATGACCTGATGACGGGCTATGTCACAACCGCCCGCAAGGGACTCACGGCGACCGAATTGCAGCAGCAGCCCTTGGCCGGCTGCGTGTTCAGCTTCCGCACGGACGTGCCGGGCCTGCCGGCCAACGAGGCGTCGGCGAGCCTAATAGGTGGCCCGGCCACCTGAAAGGTCGAATACCGCGCCGGTCGCGCAGGAATTCTCCACCGAGAGCAGCCAGCACACCATGGCGGACACTTCCTCGAGTTCGACGAACCGCCCCCTGGGAATCTTGGACAGCATGAATTCGATGTGAGCGGGCGCCATCTGGTCGAAGAGCTTCGTGCGAGCCGCCGCCGGTGTGATCGCGTTGACCGCAATGTCGTGCTTCGCTGCCTCTTTGCCAAGGCTCTTCGTCAGCGCGATCACGCCGGCCTTCGCGGCGCTGTAGGCCGACGCGTTGGGGTTGCCCTCCTTGCCGGCCACCGAAGCGACGTTGACGATGCGACCGTACCCGTGCTGGATCATCACGCGGATGACGGCCTGATTGACATGGAAGGTGCTCAGCAAGTTGCTCTGGATCACCCGTTCCCATTCAGTGGCCGGGTACTCCGCGAGGGGGACCGTCGGCCCGGTAATGCCCGCGCTGTGAACGAGCCCGTCGATCGTCCCCCGCCGGCGTGCGGTCTCCTCCGTGGCCTGGTGGACGGCTATCCCGTCGGTGACGTCGATAACCTGGGTCCCCAGCAAGCCGCCGCCGCCCAGGTCGCGCGCCGCGCCTTCGAGAGCTGCCCGATCGATATCCCAGAGTTCGACGCACGCGCCGCTCGCCAGCAGGCGTCCGGCGATCACCTTGCCGAAGCCGCCCGCGCCGCCCGTGATGACGACGACCCTGTCGTGAAAGTTGTAGGTATTCAAGTCAGTCCTCGTCGATCAGGCCGAAACGGTTTTCTGGGCCTGCTCTCCCAAGCCCTGGATGCCGAGCCGCATCCGCTGGCCCGCGCTCAGGAACACGGGGTGCGGCTTGATGCCCATCCCGACGCCCGGTGGCGTTCCTGTGGAGATGACGTCCCCCGGCTGCAGGCTCATGAAACGGCTGAGGTAGGCCACGAGCTGCGGTACCTTGAAGATCATGTGCCGGGTGTTGCCGGCCTGGAAGCGGCGCCCGTCCACCTCCAGCCAGAGGTCCAGGGCGTGAGGGTCCGGGATTTCATCGGCCGTCACCAGCCACGGGCCGATCGGGCCGAACGTATCGCAGCCCTTGCCCTTGTCCCAGGTGCCGCCCCGCTCCAGCTGATAGCTCCGCTCGGAGACGTCGTTGATGACGCAGTAGCCCGCCACGTGCTGCATGGCATCGGCCTCGTCGATGTACGAGCCGCCCTGGCCGATCACCACGCCCAGCTCCACCTCCCAGTCCGTCTTCTCGGAGCCGCGAGGAATCTTCACGTCGTCGTTCGGTCCCACAATCGCGGAGAGCCACTTGTTGAAGACGATCGGCTCGGTCGGAATGGCCATCCCGGATTCCGCCGCGTGGTCCGAGTAGTTGAGGCCGATGCAGATGAATTTTCCGATGCGGCCCACGCAAGGGCCGATGCGTTGCCCCTGCGCAAGCTGTGGCAAGCTGGTGGGGTCCATGGCACGAAGAGCGTTGAGGCCGTAGGGTAAGAGAGTGTCACCGGCTATGTCGGGAATGACGGCGGAGAGATCGCGGATGACGCCTTGGTCATCGAGCATGGCCGGTTTTTCGCGGCCGGGTTCGCCAATTCGGAGAAGTTTCATGGGATGGATTCGTTGAAGCTGGATGGAATGTCGGTGTGCTGGAAGCGGGGCAGGTCAATGCGAATGGGATGGCACTTCGGCGCCACGGCAGCCGACCAGGAAGTCGAAGTCGCAGCCTTCGTCGGCCTGCAGCACATGCTGGAGGTAGAGTCCCTTGTAACCTGCTCGTACGGGCTGCAGCGGCGCAGCTGCCGGGGATAGCGCCCAGGCGTCGAGGCGCTCCTGGAGCTCGGCCTCGGTGATGTCGAGATGAAGCCGCGCCGCCAGCGCGTCGAGTTCGATCCAGTCGCCCTCGCGCACGACGGCCAAGGGGCCCCCCGCTCGCGCCTCGGGTGCCACGTGCAGGACGACCGTGCCGTAAGCGGTGCCACTCATGCGGGCGTCGCTGATGCGCACCAGATCCTTGACGCCTTGCGCCAGCAGCTTGGGCGGCAGGCCCATGTTCCCCACTTCCGCCATGCCCGGATACCCAAGGGGGCCACAGTTCTTCAGCACCAGCACCGATGCTGCGTCCACCGGGAGTTCCGGGTCGTCGATGCGCGCCTTGTAATGTTCGAAGTTTTCGAACACGACGGCGCGGCCGCGATGCTTCAGCAGCGAAGGCGTCGCTGCCGACGGCTTGAGCACCGCTCCCCGCGGCGCCAGGTTGCCGCGCAGGATGCACAGGCCGCCGTCGGCCGCCAGTGGCCGGTCGATGCTGCGGATGACCTCTGCGTCGTGAAGGGGTGCTTCCTTGACGTTGTCCCAGAGCGTCAGGCCGTTGGCGGTGATCGCATCGGGGAACGGCAGCAATGCGGCCTCACCGAGCCGGCGCAGCACGGCGGGCAGTCCGCCTGCATAGAAGAATTCCTCCATGAGGAAGCGCCCGGAAGGCTGCAGGTCAACCAGGGTCGGAACCCCGCGGCCCCATCGGCTCCAGTCGTCCAGGTCGAGTGGCACACCGATTCGCCCAGCGATTGCTTTCAGATGGATCACGGCATTGGTGCTTCCGCCTATGGCCGCTATGGTTCGGATCGCGTTGCAGAACGCCTCGCGCGTCAGGATCCGTGACAGCCGGAAGTCGTCGTTTACCATCTGGACGATGCGCATGCCGCTCATGTGCGCGAGGACCGAACGGCGCGAATCTACTGCCGGGATGGCCGCGTTGTGCGGGAGCGTGACGCCCAGCGCCTCTGCCATGCACGCCATGGTGCTCGCGGTGCCCATCGTGTTGCAGTGCCCCGCGGAGCGCGACATGTCCGCCTCAGCCGCCATGAAGTCGTGGATCGTGATCGTTCCGGCCTTGACTTGCTCCGACAACTGCCAGACGCCTGTGCCGGATCCGATGGTGCGACCTTTGTGGCGCCCGTTGAGCATGGGGCCGCCGGACACCACCATCGCGGGGATGTCGCAGCTGGACGCCCCCATCAGCAGCGCGGGCGTCGTCTTGTCGCACCCGGCCAGCAGGATGACGCCGTCCACCGGATTGCCGCGGATGGCTTCCTCCACGTCCATGCTGGCCAGGTTGCGTGTCAGCATCGCCGTGGGTCGCAGGTTTGACTCACCATTGCTGAAAACTGGAAACTCCAGCGGAAAGCCGCCGGCCTCCAGCACACCCCGCTTCACATGTTCGGCGAGTTGCCTGAAATGCGCATTGCACGGAGTCAGCTCGCTGAATGTGTTGCAAATCCCGATGATTGGCTTGCCTTCGAACTGGTGCGGTGCGATGCCCTGGTTGCGCATCCAGCTTCGATGGATGAATGTGTTCTTGTCCGCCCCCCCGAACCAGTGGGAGGAACGCAGTCTTCGCTTCGGAGAGGTCACGCGCGAGCTTCCGTCACGCCGCTTTTCCCGGCGACTTGAGGAAGTCGAGCAAGTCCCGCCCGCTGTCGGGCTGGGGCTGCACCTGGGCCTCTGGCGGGAGCTGGTTCGTTCGGGCGATGTTGCCCAGGTAAAAGGCGCTCTCCTTCGGGATCCTCTCCATGGTTTCGCGGTCGACCGCGATCAGGCCGAATCGCTTGGCGTAGCCGAAGTACCACTCGAAGTTGTCGAAGGAGGACCAGTAGAAGTAGCCCATGACCTTGACGCCTTCGGCCAGGCACTGGTGCACGCCTGCCAGCGCGCGGCCGATGAACTCGACCCGCTCGCGGTCGTCATCCACGGCCGCGCCGTTCTCGGTGATGAGGATCGGCTTGTCGATCTCGCTGGCGATGGTGCGCAGCACGGCCGCCAGCGCCTCGGGCGCATACTCGAAATTCATTTGCGTCGAGCGTGAGCCCGCCGGAGTGTCGTAACTGCCGTCGGCAGCTACGAGGGATCGCGTGTAGGTCTGCGTTGCCACGAAGTCGTCGTCAGCCATGAGCGGCAGCCACTGGCGAAATTTCTGTTGCCACGAGTCCAAGGCGCGCTGCTCGCCGCCGGGGCGCGCCTGGCTTTGTTGGAGCGAGAGCGAAAAGCCCACCTTGACGTGCGGCGCCACGCGACGGATGACATCCCGCGCCGCGCGATGGGCGGCCATGACGGTCGCCTCGCCTTGCGCGTCGGCCGCTCCCGGGAAGCTGCAGAACATGTCCTCGGTGGTGCCGCAGCGCTCGGCGGCGGCCTTCTTCCAGCGCTTGTCCGCGATGCGCTCGATCGCTCCCTTTTCGCCCTTGGCGATCAGCTGCTGTACATAGTCCTTGAGGACGGCCGCGATGTTGCACTCGTTCATCGTGACGACCACATGAACT
>DATILI010000064.1:0-4055 GCA_035476635.1 Burkholderiaceae bacterium | reverse complement strand
GCGGGCGACGGGATGCCGGGTGGGGTGGGGGATGCGATTCCGGTGTTCAGCTTCATGGGCCAAGCCGCGATGCACCCGCAGCAGATGTCCTGCTGGATTACCCACACCAACGCGAAGACCCACGAGATCATCCGCTCGGGCTTCGACCGCAGCCCGATGTTCACCGGCAAGATCGAAGGTGTTGGGCCGCGTTATTGCCCGAGCGTGGAAGACAAGATCAACCGCTTTGCCGACAAGGACAGCCACCAGATCTTCCTGGAACCCGAGGGGCTGACCACCAATGAGTACTACCCCAACGGCATCTCGACCAGCCTGCCGTTCGACATTCAGTACGACCTGGTGCGGTCCATGGCCGGGCTAGCAAACGCCCACATCCTGCGGCCGGGCTATGCCATCGAGTACGACTATTTCGATCCCCGCTCCCTGAAGAGCAGCTTTGAGACGCGCCAGATCGGCGGCCTGTTCTTTGCCGGGCAGATCAATGGAACCACCGGCTACGAGGAAGCGGCGGCCCAAGGCCTGTTCGCCGGCATCAATGCCGCGCTGCAGTGCAGGGGGGAGGGCGCCTGGCTGCCCCGGCGCGATGAGGCCTACCTGGGCGTGCTGGTCGACGACCTGATCACCAAGGGCGTGACCGAGCCCTACCGCATGTTCACCAGCCGGGCCGAGTTCCGCCTGCAGCTGCGGGAAGACAACGCCGACCTGCGGCTGACCGAAGCCGGCCGCAGGATGGGCTTGGTGGACGACGCCCGCTGGGACGCTTTCAGCCGCAAACGCGATGCTGTTTCACGTGAAACAGAGCGTTTGAAGGCGATCTGGGTGAACCCGCGCAACCTGCCTGCGGCCGAGTCCGAGCGCGTGTTGGGCAAGGCCATCGACCACGAATACAACCTCGCCGACCTGTTGCGCCGGCCGGATGTGCGCTACGCCAGCCTGATGTCGCTGGACGCTGGCAAGTACGCGAACGCCGATGTTTCACGTGAAACGCTGGGCGATTTGTGCGAGCCGGTGATCGAGCAAATTGAAATCGCCGCCAAATATTCGGGTTATATCGACCGGCAGAAGGGCGAGGTTGAACGCGCTGCGTACTACGAAAACCTCAAGCTTCCAGCCGACCTGGACTACCTGCAGGTGTCGGCGCTCAGCATCGAAGCCCGGCAAAAGCTCAACAAGCACCGGCCGGAGACGCTGGGATTGGCGTCGCGGATCTCGGGCATCACGCCCGCGGCGATCTCGCTGCTGCTGGTTCACCTGAAGAAGAGCAAGTTCAAGGGCTTTGAAAAAGCCCCGGCCAATGATGCCCATGCCGATGAGGTCGCTTGAGCCCGAACTGCGGGCCGGGCTTGACCAGCTCGCGCTGCCGCTGACAGACACACAAATCGGCCTGTGCCTGGACTACCTGGACCTGCTCGGCAAATGGAGCAAGGTCTATAACCTGACCGCCATTCGCGATCCACAGGAGATGCTGACCCACCATCTGTTGGACAGCCTGGCGGTGGTCGCGCCGCTGCGCCGGCAATTGCAGCAGCTTTATCCATCGGAACCGCGCCCTCTGCGATTGCTGGATGTGGGCGCCGGCGCCGGCTTGCCCGGTGTGCTGATCGCCATCGCCTGCCCGGAGGTCACCGTCACCTGTGTGGACACCGTGGCGAAAAAGGCGGCCTTTATCCAGCAGGCGGCGGGTGCGCTGCGCTTGCCAAATCTGCGCGGGCTGCATGCCCGGGTGGAAACGCTGGTCGATTCCTACGATGTGATCAGTGCGCGGGCGTTTTCATCACTGGTCGACTTCGTCAACTGGTCGGGTACCGCACTGGCGCCGCACGGCATCTGGCTGGCGATGAAGGGCAAGCATCCGAGCGATGAAATGGCCACGTTGCAAGGGGCGACGCAAGAAGCCGTCGAGGTGTTTCACGTGGAACAACTCACCGTGCCCGGCCTGGATGCCGAGCGCTGCATCCTCTGGATGCGCAAAAAAGCGGCCTGAGCCAGCTCCCCTGGGGCCAGCTCCGGCCAAGGCATCGTAAACTCGACGCCGTACCCGGTCCTCCACCGATTGAAGGAATCCCCATGTTTGGCGTTGCAGACTACGGCGCTTTTGTCGCCGCAATCATTCTTTTTCTCCTGATTCCCGGTCCGGGCAACCTGGCCCTGATCACTTCGACCGGCAAGGGCGGCATCAAGGGTGGAATGGCGGCGACCTTTGGGGTCATCGCAGGCGACCAGGTCTTGATGTGGCTGGCAGTGGCCGGCGTGGCTGCGTTGCTGACGGCCTATCCGGCGGCCTTCCGCGCGGTGCAGTGGCTGGGCGCCGCCTACCTGGCCTGGCTGGGATTCAGGATGCTCACCGCCAAGCCGGGTGCCAAGGCCATCCTGAACATCGAGCCGCGCCAGTATTTCCGCCAGGCCAGCTTGATCACCTTGCTCAACCCCAAGGCCATCGTGTTCTACATGGCCTTCTTCCCGCTCTTCGTCGACCCGGCCCGGCACCAAGGCATGCTGACATTCGGCGTGATGGCTGCGACCATCGCCGTGCTGACCTTTGCCTATGGCCTGGTCGTGGTGCTGCTGACGCACCACCTTGCCGAACGCATGCGTGCCAACCCCATGATCGCCCGTGCCCTGGAGAAGCTGGCCGGCGTGTTCCTGATCGGCTTCGGCGTCAAGCTGGCCATCTCGAAGTAACGCCCCCATAAAGTCCAGGTAAGCACCACGCATGGCCAAAATTTTCTGTGTCGCCAACCAAAAGGGCGGCGTCGGCAAGACCACCACCACCGTCAACCTCGCGGCCGGCCTTGCCAAAGTTGGCCAGCGCGTGTTGATGATCGATCTTGATCCGCAGGGCAATGCCACCATGGGCTCGGGTGTCGACAAGCGCCAGCTCGAATACACGGTGTACGACGTACTGCTCGAATCGGCTTCGATCGCCGAAGCGCGTGTCACGAGCGAGAAGTGCGGCTACGACGTGCTGGGCGCCAACCGCGAACTTGCCGGCGCCGAGGTGGAACTGGTCCAGCTGGAGCGCCGCGAAAAACGCCTGAAGGCCGCACTGGCCGACACCGACTACGACTTCGTGCTGATCGACTGCCCGCCGTCGCTGTCGCTGCTCACTCTCAACGGCTTGTGCTCCGCGCATGGCGTGATCGTGCCGATGCAGTGCGAGTACTTCGCGCTCGAAGGCCTGACGGACCTGGTCAACACCATCAAGCAGGTGCACGCCAACCTGAACAAGGATCTGCAGATCATCGGCCTGCTGCGCGTGATGTTTGATCCACGCATCACCTTGCAGCAGCAGGTCAGCGACCAGCTCAAGAACCACTTTGGCGACAAAGTATTCAACACCGTCATTCCGCGCAATGTGCGGCTGGCCGAAGCGCCCAGCTATGGCTTGCCCGGTGTGGTGTTCGACCCGGCGGCGAAGGGCAGCCAGGCGTTTGTTGAATTTGCCCAAGAGATGGTGGATCGCATCCGCAAGATGTGATGCGAACTGGATTGTTTGCTATAAATTAAATAGCGCCATGAAGCCTTCGAACGTATTGATCCTGCCCGGTTGGGAAAACTCCGGGCCCCAGCACTGGCAAAGCCTGTGGGAGCTGAGGCATGGCTACCGGCGCGTGGAGCAGCACGACTGGATGCGCCCTTTGCGCGGCGACTGGATCGCGCGGCTGGAGGACGTGGTGCTGTCTTGCGACGAGCAGGCGGTGCTGGTGGCGCACAGCATGGGCTGCGTCCTCATCGCCGCCTGGGCCGCGCATTCGAAGAACACGCACCGCATCAAGGGCGCGTTGCTGGTGGCGCCCGGCGATGTGGAGCGCGAAGAGATTCGCAACCTGCTGCCGACCTGGTCGCCCGTGGTCTTGCAGGCATTGCCGTTCGTGAGCGTGCTGCTGGGCAGCCGCAACGATCCCTATTGCGATTTCGAACGCGCGCGCCTGTTCGCCAGCGCCTGGGGCGCGCAATTCATGGACTACGGTGAATGCGGCCATATCAATGCCGACTCGGGTTTGGGGAGCTGGCCCGAAGGGCATGTGCTATTGCAGGATTTGATGAAGGATTAG
>DATILI010000063.1:0-36427 GCA_035476635.1 Burkholderiaceae bacterium | reverse complement strand
TCACGGGGCTTGGGGTTTGCGCTTACGCTTTGTGCCATTGACCCAGACTGAAGAGAGAAACACCATGAGTGCATTGTTCGAACCGATCCAGGTCGGCCGCCTTTCCCTGGCCAACCGCGTGGTGATGGCGCCGCTGACCCGCAACCGCGCGCCCGGCGCCGTACCCACCGCGCAGATGGCCACCTACTACACGCAGCGCGCCAGCGCCGGCCTGCTGGTGACCGAGGCCACCGCCATCAGCCACCAGGGCCAGGGCTACGCCGACGTGCCCGGCATCTGGAGCGACGCCCAGGTCCAGGGCTGGAAGCGCGTCACCGAATCCGTGCATGCCGCCGGCGGCAAGATCGCCGTGCAGCTGTGGCATGTGGGCCGCGTCTCGCACCATGATCTGCAACCCGAAGGGCAGCCGCCGGTCGCACCGTCCGCGATCACGGCCAAGACCAAGACCTTCGTGATCAAGGACGGCACCGGCGCCTTCGTGCCCACCTCCGCGCCGCGCGCGCTGGACCTGTCCGAGCTGGCCGGCATCGTCGACGATTACCGCCACGCCGCGCGCAATGCCATCGCGGCCGGCTTCGATGGCGTGGAAGTGCATGGCGCCAATGGCTATCTGCTCGACCAATTCCTGAAGACCGGCGCGAACCAGCGCTCGGACGCCTATGGCGGCAGCATCGAAAACCGCGCGCGCCTGATGCTGCAGGTCATGCGCGCTGTCACCGCGGAAATCGGCGGCGACCGCACGGGCCTGCGCATCTCGCCGGTCACGCCGGCCAACGACATCGTCGACGCCGATCCGCAGCCGCTGTTCGAATACCTGTTGCGCGCCCTGGCACCGCTGAACCTGGCCTATGTGCATGTGATCGAAGGCGCCACCGGCGGACCGCGCGAAATCCCCGACCGGCCGATTGACTACATCGCCCTGCAAGGCGCCTACCGCGCGGCGGGCGGGCAGGCGGCGTGGATGGTCAACAACGGCTATGACAAGGCGCTGGCGGAAAGCGCCGTGGGCAGCGGCGCTGCGCTGGTTGCGTTCGGCAAGCCCTTCATCGCCAACCCCGATCTCGTGCAGCGCCTGCGCCAGGGCGGCCCGTTCAACGAGCCCGACCGCGCCACCTTCTACGGCGGCGATGAAAAGGGCTACACCGACTATCCGGCGCTGGCCTGAGCACCGCATCGCTTGCCCGGGCGTCATGGCGCCTCGCTATCATGGCGCGACGAGGGAACGCCATGCGCCATTTCACCAGCTCACGTGCCGCCGCCGCCAGCCTGCTTGCCTGGCTCTGCACCAGCACCTGCCAGGCCGGCCGCCCGATCACCGTGGACGATGCGAACGTGAATGAGCCGGGCGCCTCCCACGTGGAAGCCTGGGGCGCTCGCGACCCTGGCGGTATCCGGACCTGGACCATCGCGCCGGCCCATGGCGTGCACGAGGCCTTGGAGCTGGGCGCCAGCCTCACGCGCGACACCGGCAACCGGCTGCTGACCACGGCCATCCAGGCCAAGCTGCTTTTCAGCGCGTCGCGCCCCGATGGCTGCAACACCGGTGCGGTGTTTGGCCTGGCGCACACCCGTGCGAGCGGCGCTGACAGCGGTGGAAATACGCCCTACCTGAACGGCCTGTTGAGCTGCAACCGCGATGCGCTGGCATTTCACGCCAACCTCGGCGCCAACAGGCCGACGGGCGGCCCGGTGCTGCCAACCTGGGGCCTGGCGCTGGAGCGCGCACTCGGCGCCGTCACGCTGCATGCAGAAAGTTTCGGCCAGCGCCACGCCAAGCCGGTGTTCCAGGTCGGCGCGCGCACCGAACTGGCCAAGGACGTGCAGCTCGACGCCACGCTCGGGCGCCACAACCGCAAGGCCGTCTACAGTGCCGGGCTCAAGTTCGGGTTCTAGGTTTCGCCGCCGGGCTAGCTAGCCCGCGGTCAACAGCGCATGGCCTTCGCCAACGCGGAATTGCCGCACCACCTGGGCCAGGCGTGCGGCCTGCTCGCGCAGCGACTCGGCGGCCGCGGCCGACTGTTCCACCAGCGCGGCGTTTTGCTGCGTCATGCGGTCGATCTCGTTGACCGACTGGTTCACCTGGCCGATGCCGGCCGATTGCTCCGAGGCAGCGGCGGTGATCTCGCCGATGATGTCGCCCACGCGCTGCACGCCGGCGACGATTTCCTTCATCGCGGAGCCGGCGGTTTCCACCAGCCGCACGCCGCCGTCCACCGCCGCCACGCTGTTGCCGATCAGGGTCTTGATCTCGCTGGCCGCCGCGGCCGAGCGGCCCGCCAGGCCACGCACCTCGCTGGCCACCACAGCAAAGCCGCGGCCCTGCTCGCCGGCCCGCGCCGCTTCCACCGCGGCGTTGAGCGCCAGGATGTTGGTCTGGAAAGCGATCGAATCGATCAGCGCAATGATGTCGTTGATCTTGCGGCTGGCCGCCGAGATGTCCTGCATGCTGGACACCGCCTGCTGCACTACCGAGCCACCGCGCTGCGCGGCCGAGGTGGCCGAGGCGGCCAGCTGGTTGGCCAGTTGCGCCGACGTGGCGGTCTGCTGCACCGTGCCGGTGAGCTCGGTCAGCGAGGACACGGTCTCCTGCACATTGCTGGCGGTCTGCTCGGTACGGCTGGAAAGGTCCTGGTTGCCCGAGGCGATTTCCTGGCTGGCCGTGGCGATGCTCTCGCTCGAATCGCGCACCTGGGCCACCATGGCCCCCAGCCCCGCCTGCATGCCGACCAGGGCGCGCTGCAGGTCGGCCACCTCATCCTTGCCCTCGACGCGAATGGTCTGTGACAGATCCCCACCGGCGATGGCCTGCGCCGCCTCGCGCGCTTCTTCCAGCGGTTTGCAGATCGAGCGCATGTTAAACCAGGTGGTCGGCACGACCACGATGACGGTCAGGGCCACGGCCAGGGCGAACAACACCAGCGTCTGGTTCGACACGTCGCGCTGCCGGGCCACGGCATCCTCGACTTCCTTGCGCAAAACGCCCTCCAGCTGGGTCATAAGCGTGTCCGCCGCGTCGAATTCGGCCACGGCCCGCGCGCTCATGCGGTTGGCCGTGGTGGCCGACTCGTAGCCGCCGCTTTCAAGCTGGCGTATCACGGAGCCAAACTGGTCGCGGTAGGCCGTGAGCTTGGGCAGGATCTTGCGAACGGCATCGTTGTCGGCATCGTCCGGGCCTTCGAGAAAGCTCTTGCCGATCTTGTCGGCCTCCTGCAGGCTGGCCAGCCACTTGGCCTGCGCGGCCTTCACGCCCTCGGGCTTCTCGTACTGGATGATCATGTCTTTCTCGTAGCGGCGCATCATGCCCATCTGCACGCGCAGCTCGGAGAAGCGCCCGGCCTTGGCATAGGAGTCCGCCATGAAGCTCTCGCTCATGCCATAGATGCGGAACATGCCGTACATGCCGGCGCCGCCCAGGATGCCCAGCAGGATCAACACCACGGCAATCGCGCCCAGCATGCGAAAGCGAATAGTGAACTGGCGCATCAGCAAGAGAATATTCATTGGGTGTGTCTCCAAAATTGTCGGGTCTGCCTGAACTGCGAACGAGTTTAGCGGCAAGCCAGAGCCGCGCGCTACGGGTACTCCACGAGCTAAAGCGTATAGGCCAGGCCCGAGGCGACGCCGCCGAACAGGTCGCCCTCCACCATCGCCGTGGCGGGAAACGCCTGGCGCAATGCTTCCTTGAGCGGGGCCAGCGCCGACGAGCCGCCGGTGAGGTAGATCGCATCGACGCCGCCGGCCTCGCGCCCGGCGCGCCGCACGCACTCCTGCGCGCAGGCCACGACCTTGGCCAGCAAATCCAGCAACTGTTCGCGCATTTCCTGGGCGGCAATCCCGGCCTGCAGGCCTGCATCGAGGAACGACAAATCGATGGGCGCCCGGCCGCCCGACGTGGAGCTGTCGATCTTGGCCAGCTCCACCGCGTTGGCCACACGGTGGCCGTGGCGCTCCTCGAGCACGCGCATCAGGCGGTCGTGCAATTGCAAGTCGCTGTAGTCCGGGCGCAGGGCCTTGGCCTCGCGCACGGCCTTGGGCACGTAGCGCCAGTTGATCAGATGCCAGGTCGCCAGATCGAAGAACACGGCGCTGGGCACCTCGCGGCCTTGCGGGCCGATGTGGCGCAGGCCCAGCTGCGGCATCACGTTGTCCAGGTTGAGCTTGCGGTCGAAGTCGGTGCCGCCTATGTGCACGCCGGTGGTGGCCAGCACATCCTTGGCCCGGTCGACCCGGGCAGTGCTCGCCAAGCCCTGCGGCTTGAGCCGCACCACGGTGAAGTCCGACGTACCGCCGCCGATGTCCACCACCAGCACCACGCTCTCGCGGTCGACGCGGTGTTCATAGTCCAGCGCGGCGGCGATGGGCTCCAGCTGGAACGAAACATGGCCGAAGCCCGCCTTGTGCGCGGCCTGCAGGAGCATGCTTTGCGCCAGGCGGTCGCGCGCCGGGTCGTCGTCGACGAAATGCACGGGCCGGCCGATCGCCACGTGGCCCGGCGCAGCGCCCAGCTCGACCGTGCAGCGCCTGCGCAGCTCCGCCAGGAAGGTCGCGATGATGTCCAGGAAGCTGACCGCCTGGCCGTTGATCGCCGTTTTCTCCAGCAGCAGCGGGCTGCCCAGCAGGCTCTTGAGCGAGCGCATCAGGCGCCCCTCGGTACCGGCCAGATACTGCGCGATGGCCTCGCGCCCGAAGTAGGTCGCGCGGTCTTCGGCGTTGTAGAAAATCGCCGTTGGCAGCGATGTGGCGGTCCCTTCGAGTGGCAGCAGGCGGGCCGCCTCGCCCGGGCGGGCCCAGGCCGCGGCCGAGTTGGAGGTGCCGAAATCGATGCCTAGAGTTCCTTCTGCGTGCGCCGTCATGAATTCGTTTTCTTACCTGGTTTTCGGGTTGTAACTGGGTGGCTCCGGCCGGCAGCCCTGCCAATGCCGGGCCCCGCGCGATAGCACGCTAACTTTTTTGGCGAGACGTCATCCATCCGGCGACCCGAGCCGTTAGATGCACCGGAATCACGCACTTTGCGGATCAAGGAATCGTTCTTATGAGCCAACATCACTTTCCGGCCCACTCCTCCACGCTAGGGAAAGTCGCCATCATGGTGGGTTTCGACCCCCGCTTCCACGAGCATTTCACCCGGGTCATCGTCAACGAAGAGCCGCATCGCACCACTGATCATTTAACCAGCCCCGAGGCCGTCCAGGCCGATTTGCGGGCCATCGGCGTCGATGTTCCCGCTTCGGTGCTCGACGGCATCCGCAAGGACGAGGCCGATTTCCTGCAAGGCGCGCGCAACGTGGGCCGTCGCATTTTCGAATACACCACCATGGGCCGCCTGGTCCAGCAAGGTACCTGGTAACCCAAGCCCAGGTGTTCAGGCGGGCGCCGCCACCACCTGCAATTCCCCGCCCAAGGCCTCCAGCAACTCTGGAATCAGCCGGCTCATCTCGCCGGTGGCAATCGCGGCATCGGTATCAAAGCCGTCGTCTTCCTTGGCCGTTCCCTCGAATACCACGTCCAGAAAGTTCAGCTTCTTGATCTGGAAGTTCTCGGTCAGCAAAAAAGACACGCGGTCGTCCCAGGTCAATGCCAGCTTGGTCGGCTGCTTGCCGACCGCGATGTGCTGGCGCACCTCCTCGATGTCCAGCGGATGGCGCGCGTACTTCACCACCGATTTTTCCTCATCGGTCGATTTCAGTTCGCATTCGCGGTCCACGCTGAATCCCTGAGGCGCCTCGCCGCTGGTCAGCCAGCCGGACATCGCCACGGTGGCCGAGGTGCTGGTCTGCAGCAACTCCAGCGCCATGCCGTCCAGCGACTTCACCAGACAGGTCGTCACCTCGTCGGCCTTGCCCTGGCTGGACGCATCCACCACCAGCAGCCGCGCTTGCGGATCGATCCAGACCGTCACCGACGATTGCTTGGTGAACGCCATGGGCAGCAGCGACTGCTTGGCTTCCTCGCGCAGCTCTTTCGTCTCTTTCTTGCCGGGCTTGCGGCCGGTGCTGGCCTCGATCTGCTCGGCGCGCTCCTGGGCCTTGCGCTTGAGCACCGAGGCGGGCACGGCCTTGGTCTCGATCATCAGCTTGAGGATGTAGTGCCCCGCCACCGCCTCGGCCAGGGCGCCGTGCGCCTGCCCGCGCGGCTCGACCCAGCCCAGCGATTTTTCCTGCGTCGCGCCGCAGGGCACGAAACGGGCTTGCGACAAGCCCTCTTCAATCTGCTCCACCGATGCCGACCACGTGGCCGCAATGCGGTACACCATCACATTCTTGAACACGGAATCTCTCTTGCTTTGTTGGGAAAAGCTGCCGATTGTCGGTCAAGCGCCGCAGCGCTTTTTTCACCTATCTTTACAAAGCATCACGGGGGCGCAATGGCGCCGATACAGGCGCCTTCCAAACTCCGTTTCAACCTGAAGCCAAGTTCGCGCATTCAGGCTTCTTCTCGAAAGGAAGCACGTATGAAGTCCGTTCACAAGCACCTGATCGCCGCCGGCCTGCTGGCCACCCTGGGCTTTTCCGCCCTGGCCCAAACCCCGCCAGCCACTGCTCCGGCGCCGCAAGCACGCCAGGAACGCATGCACCGCCATGACCCGGCCAAGATGCAGGAGCGCATGGCCCAGCGCCAGGCCGAGCTCAAGGCCAAGCTGCAGATCACCTCGGCGCAGGAAGGCGCCTGGGGCACTTTCACCAGTGCACTCAAGCCGCCAGCCGATCGGCCGGCGCGCCCCGACCGCGCCGAGTTCGCCAAGCTCACCACGCCGGAGCGCATCGACCGCATGCAGGCCATGAAAGTCCGCCGCGACGCCGAGATGGCCAAGCGCGCCGACGCGACCAAAACCTTCTACACGGCGCTCTCGCCGGAGCAGCAAAAGGTGTTCGACGCCGAAACCCTGCGCTTTGGCCAGGGCATGCACCGCCACCATGGCGGTCCCGGCCACCGCGGCTGAGCGCCAAGCCGACCCAAAACGCAACCCGCCGGCGCAACGCCGGCGGGTTGTTTCACTTGCGCGCCAGGAAATCCAGAGCCAATGTCGACAGCGTGCGCACGCCGACCGGCAGCGCATCTTCATTGAAGTCGAATGCCGGCGAATGGTTGGGCGCGGCCGTTGCGGGTGTCTTGCCCGCGGGCAGCGCGCCGAGGATGTAGAAGAAGCCGGGCACCTTCTTCTGGAACTCGGAAAAGTCCTCGGAGCCGCTGATCTTGGGAATCAGCATGACCTTGCCGCCCGTGGCCAGGCGCAACGCCGGCAGCGAGGCCTCGGTCAGCGCCGCCGGGTTGGTCGTCACCGGGTACGCGCTCGGCCCGAAGCTCACCTCGGCCTTGGCACCGCTGGCCGCAGCGATGTTCTGCGCGGTGGTGGTAATACGCTGCTTGGCTTCGCTGCGCATCTCTTCATCAAAGGTACGCAGCGTGCCGATCATCTCCACCGACTCGGGCACGATGTTCTCGCGGTTGCCGCCGTTGATCGCGCCGATGGTCAGCACCGCGGGTTCGTTGCTGATGTTCAGCTGGCGGCTGACGATGGTCTGCAGCCCCGTCACCACCTGCGCCGAAGCGACGATCGGGTCCACGCCGGCCCATGGAAAGGCGCCGTGCGTCTGCTTGCCCGTGACCTTGATGCGCACCGTGTCGGCGCCCGCCAGCAGCGGGCCGCTGCGGTAGCCGACCATGCCCACCGGCAGCGCCGGAGAAATATGCAGGCCGAACGCCGCGTCCACCTGGTTCAACACGCCCTGCTCGACCATGGCCTTGGCACCCCAGCTGGTATTCGCGGCGGGCATTTCGGAATAGCCTTCCTCGGCCGGCTGGAAGATGAATTTCACGGTGCCTGCGAGCTGGCTCTTCATGCCGGTCAGCAATTCGGCAGTGCCCATCAGGATGGCCGTGTGGCCATCATGGCCGCAGGCATGCATCACCGCCGATTCCTTGCCCATCTGGATGCCCTTGGCCTTGGAGGCAAACGGCAGGCCAGTCAGCTCGGCCACCGGCAAGGCGTCGATATCGGCGCGCAGGGCCACCGTCTTGCCCGGCAGCGCGCCCTTGAGCACGCCCACCACGCCGTGGCCGCCCACGCCAGTCTGCACCTCCAGGCCGAGCTTGCGCAGGTGGTCCGCCACCAGCTTGGCGGTGCGCGCCTCCTGGCCTGACAGCTCGGGGTTCGCATGGATGTCGCGGCGCCACTCGACCAGTTTCGGTCCAACGGCGGCAATGCGCTGGTCCAGCGCCGCCAGCGCGGCAGCGTCTATTCCTTGTGCCTGCGCGGCACCGGCCGCGGCGAACAGCAAGGCAGCGGCCAGCGCGCTGCGGCGCAGGGTGAACAACAAGGCGGGGGAAAGCGATCGTTGCATGCGTGTTCCTCAGAGTTATGGATGAAGTCTCGAAACCGGAAACCGCAGCCATGCTAGGGCGCCCTGAGGTATTCATGGCTTGCTAATATCGCCAATCAACAAGCCAATGCCGCCATCCTTGCCACGCCATCTTCACGTCGACCTGTTTATCTACCCCGGGGCCATGGCCGGTACGGTGCTGTCGCTGATCGACCTCTTTCGCACGGCAAACATGATGGTGCGCGTGCGGCAGGCTCAGGCAGATGCCCTTGTAAGCTGGCGCTTACTGGACGTGAATGCCAAGCCACTCCTTCCGGGTTCAGGTTTGTTCGATGAGTTTCTGAGCGATGGACTGGGCGATGGTCCGGTTCCCGCCAACAGCGTGCAGGCCACATTCGTGCCTCCCTTGCACGCGCACAACATCCCCGCTGTGCGCGAAGCTGCCGCACGCTGGACCGGCATCACGGCCTATCTGGGTGCGGCGCTGGACCAAGGGCAGCACGTGGCCACCTTGGGCAGCGGCAGCTGGCTGCTGGCCAACAGCGGCCGCCTGAACGGCCTGAGCATCACCTTGCCGTGGTTTTACCTGGGCGGCTTTCGCAGCGACTTTCCCGAGGTAGGTTTGGCGCCCGAGCACAGTTATCTCGCCGATGGCCCGGTATTGACCGTCAGCGGCATGGACGCGGTAGCCTCGCTCGGTCAGGGTTTGGTCGCGCTGGTCGCCGGCGATGAACTGAACCAGGCTTTCGACAACGCCTTTCGTCACAACCCCGAGCGCCAGCGCATGACGGCCCAGGCCGCTGCGCGCGAGCACATTCCCTCCACGCGCGACAGCGTGCTGGCACGCGCCATCGATTGGCTGCATGCCCATCTGGAGCGGCCCTACCGCCTGGAGGACCTGGCCCATGCCGCTGCCACCAGCCCGCGCACCTTGCTGCGCCATTTCCGCCAGGTGCTGGGCATGACGCCGCTGGACTACCTGCACCGCCTGCGCTGCAAGCGCGCCCGCATCCTGCTGGAAATCACGCTCGACAGCGTGCCCACCATTGCCCAGGCCTGCGGCTACGCCGACCCCGCGGCGTTTCGCCGGATCTTTGCGCGTTGCGAAGGAATGACACCCTCGCAGCACCGCGATCGCTACGCCCTGCGCGCCTCCCGGGAGCGCTGGAAAGTCGAGATGGGGAGTTCACATTCCTAGAAATTGCCGTACTGGCGCGACGGTGCGTGCGGGGTCTTCCTCGTGCGGGACATGGCCCAGGTCATCGAACACCACGAGCTTGGCGCCGCTGATCTCGCGTGCAAAGCGCTGGCCGAATTCCAGCGGGATCAGGCGGTCGCGGCCGCCCCAGAGCACCAGCGTGGGAACTTTCAGCTTTTGGATGTCGCCGGCATTGCCGGAATTGAGCTGGTCCATGCGCCGCGCCAGGGCACGGCGGTTGCCGGCGCGCAAGGCCATGTCGGCGTACAAATCCACCAGTTCGGGCGTCACCTTCGACGGATCGCCATACACATTGCGCACGCTCTTCTCGACCACGCCACGCGGCAAGGTGTACTCCATCAAGAGCCGCAGGCCGGGCATGCGCGCGATCCGAAATCCCAGCGGAATGTCCGGCTTCACGCTGGCCTCTTCGAACGGATAGCCGGCGGCATCCACCAGCACCAGGCTATCGACACGCGCTGGCAGCGCATGGGCGGTGGCCCAGGCGATCTGCCCACCCAGCGAATTGCCGGCCAGCACAAAGCGCTTCACGCCCATCTGGTCCAAGGTCGCCGTCACAAAGCGCACGTAGGTTGCAATCGAATAGTCGTCCTGCTGATTCGGTCCGGTCAGCGCAAACCCAGGCAAGTCGAACCGGATCACGCGCCGCTGCCCGCGCAAACTTTTGGCCCAGCCTTCCCAGGTATGCAGGCTGGCCGAGGTGCCGTGCAACAGCACGATGGGCAGCGGATCTTCGCGCGGGCCTTCATCGCGCAAGTGCACCTGCAAGCCATCGACCGCGATAAATTGCGACGGCGCCGCCGCCCAGCGGGCCTTCAGCGCGTCCACCGGCTTGTCAGGTGCCCAGGTCAGCGCAACGGCGACCCCGCCAAAGAACAAAAAACCGGCGCAAAGGAGCAGCAGCGACTTGTAAAGCAGTTTCATGGTCCCGCACTGTAACGGCAAGCGATCGGGACAAGCCTGGGGATAGTTCCGGCACAACTCCATGCTTATCCACAGGCCGGGCTCCAGACCGGAAGTTATCCATGTTGGGCGCACTCCCCGAAACACAGTAACCCACACCGGTCACCATGCGCTAACTCCTTGATCGCGCAGGAAAAGATGGGCTTGTCCACAGAAGTGGCGCTGCCTTACTACTACTACTACCTTAAATATTAAAGAAATAAGAAGAAACAACAACAAGCCCGGCCGCGCCCTCCCCTGCGAAAGCGCCAGTTGTAAAACCCGGGTTGCATCCCGCAAAGAGGCCGTGCGCGGCTGGTAAGATTCGCCCCCTTTGCCCCTTGCCTTTCCCTGCTTTTCCTTGTTTTTGCCTCCATGACCGTTGCCCTCGCCGGAAGCGCCCCCGCCACGTATGAGATCAAGAGCGCGAACCTGCCCCTGGTCGCGTTGCTGCTGAAATCCGGCGATCTCCCTGCCTTGTCGCAGGATCTGGAACGCCAGTTTGGCGAGGCGCCGAATTTTTTCGACCACGATCCCGTGGTCATCGATCTTGCTGCGCTGCCGGGCGCGGAAACGGCGGTCGACTTTGCCGCGCTGCTGGCGCTGCTGCGGCGCTACCGCATGGCGCCGATCGCGGTCAAGGGCGGCAGCGCCTTGCAGATGGAGGCCGCTGTGGCGGCAGGGCTCACGGCAGCGCCCGATGCGATTGCACGCGCAAGCACCAAACCGGTGGTTGAAACCGTGGTGCAGGAAATCGTGCACGAAGTGATTCGCGAGGTACCGGTGGCCGGGCCCGGCGCGCTGGTCATCGACAAGCCCTTGCGCTCGGGCCAGCAGGTCTATGCCAAGGGCCGGGATCTCGTGGTGCTGTCCATGGTGAATGTCGGTGCCGAGGTGATTGCCGATGGCCACATCCATGTTTATGCGCCGCTGCGCGGCAAGGCGATTGCGGGGGCGCGTGGCAACACCGAAGCCCGCATCTTCAGCCTTTGCCTGGAGGCCGAGTTGATCTCGATCGCCGGCACCTATCGAACCAGCGAGACACCGCTGCCCAAGAACATCTGGGCTCAGCCCGCGCAAATCCGGCTGGTCGGCGAAAAGCTGGTCATGGACTTGCTTAAGACTTGAACCCACCGTAATTTTTTGAAATTGAAAGCATTCAACCCATGTCCAAAATCGTTGTTGTGACCTCAGGCAAGGGCGGCGTGGGCAAGACCACGACCAGCGCCAGCTTTGCCACCGGCCTGGCCTTGCGCGGCAAGAAAACGGTGGTGATCGACTTCGACGTGGGCCTGCGCAACCTTGACCTGATCATGGGTTGCGAACGCCGGGTCGTGTACGACTTCGTCAACGTCATCCAGAAGGAAGCCAACCTCAACCAGGCGCTGATCAAGGACAAGCAATGCGAGCAGCTCTACGTGCTGGCCGCCTCGCAGACCCGCGACAAGGAAGCCCTGACCAAGGACGGCGTCGAGCGCGTGCTCGGCGACCTCACCGACATGGGCTTTGACTACATCGTCTGCGACTCGCCCGCCGGCATCGAAACCGGTGCGCTGATGGCCATGCACTTTGCCGACGAAGCGCTGGTGGTGACCAATCCGGAAGTTTCTTCGGTGCGCGACTCCGACCGCATCCTGGGCATGCTCAGTTCCAAGACCAAGCGCGCCATCGAAGGCCGCGAGCCCATCAAGGAACACTTGCTCATCACCCGCTACAACCCCAGCCGCGTGGTCGAAGGGCAGATGCTGTCGCTGGAAGACATACAGGACATCCTGCGCATTCCGCTGATCGGTGTGATCCCGGAGTCGGAGTCGGTGCTGCAGGCATCGAACCAGGGTCTGCCGGCGGTGCACATGAAGGGCACCGAAGTGTCCGAGGCCTACCACGATGTCGTGGCACGCTTTCACGGGGAAGACAAGCCGCTGCGCTTCACCGATGCGCAGAAGCCCAACTTCTTCAAACGCATGTTCGGAGGCAAGTAAGACATGTCGTTGTTGTCTTTTTTGCTCGGCGAAAAGAAGAGGACCGCCAGCGTTGCCAAGGAGCGGCTGCAGATCATCCTCGCGCACGAACGGGTCGGCCGCAACGCCCAGCCTGACTATCTGGCGGCGCTGCAGCGCGACCTGGTGGCGGTGATCTCGAAGTATGTTTCGATCAATCCCGACGACATCAAGGTCAACCTGGAGCGCCAGGACAACCTGGAAGTGCTCGAGGTCAAGATCGAATTGCCGGACGCCCGCTAGGCCTGTTTTCCAGGTCCGTTGACCAGTCAGTTGGGTGTGCCTGAACTGCCCTTGAACGTCGGGTCTGGCCGCTTGGCCATGCTGGTGTAGTCCACCGGATCCGCGTTCTTCGTGGCCTTGTGCATCGCACGGTCGGCCTTGCGTTCAGCGCGCGTCGTGATCTTGCTCTCGGGCGCGGTTCCCGCAGGTGCCATGTTGGGTTGACCCTTGGGGCCGGTGGTGCTGGCTTCGCCCTTGGGAAGTGCCGAGTTCGCGGCAGTCTTGGCCTGGGCGGCCGCCTCGGCGCGCACATCTGCGCGCGAGGTCGATTTGTCCGTCTTCTCAGCTGCATTGGGCTGCCCCTGCGCGCCCATCGTGCTGGCTTCACCAGCCGCCGTCGGGACCGGTGTGGCAAGTTGTGCTGAGGCCATGCCTGCTGTCATCAGCAGGCCCGCAAGCAGTGCGGAAAGTTTTGCAATAGGCTTGTTCATGTCGATTTCCTTTGTCGGTTGGAAGCCTGAAACAGGCTCACGCAAACCTTACTTCGCGGGTTTTGCGCAGCGCGCCGGACACATGCCCCGCAGCTTGTAGGACATGGCCCGCAATGCCGACCTTTTTTGGGGCGGTGAGTCGCCCGCGCAACCTTCGTGCAGCGCGAAGCTTGCTAGGCTTGGGCCACCATGCAGATCTCCGAATTGGCCCAACGCACCGGTGTCTCGGTACACGCGCTGCGCCACTACGAGCGGCTGGGATTGATCAACCCGGCGCGGCGGCTCAGCGGCTACCGCGACTATCCCGAATCCATGCGGCGCGAAGTGGTCTTCATCGCCATGTCGCGCAAGATCGGGTTTTCGCTCAAGGCCATCGGCCAGCGCCTGCCGGCCTACCGTGCGGGCCAATTGACTTTCGACGAGATGGTCCTGGCCATGCAGGAGCGCGTCGCCGAAATCGACCTGCAGATTGCCGGCCTGCAAGACCAGCGGCGCGATGTGGTCTCGCATATCGCCTGGCTCAAGGCACAGGAAAAGCTGCAGCAGCAGCAACGGCGGCTGGCCCGAAGCAAACCACAGTGGCCGCGCGTGCGGCCCGCCACCCACCCAGCACGAAAGGACTCGATATGAACGCAAGCGATTCGACCGAACAGGCCGCCCTGCAAAACCTGCAGCAACACGTACTGGCCATGCCCATGGCGCAGACCCTGGGACTGCGCTTCACGAAACTGGCGCGTGGTGCGGTGGAGCTCGAGATTCCGGTGGCTGAGGCCTTCACGTTCCGGCCCGGCCAGTTGCAGGCCACGCCGGTGTTCGCGATTGCGGACTTTGCCGCCGTGTCGGCAGCTGGCAGCCTGCTGCCCGCCGGCTGGGTCAATGCCACCGTTGACACCACGCTCAAGCTGCTGGCGCCGGCCCGCGGCGCACGGCTGCGGGCGCGCGGCCGGGTGGTCGATGCCGGAAGGCTCCTGACCGTTTGCGCGGCCGATGTCTACGCCGTCAGCGTTGCCGGCGAAGAACGCCTGTGCGCCACCTTGCTGGCCACCGCGCGCAATGTGGAGGTGGCCAAGGCAACCGCCAGTTGAGGCGCTACGCGAGGCTGCCCTGGGTTTCCTGCAGATACGCCAGCAGTGCGCTTTCGGGCATCGGCCGGCTGAACAGATAGCCCTGGTAGGCATTGCAGCCATGGCGCGCCAGGAAGGCGCGCTGGGCTTCGGTCTCGACGCCTTCGGCAATCACGTCCAGGCCCAGGCTCTGGCCGAGCGCGATGATGGTGCGTGCGATCACCGCGTCGTTGGGGTCGCTGAGCACATCGTGCACGAACGACTGGTCGATCTTGAGCTGGTCCAGCGGCAGGCGCTTGAGGTAGGACAAGGAGGAATAGCCGGTGCCGAAATCGTCGAGCGCAAAGCCCACGCCCAGCGCCTTCAGCGCGGACATCTTGGCGATGGTGACTTCCATGTCGTCCACCAGCAGGCTTTCCGTGAGCTCCAGCTTCAGGTTCAGCGGGTTGGCGCCGGTGCTGTGCAGCACCGACACCACCTGGTCCACGAAGTCGGGGTGGCGGAACTGGCGCGGGCTTACGTTCACCGCCAAGGTCAGCGCCGCGGTTGCGGCGCGCGCATGCCAGGTCGCCAACAGGGTGCAGGCGGTCTCCAGCACCCAGCGGCCCAGCGGCATGATCAGGCCGGTTTCCTCGGCCAGCGGAATGAATTCGGCCGGCGAGACCATGCCGCGCTGCGGATGCTTCCAGCGCACCAGCGCCTCCACGCCGGTGACGCGGCCCGGCTCGTTGAACTGGGGCTGGTAATAGAGCAGGAACTCATCCTGCGCCAGCGCCTGGCGTAGATCGACTTCGAGCGCGGCGCGCGCCGACACCACGGCCTGCATGCCCGGATCGAAGAAGCGCAGCGTATTGCGCCCCGCCGACTTGGATTGGTACATCGCCAGGTCGGCCTGCTTGAGCAACTCGCCCACGCTCTGGTGCTGTTCGCTGAACGGCGCCACGCCGATGCTGGAGGTGCTCTGGTGCTCGTAGCCCGCGAGCACATAGGGCATGCTGAGCGCCGCCAGGATCTTTTCGCCGACCACGCGCGCCTGCACCGCCACCTCGCGCTCGCTCTCGCTCAATTCCTCGAGCATCACCACGAATTCGTCGCCGCCCAGCCGCGCCACGGTGTCAGCCTCGCGCACGCAGGCGGTCAGGCGCTGCGCCACCTGCTGCAGCAGCAGGTCGCCCTTGTCGTGGCCCAGGGTGTCGTTGAGCGTCTTGAAGTTGTCCAGGTCGATGAACAGAAGCGCACCGCCGCGCCCGCTGCGCGCGCTGGCCATCAGCGCATGCTGCAGCCGGTCCATCAGCAGCATGCGGTTGGGCAGAGTGGTCAGCGGGTCGAAGAAAGCCAGCTTCTGGATCTGCAGCTCGTTGGCCTTGCGCTGGCTGATGTCGGTATTGATCGCCAGGATCGACTGCGGCTCGCCGTGCTCGTTGCGCACCAGGGTCCAGCGCCCTTCCACCACCAGCTCGCGGCCGTCGCGGCAGTGCTGCACGATCTCGCCGTTCCATTCGCCATGCTTCACCGTCGTCGCGCAGGCCGCCAGGAAGGCCGAGAGGTCGCGGTACAGCAGCGGCAGCACGGAGTGGCCCAGCACTTCATCCGAGGCCCAGCCGTAGAGGCGCTCGGCGCTCTTGTTCCAGTACAGGATGCGGTGGTCGATGCTGCGCACCAGGATTGCGTCCTGCGCCTTGTCCAGCAGCGAGGCCTGGTCGCGGATGCGCGCATCGGCCTCCTGCCGCTCAAGCTCGGCCGCCGCGCGCGCGGCAAAAATCTGCAGCGTGGAGATGACGAATTCAGGCTGCTTCAGGGGCTCGCGGAACAGCACCGACAGCACACCCAGCGGCTGGCCCGAGCTGCTGTCCAGCCGGCGCCCGACGCAGGCCTGCACGCCGAGCTTGCTCAGCAACGCGGCGCGCGGAAACTGCTCGGCCACGCGCTCCGGCACGACGTAGCTGTCGGCGGCCAGCAGGTTCGCACCCGGCGTGCCCTCCAGCGCATACTCGAAATTGCTGCGCTCCTCGCCGTCGGAAACCACCGCGATGGTCTGCGCCGTCGGCGAGGGGTTGGCAACCAGCCGCGAAATCATGCCGCACTGCGCCCCCAGGGTCTCCGCCATGTTGCGCACCAGCTGCACAAAGAAGTCGGTGCCGGTACGTGCCGAGACCGCGGTAGCCACCTTGAGCACGGCCTCCTGCAGGCGCTGGCGTTCCTGCTGCGCGCGCAGGTTGCAGATGCCGAACGCCAGGTCGTTGGCCAGCTCTTCCAGCAGCTTGACCTCGTGCCCCGTGATGTGCGCGACTTCCGAGGCGAGCAGGGCCAGCACGCCGAAGGTGCTGCCGCGGTCGCACAGTGGCAGCGAGACCAGGCCGCGAAAGCCGTGCGCCGTCGCGCGGTCGATCCAGGGCTGAAAGGCGGGCTCCTGCGCCAGGTCCTCGATGATGACCGGGCGGCCCGAGCGAATCACCCGCCCCGAAGGCCCCTTGCCGCCGGGCTGGCTTTCGTCCCAGCTCAGTTGCACGCTCTGCAGATAGGCGCTGCCGTCCCCGGCGTTGGCGACCGACTGCAGGGACTTGGTTTCGTCCATCTGTGCATAGCCCACGTGCGCCATGCGGTAGCCGCCGATTTCCACCGTGATGCGGCAGATCTCCTGCAGCAGCGCAGGCTCGTCGTCGGCCCGGATCAGGGCTTCATTGCAAGCGCTGAGCATCGCCTGTGCGCGGCTCACGCGCGCCAGGTCACGCTCGGCGCGCAGGCGCTCGGTCACGTCGTTGATCAGCACCAGGCGCGCGGGCTGGCCATTGAAGACGATGGCGTCGGCGGCGATCACCACGTCGATCACCGAGCCGTCCTTGCGCCGGTGCTTGCGCTTGACGCCGAACATGCGATCGGCCACGTCCAGCGTGCGCAGGTGTTCCTCCACCTGCGACACCTCCTCCGCGACCCACACCGAACGCACCGTCATCGAGAGGAATTCCGCTTCGCTGTAGCCGTAGTGCTCCTCAGTCGTGCGGTTGACTGCGAGAAAACGCAAGCCGGTTGTTTCAAAGACCCACATCGGCTGCGGGTTGTTGTCGAACATCATCCGGTACTGCGCCTCCGAGGCCTGCAGCTGCGCCGCGATGCGTTGCCGCTGGATGGTCGCACCCAGCGACTCCACCAGGATCTGCAGGTTGGTCACGTCGCGCAAGGTGAATGCGTGCGGCTGGTTGGACAGCACCTTGAGTACGCCGATGACCTGCGGCCCGGCGCGCAGCGGCGCCGCGATCACCGAGCGGGCGCGCACCGCCAGCGCCAACGCGCGGTCCACGCGCGAGTCGGTCTGCGCGTCGTCGCACAGCAGCACCTGGTCGCTGGCGATGGCGATGCCCGACAGGCTGCCCTCGATGCGCAGGCGGGTGCCGATCTGCCGCGCGGTCTCGCCGGATGCGGCGCGGCAGACGATTTCGTCGCCTTCCACCAGTTCGATCAAGCCGCCCGTGGCATGGGTCAGGTCCCGGGCCCGTTCGGCCATGATGGTCATCACCGAAGGCAGGTCCAGGTCGAGCGCGGCGATCTCCTGCTGGATGCGGACAATGCCGGCGCGCGCCTCGGCGTCGCGCAAGGCACCCTCTTCGGCGCGCTTGCTGGCGGTCAGGTCGGTCATGCCGCCGACCATGCGCAGCGGCTTGCCGTCCGCCGCGCGGATGACGAAGCCGCGGTCCAGCACATAGGCGTATCTGCCGTCGCCGCGCAGGAACCGGTATTCGTCGCTCCAGGTGTCGCCTGGGCCGTCGATCGCGGCATGCAGGCCGCGCACCACGCGCGCTTTGTCGTCAGCGTGCAGGCGGGTGGACCAGGCGCTGGCGGTGCGGGCCTGGGTGTCCGGAATCACCCCGAACAGGCTTTGCATGCCTTCGTTCCACCAGACCGACCCAAGCACCAGGTCCCAGTCCCAGATCGCATCGGCCGTGGCCCGCGCCACATGCTTGAAGCGCTGCTCGCTTTCGCGCAGCGCGGCCTCGCCACGCTTGCGTTCGGAGATGTCCTGGAACGCCCCCTGCACCCGTGTGACCAGCCCCAACGCGTCGCGCACGGCCTGGCCCAGCGCCCGGACCCAGACCCGGCGGCCGGTGCCGGTCGTGATCTCGACCTCCTCGTCGAACGGCGTGCCTTCGCGCACGCAGGCGGCGAACACCCGCGCCACGTGCCCGCGCCACTCCGGGGCATAGAACAGGAACGCTTCGTCCAGCGACAGGGAAACCGCTTCCGGCCGTTCGAAGATGGCGGCAACTTCGGTGGACCACAGCAGCCGTTGCGACGGCAACTCGACGATCCAGCCGCCCACGCGCGCGATTTCGCCGGCGATTTGCAAGGTTTCGCTCTGCTGGCGCAACGTGGCCTGCATGCGCTCGCTCTCGGTCGTGGCCTGCTCCAGGGTCAGGCGCAGGCGCCGCAACTCCAGCTGGCTGGCCGCCTGCGCGGCCAGCGTATCCAGTATTTCGCGCTGGGCGCTGTCCAGCAGGCGCGGCAAGGGGTCCATCACCGCCAGGGCGCCCAGCGGCTGGCCATCGGCCGCAAGCAAGGGGGCGCTGGCGTACAGGCGCACGCCCAGCGGGCCGGCAACCAGCGGGCTGAGCGCCAGCCGCGGGTCTTCGCGGGCGTCCATCACGGTGCATGGCAAGGTCCCTGACAGGCATTCGCCATCCAGGGTCAAGGCCGCTTCGGCCTCGCCCGGGGCCAGCCCGAACGCTGCGCCGATGCGCGTGCGCGCGGCGTTGGCCTGGGCAGCTTGGGTATCGTCGATTTCGACCAGCACCGCCATGCTGGCGCCGCAACTTAGCGCGGCCAGGCGCACAAGCCGCTGCAGCGCCGCATCGTGCGACAGGCCTGGCGGCTGCAGATCGGCCTTGCCCATCAACACCCCGCCCCAGCGCCTACGCCGCCGTGAGGCACCCCCGGTGCGGCCCGGCGCAGCAGGACGGGCCGGTGAGTGGGAAGGAGATGGCGCGGCATGGTGGGCGAATTATCGGAGGCAACGACCACTGCCGGTCGCGCTGTTCCATCCTTGCAGATGACTCAAGGCCCGTCAATAGAGCCATTGCCCCCCCGGCGCACCGAAAGCCCTCAGGCCGGCACCAGTCGCAGATGGGTGATCTCCGAGGGCGCACCGAAGCGCTTGGGCGGGCCCCAGTAGCCGGTGCCGCGGCTGGTATAGACCCACAGGTCCTGCAGCCGGTGCAGGCCGGCCGTGAACGGCTGTTGCAGGCGCACAAAGAAATTCCACGGGAAGAACTGGCCACCGTGGGTATGGCCCGACAGTTGCAGCTGAAAGCCCGCGCGCGCCGCGGCCGGCGCGCTGCGCGGCTGGTGGGCCAGCAGCATGCGCACACGGGCATCCGCAGGCGCGCCGGCCAAGGCGCGCGCCGGGTCGCTGCGGTGCGTCGGATCAAAGTGGTGGGCGCCAAAGTCGGCCACACCGGCCACCACCAACGGCGCGCTGCCGCGCGCATCGCCATGCTGCAGCACCACATGCTGGTTGAGCAGCACGTGCACGCCAAGGCGGCGCAGCTCAATGATCCAGGCGTCGGCGCCCGAGTAGTACTCGTGGTTGCCGGTCACGAAATAGGTGCCGTGGCGAGAAGACAACCCGGCCAGTGGCGCCACATGCGGCGCCAGTTCGTGCACCTTGCCGTCCACCAGGTCGCCGGTGATCGCCACCATGTCGGCCTGCAAGCCATTGACCGCCCGCACGATGCGCCGCAGGTAGCCGCGCCGGATGGTGGGGCCGACATGGATGTCGCTGATCTGCGCCACCGTGAAGCCGTGCAAGGCGGCCGGCAAGCCCTGGATCGGCACATCGACCCGAACCACAGCCGCCGTCCTGCGCGCGTTGACAAAACCCCACAGCGTGGCCAGCAGGCCCAGCACCGGCACGGCCACGGCGCTGTACAGCTGCAAGGCGGGCAGCGCCGTCGCGCCGGGCCACAGCGCCTCGACCACCCATGCCAGCAACAGGCTGGCATCGCGCACCAGCGTGAGCACCAGCAGCGAAGAAAACAGGCCCATGCAGACCAGCCCCAGCCAGGTGAACAGCTTGGACAGTAGCCCCCGGCCCAGGATGCGGCGGCCCAGCAGGCTCAGGGGCATGAGTACGGCCGAGGCCGCCAGCACCGCCAGCAGGACGGCCTGGGTGACTGGCAGGGGCGCCAGCGCGGGCAGAAGCCGCACGCCCATGTAGGCGTGCAGCAAGAAGGAAAGCAGATAAAAGGCCATGGCACGGCAACGCGGCAAACGGGCCGGCAGCCTGAGCACGGTAGATGGTGCGCAAACACCGGTGTTCAATAGCCGGCGAATCGGCCCGGCACAGACAAGAGATCAGCTTGCTGTCCTACAGGGCTGGCGCGGCAGCGGGGCTAAAAAAGATTCTCCAGCAAACGAGTCTTCCATGAATGCCGCCGCGACCCCGCCGCCACTGCCCCTGATGTCCGCAACACCCAGAAGGTTTCTTCCATGAGCGCGCGCTGGATCGGCGGCAATGCGATCGCCCTGCTGGAAAACGGCGAGGAGTTCTTCCCGCGCGTGTTCGACAGCATCGCCAAGGCGCAACGCGAGGTGTTGCTGGAGACCTTCATCCTGTTCGAGGACAAGGTGGGCGAGGCGCTGCACGCGGCCTTGCTCGCGGCCGCGCAGCGCGGCGTGCAGATCGACGTCACGATCGACGGCTTCGGCTCGCCCGACCTGTCCAGCAGTTTCATCGGCAGCTTGTGCGAGGCCGGTGTGCGCGTGCATGTGTTCGACCCGCGCCCGCGCTTGTTCGGCTGGCGTACCAACGTGCTGCGGCGCATGCACCGCAAGATCGTGGTGGTCGACGGCGAGCTCGCGTTCGTCGGCGGCATCAACTACTCGGCCGACCACCTGCTGGACTTCGGCCCTGCCGCCAAGCAGGACTACGCGGTGGAGATCCGCGGGCCACTGGTCGCCGAGATCCATCGCTTCTGCCATGCGGCACTGGCCTCGGGCCAGCGCTACCAGCGCGGCGCACGAAGCTGGTTTCGCCAGCGCGCGCGGCTGCGCGCCAAGCCCGAAAGCCTGGATTCGGCGGGCTCGGCGCAAGCCACGTTCGTCACACGCGACAACAGCGGGCACGCCGACGACATCGAGCGCCACTACCGCATCGCAATCCGCGCCGCGAGAAAGCGCGTGGTGATCGCCAACGCCTATTTCTTCCCCGGCTACCGCCTGATAAAGGAAATGCGGCGCGCCGCGCTGCGTGGCGTCGACGTGCGGCTGATCCTGCAGGGCGAGCCCGACATGCCGATCGTCAAGACGGCCGCCCAGCTGCTCTACCACCACCTGCTCAATGCCGGCGTGCGCATCTACGAGTACTGCGAACGCCCCCTGCACGGCAAGGTGGCGCTGGCCGATGAGGAGTGGGCGACGGTCGGCTCCAGCAACCTGGACCCCTTGAGCCTGGCGCTGAACCTGGAGGCCAACGTCGTCATCCGGGACCGCGCGTTCAACCAGGCGCTGGGCGAGCGGCTGGAGCTGCTCATGTGCAACCAATGCAAGCCGGTGGAGCAGAGCCAGTTCGGCCCGATGAGCGGCTGGCGCCTGGTGCGCAGCTTCATCGTCTTTCACCTGTTGCGCCGCTATCCGGTCTGGGCGAGCTGGTTGCCCGCGCATGTGCCGGCGCTCATCCAGGCCATGCCGCAAACGCTGGATGCCGCGTACATCAGCCATGCCGCCAAGGAGACGCGGTGAATACGCGCGCATTGCCGCATGGCGCGGCCGCCGGTGCCAGCGCCGGCCGCAGCGCGGCACCGCGCAGCCGCTGGGCCGTTGCCAAGCGCGTCCTGACGGTCGTTTTCCTCGCGCTGGTCGCGACCCTGCTGGTGCACCATGCGCGCGCGGTCGAGTGGGGTGAAGTCTGGACCGCATTGCGGCAAATGCCGGCGCGCGTGCTGCTGGCCGCCGGCCTGCTGGCGGCTGCCAGCCACCTTCTGTACAGCTGCTTTGACCTGCTGGGGCGGAACTACACGCGCCACCGGCTGGCCGCCCCGATGGTCATGGCGGTGACTTTCGTGAGCTACGCCTTCAACCTCAACCTGGGCTCCCTGGTGGGCGGCGTGGCCTTTCGCTACCGCCTGTATTCGCGCCTGGGGCTGGACAGCGCGCGCATCACCCAGGTGCTCTCGCTGAGCATGCTGACCAACTGGTTCGGCTACCTGCTGCTGGGCGGGCTGGTGTTTGCGCTGCGGCCGCTGCCCTTGCCGCCGGACTGGAAGCTGCAAGGCACGGCGCTGCCGGTGGTGGGCTGGGCCCTGGTTGCGCTGGCGCTGGCCTGGTTTGCGCTGTGCCTGTTCTCCACGCGGCGCAGCTTCAGGGTGCGCGGCCGTGCGCTCTTGTTGCCGCCGGCGCGCATGGCCACGTTGCAACTGCTGATGTCGTGCGCCAACTGGCTGCTGATGGCCGGCGTGATCTACGTCCTGCTGCAGCAGCAGGTGGCGTTTCCCTCCGTGCTGGCCGTGTTGCTGCTGGCAGCGATTGCCGGCGTGATCACCCACGTGCCGGCGGGCCTGGGGGTGCTCGAAGCGGTGTTCGTCGCGCTGCTGTGGCACCAGGTGCCGCAAACCCAGCTGCTGGCCGCGCTGCTGGCCTACCGCGCGATCTACTACCTTGCGCCCCTGCTGTTCGCGCTGGTCCTCTACCCGGTGCTGGAAGCACGCGCGCGCCACCGAGCGGCTTGACACCGACCTGCCATGGACCTGTTATCCAAGATCCCGATCCTCGTGCCGCAGCGTGCCCGCAACTGGCGGGGCTGGGCCGGGCGCTTTCTGCTGCTGGTCTTTGCCGCCTTCGTGCTGGCGATGCTGGTGTGGCAGGCGCGCCAGGTGGAATGGAACCAGGTGTGGCGCTCGCTGCGGGAAACGCCGCTGCCGGTGTTGCTGGCCGCTGCCGGGCTGGCGCTGTGCGGCCACCTGCTGTACAGCGCTTTCGACCTGCTGGGCCGGCGCTACACCGGCCATGCCCTGGGCACCTTGCCGACCATGGGCGTGACGTTTGTCAGCTATGCCTTCAACCTCAACTTCGGTGCCATCGTGGGCGGCGCCGCCATGCGCTTTCGGCTGTATGCGCGCCTGGGGCTGGCGGTGGGCACCATCGCCCGCGTGATGGCCTTGAGCATGTGGACCAATTGGCTGGGTTATCTTTTTCTCGCCGGTGCGCTCCTGCTGTGGCTGCCGCTGGCACCACCGCCTGCGTGGCCGCTGGAGCCCTGGGCGCTGCACATCCTGGGCGCGCTGCTGTTGGGCCTGGCCTTGGGCTATGTCCTGCTGTGTGCTACGGCGGACCGCCGGCACTGGCAGGTCCGCTGGCGCACGCATCGCTATGCGGTGCACCTGCCCACGGCGCGCATGGCGCTGCTGCAGTTGCTGATGGCCTCGGGCACCTGGCTGCTGATGGCGGGTGTGCTGTATGTAATGTTGCAGCAGCAGGTGGCCTTTTCCGCGGTGGCCAGCGTGCATTTGCTTGGCATGGTCAGTGGGCTGGTGGCGCGCGTGCCCGCCGGCCTGGGTGTGCAGGAAGCCGTGTTCGTCGCGCTGTTGTCGCACCAGGTGCCGCAGCCCGAGCTGCTGGCTGCGCTGCTGGGCTATCGCGCGTTCTACTACTGGGCGCCGCTGGGGCTGGCCTTGCTGGCCTACCTCTGGATGGAAACGCGGGCCAGGCGCATGACCCGCAAGCGCGCTACCCGCAAGCGCAATTAGCGCTGGCCGCCTGCCGCATCCACTTCGCCCACGCCGGTCCGCGCACGGTCCAGCGAGCGTTTTGTCGCGCGTACGGCCTTGCGAGTGGTGCTGCGCTGCGGCTTGATCGCGTCGGTCTTCTTCGGCAGCGGGCTCACATCGGAGGGCTTTCGGTCTTCCGCATGCAGCTGGGCCGCAACGGAGCCGGAAGCGGCGACCAGGGGTGATTCGGACTGCCCGGTACCGTGGCGCCTGAGCGGAATTTCCACTTGCGCCGGCGCCTCGCCTTGCGTGCCCAGCCCACCCTGTTGCAGGCCCGGCTGCGCACCCAGGCCGCCCTGTGCGCCCGACATGGCGGGCCGCCCCGCGGCTGCCGCGGCGGCGCCACCGCCACCTTGGCCGCGAACTTCGGAAACGCTCAAGGCCAGCGCCGCAGCCACTGCCGCTGCGCCGATCCAGTGAAACAGATGGGGGCGATTTTCGGACAACATGGCACGACTCCTTTGAAAGGAAACATGCCCCAGTGTGGGCCGGACGTGGGCTGCCGGAACCCGGCGATTTGCCACAGTCCATGTAGGAGTTGGACGCGGCGCGCGTGCCCGGAAAACTCTTGTTGCTATAAAAACAGCAGCAACAAGCTACGCCCAGCAACGCTTAAGCCACTGTTTCTATTTCCGAAACAGGTTATGTACGGCGCGCTACTTTATCCCCGGGTTAACCCTCGGTACAGTTCAACCCATCGATGAGCCGAAGCAAATAAAGACGACTCACCGAGGCTGGACAAGACGGAAGCAACGAAGCCCGCCATGCCCGGAAATGTCATTAACTTTGAAGGAAAACCATCATGAACCGCAATATCGCATCCGCTCTCGTTCTCGCTTTCTCCGCCGTTGCCGCTGGTAACGCGCTGGCTGACGACATCACCATCGACACCACGCCTTTTGTTTCTAGCAAGACCCGTGCCGAAGTGCAAGCCGAATTGGTGCAATACAAGAAGGCCGGCATCAACCCCTGGTCCACCAGCTACAACCCGGTCGCGTATTTCCGCGCTGAAAAGAGCCGCGACCAAGTCCGTACCGAACTGGCCGCAGCCCGCGTCAGCGGCGAACTGGACAACCTGTACCGTGAAGACAGCGGCTCCGCTTACCTGACGCAAGTCGCTTCCACGCCCGTGCGTGCATCGACGACGCTGGCCGGTACGCCCGTCAACGCGCAGTAATGGATTGCGGGCCAGGCCCGCAATGACAGGCTAAAGCCGCCCTTTCGAGGGCGGCTTTTTTCTTTCAGCGCTCGCGCCGCGTGCGCACGGCCTGCGCCAGGGCTTGCAGCACCGGTATCGTCTGCGCCATGCTGATGCAGGCATCCGTCACCGAGACGCCAGCTTTCAACGGCGTGCCCGGCACGATGTCCTGCCGGCCCTCTTCCAGGTGGCTCTCTATCATCACGCCGGTGATGCGCCTGTCGCCCGCCGCCACCTGGGCCGCGACGTCATGCGCCACGTCGATCTGGCGCTGGTGCTGCTTGCTGCTGTTGGCGTGCGAGACGTCGATCATCACCTGCGGCCGCAGGCCCGCGCCTTCGAGCAGCTTGGCCGTCGCTTCCACATCGGCCGCACTGTAGTTGGGCACCTTGCCGCCGCGCAGGATCACGTGGCAGTCGTCATTGCCGCGCGTCTCGAACACGGCGGCTTGCCCCATCTTGGTCATGCCCATGAACGCATGCGGTGCACGCGAGGCCTGGATGGCGTCGGTCGCCACCTTCACGCCGCCATCCGTGCCGTTCTTGAAGCCGACCGGGCAAGACAGGCCGGACGCGAGCTGGCGGTGGCTCTGGCTCTCGGTGGTGCGTGCGCCGATCGCGCCCCAGCTCACCAGGTCGGCGATGAACTGCGGGCTCAGCAGGTCCAGGAACTCCGTCCCCACCGGCAGCCCCGCGGCAATCACGTCCAGCAGCAGCTGGCGCGCCATTTCCAGGCCTTCGTTGATGGCGAACGTGCCGTCCAGGTGCGGGTCGTTGATGTAGCCCTTCCAGCCCACGGTGGTGCGCGGTTTCTCGAAATACACGCGCATCACCACCAGCAGCTCGCCGGCCAGCGCATCGGCCTGCACCTTGAGTTGCCGCGCATATTCCATGGCCTGGCCATGGTCGTGGATGGAGCACGGCCCCACCACCACCACCAGCCGGTCGTCCTTGCCATGCAGCACACGCGAAATGGCCGCGCGGCTGGCCTCCACCAACGCCAGCGAGGCATCCGGCGCAGGCAGCCATTCCTGCAGCAAAGCCGGCGTGATCAGCGGGCGCACCGCGCGAATGCGGGTGTCGTCCACACGCGTCGTGTCATGGGTGGAAAGGGGCTCGACGGGGGTGTGGGCGTGTGTGTTCATGCCCGGCATTCTCGACCTTTTCAGGGGCACGTCCAAGCGAACAGGGCCTGCGCCGGCATCGGCCTGGCGATGAAATAGCCCTGCGCCAGCTTGCAGCCCAGTAGTGTGAGCAGGTCCCAGTCCTGTTGCGTTTCCACGCCCTCGGCCACCGAGGTGATGTTCAATTTCTTCGCCATGTCCAGGCTGGACGCCAGGATGACGCTGGCCGATTGCTGCCGGGCGGCGTTGGCAACGAAGGACTGGTCGATCTTGAGCTCGGTGAAGGCGATGCGCATGAGTTGCTGCATCGACGAATAGCCGGTGCCGTAGTCGTCGATCGACAGGCCGAAACCCTTCATGCGCAGCCGCGAGAGGTTTTCCAGCACCTTGCCGACATCCGTCGTGGCCGCCGACTCGGTGATTTCCAGCACCATGTGCCGCGGCTCCAACTGCTGCGCCCGCACCAGCGCCGTGACCTGGTCGGCCAGCTGCACATCGGCCAGCGACCTGATCGACAAATTGACCGACATGGCCAGCTCCTGCCCGCGCGCGGCCTGCCACTGGCGGCAAACCGCGGCGGACTTTTCCAGCATGGTCCAGGTGAGCGCGTCGATCCGGTCGCCGGCCTCCAGCAGGCCGATGAAGGCACTGGGCGCCACGACCCCGAACTGCGGATGGCGCCAGCGCGCCAGCGCCTCGGCGCCGGTGACCCGACCCGTTGCCAGTTCGACCTTGGGTTGGAAGAAGGGTTCGAACTCATCGTGCGCCAGCCCATGCGCCACCTCCTCCAGCGTGAACGACGGGTCGGGCGCCTTCGGCGGCAGCGGCTGCGCCGGCCGGTGCTGCCCGATCAGCGCATCGAGCTTGGCGCGTGTGATGGGTTTTTCGATCACGCCCAGGATCCTCACGCCATAGGCCCGCGACATGGTCTCGACCGAGGCCAGCAGGACGCTTTCCAGGGCGCTGGCGAGGATGATCGAAGCGGCCACCCGCGCCTCGCCCAGATGGCGCATGAACTCCATGCCGTCCATGCCCGGCATGTCCAGGTCGCTGATGATGATGTCGATCGGCGCGGCCGAGGTCTTGAGGATCTTCAGCGCGGCGTGGCCGTCGGGGGCGTCGCAGATCTGGGTGGCGCCCAGGCTGGTCAGCAGGCGCATCAGCACGCTGCGCTGGAACGGGTGGTCCTCGACCGCCAGGAATCTCAGCTCGCCGATGCGCACTTTTCCTCCTCGAAGTAGAGGTTCAGCCGTTCCAACTCGTGCTGGAACGCCTGCATATGGGCCTGGATCGCCGGCCAGTCCTGCTCGTGGCCCGCGCGCTCCAGGCGCTCACACACGGCGGCCAGCGCAATGGCGCCCACTGTGCGGCTGGCGCCCTTGATGCGGTGCGAGGCCAGCGCAAGCTCGGGCATGTCCGAGCGGTCGACGGCGCGGCGCAGCGTGTCGGCATCGGCCGCGTTGGCATGCTGGAAGTCCGCCAGGACAGTGCGCGTGAGGGCTTCGTCGTTGCCAAACGAGGCCGCAAGCACCGACCAGTCCAGCGGCTGGGCCGCGTGCGCCAGGGGCAGCCAATGCGCCAGCTTTGCCGCCAGCGCCGTCAACTCGACTGGCTTGGCGAGGTAGTCGTCCATGCCGGCGGCAAAACAGTTCTCCGCCTCGCCGCCCAGCGCATTCGCGGTGCAGGCAATGATCGGCGTGCGCCTGGCCACCGGCTGGGCCGACTCCAGCGTGCGTGATTCCAGGGCGCGGATCTGGCGTGCCAGCGCGTAGCCGTCCATCTCCGGCATGTTGCAGTCGGTAATGACGATGGCGAAGCGGCCGGAGCGCCACTTGGCCAGCGCCTCGACGCCGTTTTCCACGCTCTCCGCGGCATAGCCCAGCAAACCCACCTGGCGCGCCAGCAGCATGCGATTGGTCGGGTGGTCGTCGGCCAGCAGTACCAGCGTGCCCTCGGCCTGCGCCCGCGCGGCATCCGGCGCCTGGCGTGGCGAGCGGGCAATTGCCTGCAGCACGCTCGTGGCCTGGTCCGGATCTGGGCTGGCCAGGTCGCGTGGATCGGCGACCGGCAGGCTCAGCTCGAGCGTGAAGGTGGTTCCCTGCCCGGGCGTGCTTGCCAACGCGATGGTTCCTCCCATCATCTCGGCCAGCCGGCGGCAGATCGTGAGGCCCAGGCCGGTGCCGCCGGAGCGGGGGGCTGCAATACCCGCGGCCTGGACAAAGGGCTGAAACAACTGCGCCTGGTCCGCCGCGGAGATGCCCATGCCGGTGTCCTGCACCGAAAAGCGCAGGCGCTCTTCACCCTCGGCTTGCCCCAGCAATTCGGCCCTGATCTGCACCTGCCCCTTGGCCGTGAACTTGACGGCATTGCTGACGAAGTTGTTGAGGATCTGGCGCAGCCGCATGGGATCGACCAGCAGCGCCGGGCTGATGCGCGGGTCGATACTGCACAAGAGCAGCAGCCCCTTGCTGCTGGCGTTGCCCGAATAGATGTTGCGCACCGCCTGTACCGCCGTTGCGATGGAGGCGGCCTCCGGACGCAACTCCAGTTTGCCGGCCTCGATCTTGGAGAAGTCCAGGATGTCGTCAATGATGCGCTGCAGGGACTTGCCCGATTCGCGCACCACCTCCAGCGTGGTGCGTTGCTCGGCCTCCAGCCTGGTCAGGCTGAGCAATTCCAGCATGCCGAGCACGCCATTCATCGGCGTGCGGATCTCGTGGCTCATGGTCGCCAGAAAGATGCTCTTGGCGCGGTCGGCCGCCTCGGCAGCCTCCTTGGCCTCGTGCAGCCTGCGTTCGGCGCGGCCGCGCGCACGGGTCTGCGCGACGAATCCGAGATAGCCCGGGAGCAGGACCAGCAGGCTGACCAGCACCGCCACCGCCAGGACCGCAAGCGTGTTTTCGTAGCGGGTCGATTCATCCGCGCGGCGCAGCGCGAGGAGTTGCTGCTCTTCCTGCTCCATCGCCCGGGTCAACTCGTAGATGCGCGCGCTCGCCTGCTGCCCGGCCCCGAGCGCCGCACGCGCGCTGGCGTCCTCCAGGCCCTCGTGCCGACGCAGCTGCGCGGTCTCGCGCATGATCGCAACGCGCTGGGCGATCAGGCTTTCAAGCACGGGCAGCCGGCCCAGCTGCGCGGGGTTGTCCTTGGTAAGCCGCCTGAGCTCCGCCACGGCGGTGGCCATGTCCGCAAGCGAGCGGTCGCGCTCGGCCAGGAAGCTGGCGCTGGCGGTCAGCAGGTAGCCGCGCTGGGCGGAATCCGCGCGGCTGAGTTCTTCATTGACTTCCTCGATGGCGCCGATGACCTCCACCGTGTGGGTGACCCAGCGTGCCGAGTCCCTGGACCGGGTGGTTGCGTCATACAGCACCCAGCCCAGCACGACGATCACCATCGCGGCCGCGCCAAACGCGACATGAGGGAGATAGCTCGACGCAAAAAGCCGCATGAAGCGCTGCATGGTCCGAAACTTTCGGGATGAAGTGCTAGGGTATGGCGGGCCGCAGCAGCGGGCCAGTGCTGGGTGGCCCTGGCGCAATAGGGCATCATGGCCCTATTGCTGCGGCGGGACATGATTTAAGCTGGCTTGTGATGCTGTCACATGCCGCGCCGACTGAATTGCGAGGCAATCACATGCTTGAGCGGGAGAGTCCGGACAACTGGCTGCGCGAGGACGATGATCGATTCGTCGCGCTGGCAAACCACGCACCGGTGGGCATCTATTTGAACGATGCCGCCGGCAACTGCGTCTACGCCAATCCGCGGCTGTGCGAGATGATGCAGCTTTCTGCGCAAGACGTGCTGGGCCAGGGCTGGGCCAGGTTCATCCATCCCGAGGACATCGACCAGGTCATGCGCGCGCGCCGCGAAGGGCTCGCAACCGGGCGGCCGATCCGCACGGAACACCGTTTCGTGCGCGGCGACCAAACCGTCCTCTGGGTGATCGCCAAGTCCACGCCATTCGGCAGCGGCGCCACGGCCGGACGGGTCGGAACCTTGAGCGACATCACCGAGCGCAAGTCAGCCGAACTCGCCCTGGAGAACAGTAACCGCCGGATGCAGGCCGTCTTGGATGCGTCGCCGCTGGCGATCCTGACCATGGATGCGCGCGGCATCGTGCTCGGCTGGAGCGGCGGCGCCGAGCGCATGTTCGGATGGAGCGAAAGCGAGGCAATGGGCCTCATCTGCCCCACCGTGCCGGACGAGGAGCTGGAAGACTTTCTCGACATGATCCGCCGTGTTCTGGCCGGCGAACCATTCCGGGGCGAGGTCCGGCATCGGCGCAAGAAGTCGGGTGAAGTGGTGCTCGCCGCCATCTCCGCTTCGCCGCTGCACGACGGCTCGGGCGCCAGCACGGCCATCGTCGCCATCCTGGACGACGTCACCGAACGCGAGCGCGCGGCCCGGCAGCTGGACGTGCTGATCGAGCAGCGCGAGCAATTTGTCCAGGACCTGCACGACGGCTGCATCCAGTCGATCTATGCGATCGGCCTGAACCTGGAGGAGTCGCGCCGCCTGACGCAGGAAAACCCGCTGCTGGCGAGCGAGAAGATCGCCGACGCGACGGCCAACCTCAACCTGGTGATCGAGGAGCTGCGCCTGGTCCTGAAAGGCGAGCGAGAGATCACCGGCGGCCGTGACCTGAAGGCCGCGCTCGACCGAACCATCCAGATGCTGGGCGAGCGCGCGCCGCAATTCGCAATCGAGCTGGACGACGCGGTGATCGACCGGCTGACCCAGGAGCAGGCTACGCAATTGACGCAGATTGCGCGCGAGGCCATCAGCAACACCGCGCGCCATGCCCAGGCACGCACCGCGCGGGTGACGTTGCGCAAACACGGGGCCAATGGCGCCTGCCTTGAAATCGAAGACGATGGGAAGGGCTTCGATCCGCACGCCCACGTTAACCAGGGCCTGGGCCTGTGCCACATCGAGGCCCGCGCCAGAAAACTCGGCGGCCGGTCTGAGGTGATCTCGGCCAGCGGCCGGGGCACACGGATCGTGATTGAAATCTCCCAAGCCTCCTGAGTTGACGACGCCGATGCAAGCCCCAAGGATCCGACTGATGCTGGTGGACGACCACGAGGTGGTGCGGCTGGGCCTGCGCACGCTATTCGCGCGCACGGAAACGATCGAGGTGGTGGGCGAGGCCGGCAGCGTGGCGCAGGCCATCAGCGAAGCCGGCCGCGTTCGCCCCGACGTCATCCTGATGGACTTCCGGCTCCCGGACGGGACCGGCCGCGACGCCTGCCGGGAGTTGCGCGCTGCCGACCAGAGCATGCGCGTGCTGTTCCTCACGTCCTATTCGGACGACGAGGCCGTGATGTCCACCATCCTGGCCGGAGCGGCCGGCTACCTGCTCAAGGAGATCGGCCAGCAGGCGCTGGTGCGCGCGGTCGAGGCCGTGGCCGGCGGCCAGTCGATCCTGGACCCCAAGATCACCGAGCCAGTGCTCAAGCGCATCCATGCCCTCACCCAGCGCACGCAAAGCGAGCACGAGGATGGCCTGTCACCGCAGGAGTGCCGCGTGCTGGCCCTGGTGGTGCAGGGAAAGACCAACAAGGAAATCGCCGCTGCGCTGGAGCTGAGCGACAAGACCGTGAAGAACTACCTGAGCAACGCGTTTCAAAAGCTCCAGGTCAATCGGCGCTACGAGGCTGCCGCGGCCTTCACGCGGCGTTCAGGCAAGCCGCGCGCGGACCTGGCTTAAGGCGCTTTCGCTGTCATCCCGGGCTTGACCCGGGATCCATGCAGCGATCAAACGACCACCGCTGTGGATTGCGGGTCAAGCCCGCAATGACAAAGAAGCTAACTACGCGTCGGCAGCAGCTTCGGCCGCTTCCCGGTGCTCGCCCACTCCTCATAGAACTCGATCTTGCTGTCCACCAACTCCAGTGCCTGGTTCCACTCGGCGATCGTCCCGAGTACGCGCGCGCGATGCGCCGCCAGCAGGGCCTGGCGTTCCTTCAGCGTGCTGCTGCCCTGCATCACCAGCGCGGTATAGCGCTGCATCTCGGCGATCGACATGCCGGTACGGCGCAGCCGGTCCATCAGGTCCAGCCAGCTCGCGTGCAGCGTGCCGTACACGCGCCGGCCGCCACCGTCGCGCGCCACGCCGGGCATCAGGCCCTGGGCCTCGTACCAGCGGATGGTGTGCACGCTGCGGCCGGTGCGGCGGCTCAGCTCGCCGATGAGAAAAGTTGTGTGAAAAGTCTCGCGAACCGTTTCAGGCAAATGGTTTCTCCAGTGCTGCGGTGACGAGCTCAGTGTCGAAGTACTCGATGAGCTCGCGCATCTTGCCATTGGCAAAGCGGCAGACATAGCAATAGCTGTTGTTGTACGGCATGCCGCGCCGGGTGTTCACGCGGCCCTGGCACAGCACCACCACGCTGTCGTCTTCGGCGATGAAGCGCTGCGCGGTGTTGAGGTAGGGCCGCTCGAACTGCGCGAACAGCGGCTTGAACAACTCGTTCATCACGGCCTCTTTGCCGCTGTAGGTGCGGGACCAGGCCGTGGTGCCCGTCATCACCCAATTGAAATCGTCGGCCATCAGGTCGGTAAAGGCTTGGCCGTTGCCTTGGGCCAGTGCGGCAAAGGCTTGCTGCATCAGTTGCTTGTTGGTGCTTGCCTGCGTCGTCATGTGCATGTCCTTGTGGAAGTGAACGGCTATTGGGCAAGCTAGAGTGCGCTCCAGGTCAAGCGTTTTTTTTCGCAACTTCAAATGCGGCGCGCCACCATTTCCTGGTAGCCGGTGGCCATCGTCAGCCCAGGGGCCGAACGCCGATCAGCCAGGCGTGGGCCCAGAAGGCGAACAGGGCCCAGGCCAGGGCGCCCACCACCACGGCGGCCATCGTGCCGCTGGCCGAGCCGGCCGCATACACGGTCTGTGCGGCCCGGTCGCGCGCGCGTGCCGCCCGGAAGCTGAATACCGCCCAGACGAGCAAGGCGCCGAACAGCAGCACGTCGGCTGCGTTGCCGTTGGACAGCAAATGCGCCAGCGCCCAGACCTTGACCGACAGCACCATCGGGTGGTGCAGCCGCGCCTTGATGGCGTTGCGCGGCACATAGGTGGCCGCCAGCAGGATGAAGGAGCCCAGCATCAACAGCGCCGCCAGGTGCCGCATGCCCGCAGGCGGGGTCCACAACACCAGGGGCTGCTGCCGCGCCAGGCCATAGCCCCAGGCGAGCAACACGAAGCCGGCGATGGAGAGCAATGCGTAGATGGCCTTCCAGGGCATCGCGCCGAGCTTGCCAATCATCTGCGTGCGCCAGCCATCGGCCACGATGCGCGTTGAATGCACGCCGAGAAAAAGAACGAGCCCCAGAATCAGCATGGCCATGGCAACTCCCGCAGGGTATGAGTGCGGGGATTATGGAGCAGCAGATTGGCGCGGTGCGACCCTTGAGGCCAGCGGCGCCGGCTGGTAGTCCGGCAGGAAGCGGCAGCCTGGGCCGAACTCGGCTTCCAACGCCTTGCAGCGCGCAGCGATGCCCGCAGGCGTGGGCTTTTCGCCGCGTTCCACCCATTGCAGCAGCGCGGCCAGCAGTGTGGGATAGACCGGGTCGCTCAGGTAGCTGTGTCCGCTGTCGCTGGTGAAGGTCTGCACCAGGCGCTCCCCATTGCCGGCGCGCGCCATGGTTTCGCGAAAGGCGGAACCGAGCTCGACAAACGCGGTGGCATCGCCCACGCCGTGCACCGTGAGCACCGGCACCGTGATGCGGCCGTTCAGGTCGGTGTCTGCGCCGAAGCGCGCCACGGCTTGCGGGTCGGAGTGGTAGCGCAGCACGCCGGTATTCAGCGCCGCAGCGTCGCTGGAGCCGGCGTAGCGCACGTTGGCGTTGCTGAACGGGTTGCCGCCGCCGCTGCGGTGCTGCGCGATGTCCTGGAAGTGCCAGGTAGCCCAGTTCAGGTGCGCGAGCACCGAACCCTCGGGGATGCGGATCACATCGACGATGGTCTTGAGCTTGCGCGCCTGCTCTGCGCTGCGCTGTGCGGCCGGCTTGCGCACGCCCAGGCAGTCTTCCACGCGGGCGGCCAGGTCTGCGCGCGAAAGCGGGCTGTCTTTGGGCAGGCCCATCCACAGTGGGTACTGCGGCTCGTCGGGCCTGGGGTGGTTGGCGCACAGGTATTGGTACACCACGCGCAGGTCCAGGCGGAAATCATAGGAACGCGTGCCGCCCGCCAGCACGCCGCTGGTCAACAGCACCGCGTCGTAGCGCTTGAACATTTCCGCGCCCTTGGCCGCCACGCTGGCGCCCCATGACTGGCCGTGCAGCACGGTGCGCCTGGGCGCGCCGATGTGCTGCACAAAGATCTGGCGCAGCCGTTCCGTATCTTCCGCGGCCGTGCGTACCGCCACGCCGCCCTGGCGAAAGCTGGAGCCGGCCCAGGCATAGCCGGCCTTCACCACGACGGACCAGCGCGCCAGGTCTTCTGCCGTGCGCTCGGCCTGCGGCGCGCCGAGCGCGGGGCCGCCGTGGGCATGCAGCACGAGATGGCCGTTCCACGCCGGCGGGATGGCAATCAGGTAGTAGGCACCGGCAGAGTCCTTGCCCATCAGGCAGCGGCCTGGCACGTCTTTTGGGCAGGCGGTGGCCGTGGGCGCGGCTTCAGGCGGTGTTGTGTGGGCGCAGCCTGCCAGCAGGGCCACGGCGGCGAGCACGCCAGCGGCAGTGCGCCATGCGCGAAGCAGCGTGCTCATGTACGGCGCGCTCATGCTTTGTTGGCGGCGCGCCGCCGCGTGTGCCAGCCGGCAAGCCCCAAGCCCAGCATGGCCAACATCCAGGTGGAAGGCTCCGGCACGGCGGCAAAGCCCAGTTGCAGGCTGGCCACGCGTTGCAGCGCCGCCGCATCGCGAGTGCTGATGCCCAGGTCGAAGGCGGCGACCTCCTGCGCGCCCAGCGACTTCGGGTCAATGCCGGTGATGCTGCCAAACAGCGTGAGCGCGCTCAGGTACGAGCCCCATTTGCTGGCGTGCGTGCCGTCGTCCCACCACAGGTCGATCAGGCCGTCACTGGCGGCGTCGGGCGCGTACATGTTGCCGGTAGCGACGCCGCTGGCCACGGCGCGCATGAAGGCGTCGCCCACCGGCGCCACGCCCGCGAAGCCGGGGTTGGCTGCGGCCAGGCCGAAGTAGGCGTTGTGCAAATCGGTGTTCATTGCTGCCAGCGAAGGATAGAACGAAGTGGCCGGTGTGCTGGTGAAGCTGACCGCGCCGGTGACCGGGTCGGTCACCGTGGTGAAAGGCGCGTTGACCAGATTGGGCCGCGCCCAGGTCTGGTAGAGGTAGATGTCGGTGTCGGCGCTGGCGTTGGGGTTGGCCGGGATGCTGCGCAGCAGGCCGCAGGTGCCAGTGGATGCGCCGGTGATGGCGGCGCAGGCTGCATTGCTGCCGCCAATCAGGTCACGCTCGCGGTACGAGTGGGCCAGGCCCTCGTGGATGAAGTCCTCGATCTTGTTGGCGTAGGTGTTGAAGTAGGCCGGGTTGGACGCCAGACCGGGTTGCTTGGGCAGCGCTTCGTCGCTCTGTTCCTGCAGCACCACCTTGTCCCAGCTCTGCAAGGCGATGTTGCTGCGCAAGTCCCAGTCGGCCGGGTTGGAATTGAGGAAATGCCCGCGCAACGAGGCCGCGTTGCGCGTGGAGAGCGAGACGTTGTAGTCCAGCCCCGCCTGCACCGTGAACTGCTTGAAGATGCCCGCCACGCCGCCCCAGGGATGCGGCTCGAAGCTGTTGCTGCCGGTGGCATTGGCCGCCGCCATCAGGGCAGTGAGGTCGGTCACGTTGGCGGCGTTGTAGCTCATCACCGGGTTGCTGCGGCCGAAGGTGTAGCTGTTGCCCACGAACAGGATGGACACCGGCTCGGCCTGCGCGGCGCCAAGGGATGCGATGCCGGCCAGCAGCAGCGCCAGAAGTTTGTTCATTGCAATGTCTCCAACGGGTGTGTTTGGGCGAGACATTAATGGCCAAGACGCTGTGGGTCAAATATACTGAAACGTCGATTTCAATACGTTTTAAGTATGGAGGTCCTTTGATGGACTTGCGCCAGCTCCGCTACTTCGTCGCCGTTGCCGAGGCCGGCCACATGACGCGCGCGGCC
>DATILI010000062.1:0-9103 GCA_035476635.1 Burkholderiaceae bacterium | reverse complement strand
AACCGCGGCAGCCGAGGGCTGGGCTTTGAAGAGCCCGGTGGCAGGTTTCAAGCCCATGAGTTGCTATAAGCGCCCGCCGACCGGCGGCCCAGCGAGCAGCGCGCCGCCAGAAAGCACCATGCAGTGGATCTTCTCTGATGGGCTGGCGTCGGTGTCGCTGTTTGTCGAAGCCTATGACCGCCAGCGTCATACGCAGGAATTGCAACTGGCCATGGGGGCCACGCAGACACTGACGCAGCGCCTCGCGGACAAGTCGGGTGACTGGTGGCTGACCGCAGTGGGTGAAGTGCCGTTGTCCACCCTCAAGGCATTTGCGCAAAGTCTTGAACGCAAGAAATAAGTCCCTACTTTCGTGGCCGGCGTCCGCGCAATGTGAAGGCGGTGCAAATTGCTGAACCAAATCGGACTGCCGGATTCACAGCCTTACATAGAGAAATGAAGGAAGGTCGATGATGCGACGTTTTGATTGGAACAAACTGCGTTCGGCTGGCATGGCCTGCGCACTTGCGTTGGTGGTGGCTCTGGCGTGGGTGCCAGCAGCACCGGCGATGGCCCAGGGCCGCAACCTGCCGGATTTCACGGACCTGGTGGAGCAGGTCGGGCCCTCCGTGGTCGGCATCCGCACACTGGAGAAAGCCACTTCCCGCGCGCGCAGTGGAAGTGGCTCCGAGGAAGAAATGCTGGAATTCTTCCGGCGTTTTGGCCTGCCTCTGCCCCCTAACGCGCCGCGCCAGGGGCCGCGACCGCAGCGCCCGCAGCCGCAAGACGAGGAACAGCCGCGTGGCGTCGGATCCGGCTTTATCCTGACCAGCGATGGCTTCATCATGACCAACGCCCACGTGGTCGATGGAGCGGAAGAAGTACTGGTTACCCTGACCGACAAGCGAGAGTTCAAGGCCAGGATCATCGGTGCGGACAAGCGCACCGATGTGGCGGTGGTCAAGATCGAGGCCAGCGGCCTGGCGGCCGTGAAGGTGATTGGCGATATGAATCGTCTCAAGGTCGGTGAATGGGTCATGGCGATCGGCTCGCCCTTCGGGCTTGAAAACACCGTGACCGCCGGCATCGTGAGCGCCAAGCAGCGCGACACTGGCGATTACCTGCCGCTCATCCAGACAGACGTGGCGATCAACCCGGGCAATTCGGGCGGGCCGCTGATCAACATGCGCGGCGAAGTGGTCGGCATCAACAGCCAGATTTACTCGCGCTCGGGCGGCTACATGGGCATCTCCTTCGCCATTCCAATGGACGAGGCGCTGCGCATCAGCGAGCAATTGCGCTCCACCGGAGCTGTGACCCGAGGGCGCATCGGTGTTCAGATCGGTATCGTGACCAAGGATGTGGCGGAGTCCATTGGCATGGGCAAACCGCAAGGTGCGTTTGTGAGCGCGGTCGAGGCGGGTTCGCCGGCCGACAAGGCGGGCGTGCAGGGCGGCGACATCATCACCAAGTTCGATGGCAAGGTCATCGAGAAGCATACCGATCTGCCTCGCATGGTGGGGAACATCAAGCCCGGGACCAAGAGTTCTGTGACGGTGCTGCGTCCCGGCGGTGGCTCGAAGGACTTGAGCGTCACGATCACTGAACTGGAGCCTGAGAAGCCGGCCCGCAAGGTGGCCGAGAAAGACGAAAAGCCCAAGGCTTCCGCCGTGGGGCAGTCGCTCGGCCTTTCCGTCAGCGAATTGAACGATGCGCAGAAGAAGGAGTTCAAGGTCAAGGGCGGCGTCAGGGTCGACATAGCTAGCGAAGGCGCGGCGCGTGCAGGCTTGCGCGAGGGCGACGTGATTGTCGCCATCGCAAATACCGAGATCGCAAGCGTCAAGGAGTTTGAAGCAGCTGTGGCCAAGATGGACCGAAGCAAACCGGTCAATGTGCTGTTTCGCCGTGGCGAGTGGGCCCAGTACGCATTGATCCGGCCCCAAGCACGCTAAACGCTCAAGCGCATCTCCGGCGTGCTCAAAGCCCCGGCCCGAACACGGGTTTTGGGGCTTTTTTTCAACGCTTGCGCATCAAAAAATAAAGCTGGAAAAATATTTCCAAGCGTTGCGCCAGCCATTGAAATGTTTGTAAACGCTAACTTTTATTTTGGTTAGCTACAAATTTGGATAGAATTGAGGGGCCAACCAACTGTTTTGGATATATTGATCCGACCTGAATCCACCATGCGGGAAGGTTTCGGATAGTCCACCGCTGATCCACAGATCGCCCACAAGTTGTCCAGAAACTCATCCACAAAAATTGTGAATAACCTGTGAGTATTTTTCTTGTTGCCGGGTTGCAACATCCCCTGTCCGCTGTTTTCGGCTCTGTACGGGCATGCCTTTTTGCCTACAATGAAGTTCCAACTATCGCAGTTGCCATAGATTGTTGGTTCAGGGCGCGTCCATCTTCGACGCGCCCTTTTTTCTTTTGCAGCGCTTGCCAATCAATCACTTAACGCTCTTCGTTGATGAATCACATCAGAAACTTTTCCATCATCGCGCACATTGATCACGGCAAGTCAACGCTCGCGGACCGCTTGATCCAGCGTTGCGGCGGCTTGAGTGACCGCGAGATGGAGAGCCAGGTGCTCGACTCGATGGACCTTGAGAAAGAGCGTGGGATAACTATCAAGGCACAGACCGCAGCGTTGCGCTACACAGCGAAAGATGGGCAGGTCTACAACCTCAATCTGATCGACACACCAGGCCATGTGGACTTCTCTTATGAAGTGAGCCGTTCGCTGAGTGCGTGCGAGGGTGCGCTGCTCGTCGTCGATGCGAGCCAGGGTGTTGAAGCGCAGACGGTGGCCAATTGCTACACCGCACTGGATCTTGGCGTGGAGGTCGTGCCCGTTCTCAACAAGATGGATTTGCCGCAAGCCGATCCGGAAAACGCGAAGAGCGAAATCGAAGATGTGATCGGCATCGATGCCACCGACGCGATTCCGTGCTCGGCGAAAACGGGCATGGGCATCGACGAAATTCTCGAAGCCGTCGTGGCGCGCATTCCCGCGCCGCGTGGCAACCCCGAAGGTGCGTTGCGCGCGATGATCGTCGACAGCTGGTTTGACAGCTACGTCGGCGTAGTGATGCTCGTGCGCGTGGTCGACGGCCGATTGGCAAAAGGCGAGCGCATCAAGATGATGGCCACCGGTGCCACCTACAACGCCGACAACCTTGGCGTGTTCACGCCGGCCAACGAGTCGCGCGAGTCGCTCGAAGCCGGCGAGGTGGGCTACATCATCGCCGGCATCAAGGAGCTGCAAGCAGCCAAGGTGGGCGATACCGTGACGCTGATCAAGACCGGCAGCGGCGGCGCGGCCTTTACGGCCACCGAAGCGCTGCCTGGCTTCAAGGAAATTCAGCCCCAGGTCTTTGCCGGCCTGTATCCGACCGAGGCCAGCGAATACGACTCGCTGCGTGACAGCCTGGAAAAGCTCAAGCTCAACGATGCCTCGCTGCACTACGAGCCCGAGGTCAGCCAGGCGCTGGGCTTTGGTTTTCGCTGCGGCTTCTTGGGGCTGCTGCACATGGAGATCGTGCAGGAGCGGCTGGAGCGCGAGTTCGACCAGGACCTGATCACCACGGCGCCCAGCGTGGTCTACCAGGTGGTCAAGGGCGACGGCGAGGTCATCATGGTCGAGAACCCGTCCAAGATGCCCGACCAGGGCCGCCTGGAGGAGATTCGCGAACCCATCGTCACCGTGCATCTCTACATGCCGCAGGACTATGTCGGTGCGGTCATGACGCTTGCCAACCAGAAGCGCGGCCTGCAGATGAACATGGCCTACCACGGCAAGCAGGTGATGCTCACCTACGAAATGCCGCTGGGTGAAATCGTGCTCGACTTCTTCGACAAGCTCAAATCCGTGAGTCGCGGCTATGCGTCCATGGACTACGAATTCAAGGAATATCGGGCGTCGGACGTGGTCAAGGTCGACATCCTGCTTAACGGCGAGAAGGTCGATGCGCTGTCCATCATCGTGCACCGTTCGCAGTCGCAGTACCGGGGGCGTGCGGTGGTAGCCAAGATGCGCGAGATCATTTCGCGCCAGATGTACGACGTGGCGATCCAGGCCGCGATCGGCGCCAACATCATTGCGCGCGAAACCATCAAGGCGCTACGCAAGAACGTGCTGGCAAAATGCTATGGCGGCGACATCAGCCGCAAGCGCAAGCTTCTGGAAAAACAAAAAGCCGGTAAGAAGCGCATGAAACAGATCGGCTCCGTGGAAGTTCCGCAAGAAGCCTTTCTGGCGATTCTGCAGGTGGAGGACTAATGCAAGTATTGACAGCGATGATTCTCGCGGCCTTTGTCGGCTACGCGGGTTCTTGGTATCTAGGCATGGTAGAGGGGAATTTCTCCCTTTTGTTGTTCCTGGCGACGGTGGTTACCGGCCTCTATTGGCTGGCCGAGCGCTTCTATTTCATGCCGCAGCGTCAACGCGCCGTCGCGGCCCTGGAGGTCGAAACGGCGCAGCGCAATGCCGCACTGGCCAGCCAAGGAATCGCCCAGGTGGACAGCGATATCACCGAAGCCAGGCACCGGCTGATCATGCAGCCGTGGTGGCTGGATTGGACCGCGGGGCTCTTTCCCGTGATCGCCATCGTGTTTCTGCTGCGCTCGTTCCTGTTCGAGCCGTTCAAAATCCCTTCGGGCTCGATGATTCCGACCCTACTGGTGGGCGACCTGATCCTGGTCAACAAGTTCACCTATGGCGTTCGCCTGCCGGTGATCAACACCAAGATCACGGAAGGCAACAAGCCGCAACGCGGCGATGTCATGGTGTTTCGCTACCCGCCCAAGCCCAGCCTGGATTACATCAAGCGGGTGATTGGCGTGCCCGGCGATGAGGTGGCCTACCTCAACAAGCGGCTCACCATCAATGGCAAGCCGGTGCCCACGACGGCCGCACCCGAGTTCTTCGATGAAGATGCCATGCGCTACTTCAAGCAGTTCGAAGAGGCCCTTGACGGCCGCCAGCATCGTTTGCTCAACGATGCCGATCGCCCGGCGTTCGTTCCCGGCGTGGAGGACTTTCCATTCAAGCAGAATTGCCGCTACAGTGTGGAAGGCGTTGTCTGCAAGGTCCCCGAGGGTCAGTATTTCATGATGGGGGACAACCGCGACAACTCGCTGGATTCGCGCTACTGGGGGTTCGTTCCGGACCGCAATATCGTGGGCAGAGCCTTCTTCGTCTGGATGAATTTCGGCAATCTCAAGCGCATTGGCGCGTTCAACTAGAAATTGTTTTACCTGTAAGGGGCAAGGTATGAAGGTTCAGCTTAGGTCCAGGCAACGCGGCATGTCCTTTTTCGGACTTGTTGTTGTCGGTGCCCTGATCGTTTTCGGGGCGATCATTGGCGCCAAGGTAGCGCCGACGGTGATCGAATACCAGGCCATACTCAAGGCCGCCCACAAGGCCAAGGCGGGAAGCACCGTGGCCGAGGTTCGATCCATCTTCGAGAGGGCCAGCGCGATCGACGACTTTACTTCCGTCAAGCCCACCGACCTTCAAATCACCAAGAAGGGCGACAAGGTTGTCGTGAGCTTTGCCTACACCAAGGAATTCGAACTCGGCGGGCCGGCTTATCTGGTCATCAAGTACTCCGGATCCACCGAATAGCCCGCGTGGACGATCGCCTGTTGGCGCTGCAGCATCGCTTGCGGCACGAATTCTCCGACCCCAAGCTTCTGGTGCGCGCCGCGACGCACCGGAGTTTTTCGGCCGACCACAACGAGCGCCTGGAGTTCCTCGGCGATTCGGTGCTGAACCTGGCGGTTGCCGGTTTGCTCTACGAGCGATTGAGTGCATTGCCCGAAGGCGACTTGTCGCGGGTGCGCGCCAACATGGTCAAGCAGGAAACCCTGCACCAACTTGCGCTGGAATTGGGCCTGCCCGACGTGCTTCGGCTGGGCGAGGGCGAATCGCGCTCGGGCGGCCAGAAGCGCCCTTCCATTCTTGCCGACGCGCTGGAAGCCTTGATCGGTGCGGTTTACCTCGACGGGGGTTACGCCACGGCCGAAGCGCTGGTTCGGCGCCTGTTCGAAGCCGTGGAAATCAATCCGCAGATGGCCGCCACGGCCAAAGACCCGAAAACCGAGTTGCAGGAGTGGCTGCAGGGCCGGAAAATGAAACTCCCGGCTTACCGCGTGGTGGGAACGCTGGGTGCGGCACATCGGCAAACCTTTGATGTGGAGTGCGAAATCATCGAGTTGGGTTATACCGAGCGCGGCATTGGCGGCTCGCGGCGTGCCGGCGAGCAGGCCGCCGCCACGGCCATGCTGGCCAAGCTCAAATCCGGGGCCAAGACATGAATGCTGCAAAGAAAACCGTTGATATCCCTGGTGTCGAGATCCAGGGCCAGGACACCGTAAAAAATGCGGCGCCTGCCGTGGCTGGCCAGCACTGCGGCCTGGTGGCCATCGTGGGCCGGCCCAACGTGGGCAAGTCGACCTTGCTCAATGCCTTGGTCGGCCAGAAGATCAGCATCACTTCGCGCAAGGCGCAAACCACACGTCACCGCATCACCGGCATGCGCACGCGGGGGGCGGCGCAGTTCGTCTTTGTCGACACGCCTGGGTTTCAAACGCGGCATACCAACGCGCTCAACCGCTCGCTCAACAAGACCGTGATGGGCGCTATCGGCGACGTGGACTTGATCCTGTTCGTCGTCGAAGCGGGGAGCTTCACGTTGGCCGATGCCAAGGTGCTGTCGTTGCTTTCCAAGGACGTGCCTACCTTGCTGGTGGCCAACAAGCTGGACAATGTGCATCGTCGCGCCGAGATTGCGCCCTGGCTCAAGTCGATGCAGGAGCGCCATGCCTTCGCCGAGTTCGTGCCCATGTCGGCCAAGAACGCCAAGGATATCGAGCGACTGCTTGGCATCTGCGAAAAGTACCTGCCCGAGCAGGGCTGGTGGTACGCCGAGGACGAGTTGACCGACCGCAGCGAGAAATTCCTGGCCAGCGAGATGGTGCGCGAAAAACTGTTTCGCCTCACCGGCGACGAACTGCCCTACACGTCTACCGTGGTGATCGACAAGTTCGAAGAAGAGATCGGCAAGAACAAGAGCCGCCTGGTGAAGATCGCCGCCACCATCGTGGTCGAGCGCGATGGCCACAAGGCCATGGTGATCGGCGACAAGGGCGAGCGCATCAAGCGCATTGGCACCGAAACCCGGCAAGAGCTTGAGCGGCTCATGGACGCCAAGGTGTTCATCGAACTGTGGGTCAAGGTGCGATCCGGCTGGGCCGACGACGAGGCAAGGGTCAAGAGCTTCGGCTACGAATAACATGTCGGAAACCTGAGGCGGTGGCCACCAAACGAATCAGCGACGAACCGGCCTATGTGCTGCACCGCTACGACTGGAGCGAGTCCAGCCTGATTCTGGAGGTTTTCACCCGAGGCTACGGCCGTATCGCGCTGGTGGCCAAGGGCGCCAAAAGGCCTAGCTCCAACTTCCGGCCGATTCTTCTGCCGCTGCAGCCACTGCACATTGCGTTTGGCGGGGATGCGGAAATCCGTACCTTGAAAGGCGCCGAATGGATGGGTGGGCACGTGATGCCTAGCGGGGACGCCTTGCTCTCGGGCTACTACATCAACGAGTTGCTCTTGCGCTTGCTGGCACGTGACGACCCCCATGAACGCTTGTTCGACTCCTACGCGGGCGTGGTGCAGGTGCTGGCGTCCGAGCATGGCGAAGCCTTGCAGCCGGCGCTGCGAGCCTTTGAATTGCTGCTGCTGCGCGACATCGGGCTGTTGCCGATGCTCGACGCGCAAACCATGACGCTTGCGACCCTGGACGCCGGCGCACGCTACAGCCTGGTTCCGGAAGGGGGCCTGCGCAGCGCCGGCCCCGACGACCGGGCCAGCTTGAGCGGCGCGCAATGGGCCGCCTTGCAGCGTTCGCTGGACGATGCCGCGCCGTTCATGGCCACTTTGCGCGCCTGTGCCGCCAGCATGGCTGAACTCAAGCCGCAACTGCGCACACTGCTGCACTACCATTGCGGGGTGGCTACCCTGCGAACCCGCCAGATGATGATGGACTTGCAAGATCTATGAACGCTTCTACCCCCACGGCGCTTTCGGTCAACCTCAACAAGGTCGCGCTGGTGCGCAACACCCGGCATCTTGGCATTCCCAGTGTCACGCGCGCCGCCACGCTGTGCCTTGAGGCCGGCGCGGCCGGCATCACGGTGCATCCGCGGCCCGACGCCCGCCATATCCGCGCCGACGACGTGCAGGAGCTCGCGGTGTTGATGAAGGCCTGGCCGGATCGCGAATTCAACATCGAGGGCAACCCCTTCCAGAACCTCATGGACTTCGTGCGCACCCTGCGCCCGCACCAATGCACTTTCGTGCCCGATAGCGAGGGCCAGTTCACCAGCGATCATGGCTGGACCTTTCCGGATGACCTCGAGCGGCTCAATCCCCTGGTGGCCGAGGCCCGTTCCCTGGGCGTGCGCGTCAGCCTGTTCATGGACCCCCTGCCCGAAGCCATGGCCGCGGCCAAGGCCGTCGGCGCCGATCGGGTGGAGCTCTATACCGAGCGCTACGCCAGCGCCTTCGGCACACCCAGCCAGGATGCTGTCCTGCAGCAATTCACGGCTGCGGCGCAAGCAGCCCTCAAAGTTGGCCTCGGCTTGAATGCCGGGCACGACCTGAGCCGTGAGAACCTCACCGCGTTCTTGAAGGCGGTGCCTGGTGTCCAGGAAGTCTCCATCGGCCACGCACTCATTGCCGACGCGCTGGAGCTCGGCTATGACGCCACCATCAAGGCCTACCTCCACAGCATTGCGCTGGCAAGCCGATGATCTACGGCATAGGCACGGACATCTGCGACGTGCGCCGCATCCGCGCCTCGCTGGAGCGCCACGGCGAGCGCTTTGCGCAAAAAATCCTGAGCGATGCCGAACTGGTGGCCTGGCGCGCGCGCGGTGCGCGTTGGCCCGAACGTGGCGTGCGCTACCTGGCCACGCGTTTCTCGGCCAAGGAGGCATTCAGCAAGGCGATTGGCCTGGGCATGCGCATGCCCATGACCTGGCGGCTGTGCGAGGTGGGCAAGCTGGCCAGCGGCCAGCCGGTGATCGTGCTGCATGGCGTCTTGAAGGAATGGTT
>DATILI010000061.1:0-16769 GCA_035476635.1 Burkholderiaceae bacterium | reverse complement strand
GCGAAGATGGCAAAGGTTTGCGCGTCCGCCTGCAGGCTGGAGTTTTGCAGCCAGGGCGCGGCATGCGCGATTTCCAGGCGCTGCTGCTGCAGCTGCAACACCAGTTGGGTGGCCACCAGGTCGCCTGCGGAGCCGGACAGCGCTACGCAGCCGAGGTTGTCCCGCACGGCGTCCAGCGCGGCGCGCAGGCTGGCGGGGCTGGCGTCCACTTCCAGCACCTGGTGTTGCGCGGCCCGGCCGCGCACACCGCCGCGGGCATTGATGTCTTGCCAGGCGGCGCGCGCGCCGATCAGGAAGTCGCGCGAGACGTCTTGCTGGCCAGCCGAGGTGTCGATGACCTGGGCAACCGTGAGCCCGCGCGTGCTGCCGCCGTGCCGACTGGTTTGCGCCCACGCGCCGGCAGCGATGAAGCAGGCCAGGCCCGCAGTCGCCTGTAGAAAGCGGCGTCGCATCAGCGGCGCGGCGGCATCAGCACGCGGTCGACCAGGTGCACCACGCCGTTGGTGGAGGCAATGTCGGCGGTCTGCACCATGGCTTCTTCCACGGTCACGTATTGGCCCGCCTTGGAAAGCGCCAGGTTGGCGCCGTGGACCGTCTTGGCGCTGCTGTTCCTGATATCGGCGGAAGTGAGCTTGGCCGGCAGCATGTGGTAGGTGAGGAGCGCCTTGAGCTGTTCCGGGTTCCTAGCCAGATCGTCCAGGGTCTTGGGCGAAACGGCCTTGAAGGCATCGTCGGACGGGGCAAAAACGGTATAAGGACCGGCCGCCTTGAGGGTGTCGGTCAGCCCGGCCTTGGCCACCAGGCCGTTGAGCGTGCTCAGCGACGGCGTTGCGGCAATGGTTTCAGCCACGGAAACCGGTGTTGGAGTGGTACTTGCGCAGCCAACCAGGGCGAAGGAGAGGGCGGCAAGATACAGGAAGCGGCGTTTCGCGGCGGCGGTTTGCATGGTTTTCTCTCCAAGTCAAAAGCCGCAAGGCTAGGCTGGGTATGTGTCGTCGCCATGACGAGAAAATGTCAATGAAATGACAAGACTGTGACGAAAATTATTGCAATTCCCGGTTTGTCACAGTGATGTCACATAGGCTTTCTACAGTCCAGGCATTGTTCAATCAACCTTCAAGGGGTTCGTGATGAAATTGTCTTTCAGCTGTGTGGCCGTCAGCCTGGCCGCGGCAACGATGGCTTATTCGGGTGTTGCCGGCGCGCAGGACGTGACGGGAGCCGGAGCCAGCTTCCCGGCACCGCTGTATTCGAAGTGGGCGGCTGACTACAACAAGGCTTCCGGCGTCAAGATCAACTACCAGTCCGTGGGTTCGGGCGCGGGCTTGCGCCAGATTGAAGCGAAGACCGTGGACTTCGGCGCCTCCGATGCGCCGCTCAAGGACGAAGAGCTGGCCAAGAAGGGCTTGATGCAATTCCCCACCGTCATTGGCGGCGTCGTGCCCGTGGTCAACATCAAGGGCATTGCGGCTGGGCAGCTCAAGCTCAATGGCCAGGTCCTGGGCGACATCTTCCTGGGCAAGATCACCAACTGGAACGACCCGGCGATCAAGGCACTGAACGCCGGCCTGGCGCTGCCCGATGCGGCCATCGCTCCGGTGCGCCGCGCCGATGGCTCGGGTACCAGCTTCATCTTCACCAACTACCTGAGCAAGGTCAACGCCGAGTGGAAGACCAAGGTCGGTGAGGGCACGGCGGTGAACTGGCCGGCCGGCGCCGGCGGCAAGGGCAATGAGGGCGTGGCCGCCTTCGTCGGCCGCCTGCCCAACTCGATCGGCTATGTCGAGTACGCCTACGTCAAGCAGAACAAGATGGCCTACGCCCAGCTGCAGAACGCGTCCGGCGCATTTGTCTCGCCCAACGACGACGCCTTCAAGGCTGCGGCGGCCGGCGCCGACTGGTCCAAGAGCTTCTACCAGATCCTGACGCAGCAACCCGGCAAGGATGCCTGGCCCATCACCGGCGCCACCTTCATCCTGATGCAGAAGATGCAGGAAAAGCCGGGCCAGGCCACGGCTTCGCTCAAGTTCTTCGACTGGGCCTACAAGAACGGTGACAAGACCGCCGACGACCTCGACTACGTGCCCATGCCCGCCAGCGTGAAGATCATCGTGGAAAAGGCCTGGGGCGAAATCAAGGACGCCTCCGGCAAGGCCGTGGCCTTCAAGTAATCCTCGCAGCGGGCCACAGATCGGCGGCGTTTCAAGAAAAAAATCAAACCAAGAGGTAAGCACGTGTCCTCTACACTCCCGGCGAGCAAGGTTCCTTTTGAGTCTCAAGAAAAGGTACACGGACGCGCCATGACCACTCCACCGCCGCCCAAATCCGCCCGCTCCGGGCCGCTGACCGACCTGATGTTCGGCTGGGCGGCCAAGGGCGCCGCCTTGCTGACCTTGGCGCTGCTTATCGGCATCCTGCTGTCGCTGGTGGCCGGCGCCTGGCCGGCGATCGAGAAGTACGGCGCCAGCTTCCTCACACGCAGCGTGTGGGACCCGGTGCAGGAGGACTTCGGCGGCCTGGTCATGATCTACGGTACGGTGGCCACGTCGCTCATCGCGCTGCTGATCGCGGTGCCTGTGAGTTTCGGCATCGCGCTGTTCCTGACCGAGCTCTCGCCGGCCTGGCTCAAGCGCCCGTTGGGCACGGCGATTGAATTGCTGGCGGCGGTGCCGTCCATCGTCTACGGCATGTGGGGCCTGCTGGTGTTCGGCCCGATTCTCGCCACCTACGTGCAGCAGCCCCTGCAGGCCGTGTTTGGCGGCGTGCCCTACCTGGGCGCGCTGTTCGCCGGGCCGCCGGTGGGCATCGGCATCCTGTCGGCCGGCATCATCCTGGCCATCATGGTGATTCCGTTCATTGCCTCGGTGATGCGCGATGTGTTCGAGGTCACGCCGGTGCTGCTCAAGGAGTCGGCCTATGGGCTCGGCGCGACGACCTGGGAAGTGGTGTTCAAGGTCGTACTGCCCTACACCAAGGCCGGCGTCGTGGGTGGCATCATGCTCGGCCTGGGCCGTGCCCTGGGCGAGACCATGGCGGTGACGTTTGTCATCGGCAACATGAACCAGCTTGATTCGCTGAGCATCTTCCAGGCCGCCAACAGTATTACCTCGGCACTGGCCAACGAGTTCGCCGAAGCAGCCAGCGGCCTGCATCAGGCGTCCCTGATCTATCTTGGCCTGGTGCTGTTTTTCATCACCTTCGTCGTGCTGGCGCTGTCCAAGCTGCTGCTGGCCCAACTGAAGAAGAGCGAAGGGGTCAAGTCATGAACACGACCACATCGACCGGCGAACGGCTGCTGCAGGCCGCCGATCTTGAGGCCACACGGCAGGCCAAATATGCCAAGCGCAAGCGCGTCAACAGGATCGCGCTGTGCCTTTCGCTGGCGGCCATGATCTTCGGCCTGTTCTGGCTGTTCTGGATTCTTTGGGAAACCCTGCGGCTGGGCATTGGCGGCCTGGCCCTCGCCACTTTCACCGAGATGACGCCGCCACCCAACGAGGCGGGCGGTATCGCCAATGCCATCTACGGCTCGTTCCTGATGGTGTTGCTGGCCACCTGCATCGGCACGCCCATCGGCATCATGGCCGGCATCTACCTGGCCGAATACGACACCAAGGGCTGGCTGGCCGAGACCACGCGCTTTGTCAACGACATTCTCCTGTCGGCGCCTTCGATCGTGATCGGGCTGTTCGTCTATGCCGTGGTGGTCACGCGCTTTAGATCATTCTCCGGCTGGGCCGGTGTCCTGGCACTGGCCTTGATCGTGATTCCGGTGGTGATCCGCACCACGGAGAACATGCTGCAACTGGTGCCGCCCGGCCTGCGCGAAGCGGCCTACGCCCTGGGCGCACCGAAGTGGAAGGTCATCCTCAGCATCACCTTGCGCGCCGCGCGTGCCGGCGTCGTGACCGGTATCTTGCTGGCCGTGGCCCGTATTTCGGGCGAGACCGCGCCCTTGCTGTTCACCGCGCTGAACAACCAGTTCTGGACCTCCAACCTGGGCGAGCCGATGGCCAGCCTGCCGGTGACGATTTTCAAGTTCGCCATGAGCCCCTATGAAAACTGGCAGCAACTGGCCTGGGCCGGCGTGTTCCTGATCACGGTGGCGGTGCTGGGGCTGAACATCCTGGCGCGCGTGTTGACGCGCAACAGGACCTGAGCCAAGCCCAATCAACGAATTCAAGCAAACAAAGGTTAGCGATGGAACCCATCCGTACTTCCAACCAGTCTTCCAAGATCTCGGTCAAGAACCTGAACTTCTATTATGGGAAGTTCCATGCCTTGAAGGGCATCAACCTGGAAATTCCCGAGAAGAAGGTCACGGCCTTCATCGGTCCGTCGGGCTGCGGCAAGTCCACCTTGCTGCGCATCTTCAATCGCATGTATGAGCTCTATCCCGAGCAGCGCGCCGAAGGCGAGATCACGCTGGATGGCGAGAACCTGTTGACGTCCAAGAAGGATGTTGCCTTGATCCGCGCCAAGGTCGGCATGGTGTTCCAGAAGCCGACGCCGTTTCCGATGTCGATCTACGACAACATCGCCTTCGGGGTCAAGCTGTTCGAGAACCTCAACGCCACCGACATGGACGAGCGTGTCGAGTGGGCGCTGCGCAAGGCGGCCCTCTGGACCGAGGTAAAGGACAAGCTCAACCAGAGCGGTTCCAGCCTCTCCGGCGGGCAGCAGCAGCGCCTGTGCATTGCGCGCGGCATTGCGATCAAGCCCGAGGTGCTGTTGCTGGACGAACCCTGCTCGGCGCTGGATCCGATTTCCACCGCCAAGATCGAGGAGCTGATCGCCGAACTCAAGAACGAGTACACGGTGGTCATCGTGACCCACAATATGCAGCAAGCCGCACGCTGCAGCGACTACACGGCCTACATGTACCTGGGCGACCTGGTGGAGTTCGGCTCGACGGAGCAACTGTTCTTCAAGCCGACGCGCAAAGAGACGGAAGACTACATCACGGGCCGTTTCGGCTAAGCAGCAAAAGCGCAAGCGCCAAGGAGTACGACATGCCCGACAAACACCTCTCCACCCAGTTCGACAGTGACCTCAATGGCGTTTCCAGCCGTGTGCTGGAGCTCGGCGGCCTGGTTGAATCCCAGATCCGCCAGGCCATCTACGCGCTGTCGCAGTTCAGCGTGGAAACCGCCAACCAGGTGACGGAAGCGGAAGCCCGCGTGAACGCGATGGAAGTGGAGATCGACCGCGAGCTGTCTTCCATCATCGCGCGGCGCCAGCCGACGGCGCGCGACCTGCGCCTTTTGATCGCCATTTCCAAGACCACGGCCAACCTGGAACGCGTGGGCGACGAAGCCGAGAAAATCGCACGCATGGTGCGCTCCATCATCAACAGCGGTGCGGCGCGTTCGCTGCCGTCTTCGGACCTACGCGTGGCGGCCGACATGGCCTCCGGCCTGCTGCGCAAGGCGCTGGACGCCTTTGCCCGGCTTGATACCGTGGCCGCGGTGGCGATCCTGAAGGAAGACGATTTGATCGACAAGGAGTTCGACGGCTTCGTGCGCAAGCTCATCACCTACATGATGGAAGACCCGCGCACCATCTCGGCGAGCCTGGACCTGTTGTTCGTGGCCAAGGCCATCGAGCGCATCGGCGACCATGCCAAGAATATTGCCGAGTTCATCATCTATATCGTCAAGGGCGAGGACGTAAGGCACATTTCGATGGAGCAGGTCGAATCTGCGGTCCGGTAAACCTCAAAGCATGCGAAATCACCCACGTGTCCTGATTGTTGAAGACGAGCCGGCGATCGCCGAGTTGATCGCCGTGAACCTGCGCCACAACGGCTTCCAGCCGACCTGGGCGATGGACAGCGCCACGGCACAGCGCGAGCTTGATGCGGTGCTGCCCGACGTGATCCTGCTCGACTGGATGCTGCCCGGCGAAAGCGGGCTCTCGCTGGCCAAGCGCTGGCGCGCCGACGGGCGGACCAAGGCCGTTCCGATCATCATGCTGACCGCGCGCGGCGACGAGCCCGATCGCGTGGCGGGGCTGGACGCAGGTGCCGACGACTACATCGTCAAGCCGTTTTCCACCAAGGAGATGCTGGCCCGCATTCGTGCGGTGCTGCGCCGCCGTGCGCCCGAACAGGCCGGTGGTTCGGTGACGATTGGCGCCTTGGTGCTCGATGCGGAAACGCACCGGGTTTCGTTTGCCGAGCAGCCGCTCAAGATGGGCCCGACCGAATTCAAGCTGCTGCACCACCTGATGAAGCATGCCGAACGCGTGCACAGCCGCTCGCAGTTGCTGGACCGGGTCTGGGGCGACCACGTGTTCATTGAAGAGCGCACGGTCGATGTGCACGTCAAGCGGCTGCGTGAAGCGCTGGGCGCTGGCGGCGCCATGGTGGAAACCGTACGCGGCGCGGGCTACCGGCTGACCGCCTCACCGCAAATTACGGCGACGACCGCAGCAGCCGCCACGGCCGCGACGGCGCAAGCCTGATCAGTTTCTCTTTTCGCTTCGTCCTTTTTGCGAGAATCAGGCCATGTTGTGGCGGCTGTGTTTCTTCGTCTTTTTCCAGCTCTCCGGAGCCCTGGCGGGCTGGCTTTTTGCCGGCGGCGAGCTGGCGATAGCGAGTTCCTGGATCGGTGCGGTCGCCGGCATGCTGGCCGGCGGGCTGGTCTGGTTTCTGATTGATTTTTCGCGCAGCGCGAGGTTGCTGCGCTGGCTGCGGGTCGGTGACCCGGCCAGTGCGCCTGCGATGCGCGGCGCCTGGGGTGAAGCGGCCGATCGCACGCGCAGGCTGCTCAGGGCGCGCGAGCAAAAAGTCCAGGACAGCCAGAACCGGCTGCAGGAATTCCTGGCCGCCATACAGGCGTCACCGAACGGCGTGGTGCTGCTGGACGCGCAAGGCCGCATCGAATGGTGCAACCAGACGGCTGCCGAGCACCTGGGATTTGACGCCCTGCGCGACTTGCAGCAGCACATCGGCAACCTGGTGCGCGACCCTGGTTTCATCAATTACTTTGCCGGCAACAACTTCTCGCACGAGGTGGTGATTCCCGGCCGCGACAACACGCCGGCGCGACCCTCGCGGCTGTCTGTGCATCTGCATCCATATGGCGAAGGGCGCCGGCTGCTGCTGTCGCGCGACGTGACCGCGCTGGAGCAGGCTGATGCGATGCGGCGCGACTTCGTGGCCAATGTCTCGCATGAAATCCGCACACCGCTGACCGTGTTGACGGGCTTTGTCGAGACCCTGCAAAGCCTTCCGCTGGGCGAACAGGAGCGCGCCCGCTATCTCGGCCTGATGGCGCAGCAAACCGACCGCATGCAGACCTTGGTCAATGACCTGCTGACCTTGTCGCGGCTCGAAGGCAGCCCGCCGCCCGGTGCCGGCGAATGGATCGCGGTGCGCAGCCTGATGGCGCGCACGGGGCAGGAGGCGCAGTTGCTCTCGGAGACGCTAGGCGCGAAGAGCAGCGCAGCGGCCGACCAGCCGCCGGCATTGCGGCATCAGCTGACTTTCGATTCGGCGCCTGATTGCGAGGTGAGCGGCTCGCTCAACGAGTTGCTCAGCGCAATGTCCAACCTCGCCGGCAATGCGGTGCGCTACACGCCGCCCGGTGGGCAGATCCGCGGCAGTTGGAAGGTGCTGCCGGATGGCCGCGCGGAGTTCTCGGTGCAGGATTCAGGGCCGGGCATCGCGGCCGAGCACATTCCGCGCTTGACCGAGCGCTTTTACCGCGTGGATCGCAGCCGCTCGCGCGAGACCGGTGGCACGGGGCTGGGCCTGGCCATCGTCAAGCACGTGGTGCAACGCCATGGCGCCGAGTTGCGCGTCGAGAGCGCGCCCGGCAGGGGCTCGCGCTTCACGATTGTCTTTCCGGCCAGCCGGATCAAGCTGGCTGTTGACCACCGAGCGGCGATGGCTCCTGCGCCTTGAGAATCCGCCACAGAATCGCCAGGAAGATGGCAGCCGTGAGCGCAAGCGCGCCGGCACTGGTCATCCAGAAGGCGGCGGGCGAGGCGATCGGCGCGAACAGCCCATCGACCTCATAGGCCAGCAGAAAGCCGCCGCCCAGCCCCAGGCCCCAGAGCAACACGCAATAGACCACCAGCAACGACACGGTGACCCGGTAGCAGCGCAGCACAAAGACGCACAGCGCCTGAACCGCGTCGGCCAGGTGGTAGAACGCGACCCAGGCCAGGAGGCTGGCCGCCAGTGCCTTGACGGCGGGGTTGCTCGCGTAGATTCCGGCCAGGCCGTCGCGTGCCAGCAGCAAGATCGCCGACAGCGCAAGCGCCATCAGCACCGTGAGCTTGAAGCCGGTGTGGATCGCATGCCGGGCCCGAAGCCCATCACCGGCCCCAAGCCAGTAGCTGGCTCGGGCGCTGGTCGCGATGGCGATCGACAACGGCACCATGTACATCACTGCCGTGATGTTGGAGGCGATCTGGTGGCCGGCGGAGGCCACCGTGCCCATGCGCGCGATAAACAAGGCCATCAGCGTGAACGAGGTGACTTCCACCATGATGGCCAGGCCCGCCGGAACGCCCAGCCGGGCGAATTCCGCCAAGGCGTGCCACTGCGGGCGCTCGATGCGCTGCCAGATACCGTAGGGCCGGTACAGGGGCTGCGTGCGCAGCATGACCACGGCCACGGCCAGCATCAGGTAGTTCACCACCAGGGTGGCCCAGGCGCAGCCGACGGCGCCGTGGGCGTCCAGGCCGAAGCCGCCGAAGGCAAACCAGAGCGTGAGCGGCACCTTCACGAGCAGCGAACCCAGTTGCAGCCAGGTCACCAGGAATGGTTTGCTCAAGGACTGGTTGAGCGTGCTGTACATGCGGAACAAGAGGGCCGGCGGCAAGGCCGCGGCCAATACCGCGAGGTACTGTTCGACTTCGCCCTGCATGGCGGGCGGCACGCCGGTCCAGCGCAGCAGGGGGGCGGGCGACAGCAGGGCGACGGTACCGACCAGGATGGTCAGGCCGCAAAGATACAAGGCCTGGCGAACGGAGCGGCCGAGCTCTTCCTGCCGGCGCGCCCCGTGCAATTCGGCCCACACTGGGAGCAACGCCTGCAGCACGCCCATCAAGGCGACGAAGACACTGATGTAGACGGCGGAGCCGATCGACAGGGCGGCCAGGGCAGAGTCGGAATAGCGCCCGGCGACGATGGTGTCGGTCACGCCGAAGGCCATCACCGCGAGCTGCCCGGCCAGCACCGTGCCGGCGTGGCGGCCGATGAATTTCAGTTCGGACATCTACTGGGGGATCCGCGTGTACAGCAGCACATCGTCGCTATGGTCGGCCGGGCGTCGGAAAGCGCCACGCAAGGTCCACAGCTGCATGTCCACGGCGTTGGGCAGGCTTTGCTGCGCATCGGCATCGACCAGCAACCAGGGGCAGGCCGGCATCTTCTCCGCATGCCGCAGCGCCAGCTTGCCGTGGTACTGGAAGGCGGCGATCTGGCCACGGTTGAGGCCATGGAATTCAATACAGGAAGGGCGGCCCGCGATGGAGACGACCCGGTACACCACCGACGTATAGCTGCGCGCAAAATCCAGCAGCGGCATCCAGAGCGTCATCAGGAGGAGCCAGCAAAGCGCGGCGCCGCCCGCGGGCAGCACCAGCGTTTTCCAGATTGCCGCGCGGTTGCGCCCGGTGCGCCAGTAGACCACCCAGGCCCAGACCAGCGTCGCGGCCAGCGCGATCACGAATGGCACCAGCGAAAAACTGGGCTCGAAGCCCGGCGCCAGCTTGACCACGTTGGCCGCCGGTTTCTTCGGGAAGCCGGTCTGCATGGCGATCCAGATGACCCAGATGACGATGGCACAGCCGGTAAAAAAGAGCAGGGTGAACCAGTCGATCAGCGCGGCCGCGCTGCGCTGGAAGGTGGGCAGGGCGAATGCCGCCAGTGCCGCCAGCGCGGGCAGGGCGAGCAACAGCGAACGATCCGAGGCCGAGGTGACCAGCGTGGTACCGACGGACACCGCGGCAAACCACACCGGGAGCGCCAGATGCCGCCCCGGATTTCCGTTGGACAACTGGCGCCGCCAGCGCCACAGGGTCCACAGCGCCAGCGGCCAGACCGGCCAGATGAACCAGAGCAGGAGGCGTCCAATGCTGCGCCAGGTGCGTCCCTGTTCCTGGGGCAGGGAGATGCGCCAGTGCCAGAGGTCGAGCGCCGTGGCCATGCCGGCCAGCAGCATGGTCAGGAGCGCCAGGCCGATCGCCCAGCGCTTTTTGTTCGCCGGTGGTTTCGCGGTGGTGTCCGCCGCTTCGGCAGCATCCTCGCGCTCAAGGAAACTGATCGCGGCGCCACCGGCGCCCAGCAGCATGGCCATGGTCGGCGCCCCGGACAGGGTCAGCCCGGCGAGACCCAGGACCGCGCAGACGGCAGGCCACAAGGTACGGTAGGGCGCGGCCGCCACGGCAAAAAAGAACAGCGCCGTAAAACATAGCTGGGCCAGCGCCGGAGTTGTTTCGTGGGACAACTGGGCCAGGCCCAGGCAGGCCAGCAGCGCCAGCAGGCCGCCGTCGGCCATGGCGCGCGCGTAGTCGGCTGGCAGCGCCTCGCCGCCGAAGGCAAAGGCCACCGGCTGGGCTTGCGGGCTGCGAGCCAGGTAATACACGCCGTACCAGCTGGCCATCAGGGTCAGCGCCAGCAATACGACGAACGGAAAACGTGCCGCCAGATCAGGCACCAGCCAGCCGGACGTGGCCTGGATGGCCCAGGCGCCCAGCCAGTAGGGCAGCAAGGCGTCTACTTCGGGCGGCAAGCCCAGCAGCTTGGGCTGAAGCCAGTCACTGGCTGCGATGCCGGTTCCGCGGGCCAGCTCCAGCATGTAGCCGAAGGCGGTCATGTCCGCGCTTTTCCAGGGTTCGCGCCCGATGAAACCCGCCAGCACATAGGCGGCGCACAGCAGCAGCAAGGCCAGGCGCGGAAGCCGGCGGACGGCGCTTTGCGCCACGATGGCGGGGCTGGGTTGGGTTACCACGCGTTCCAGAGTTGTTTTTGGCTGAAGACAGCCTTGAGAAAAAGCAAAAGGGCAGCACGGTCACCCGGGCTGCCCTTGGGCGCTGAGCGCTTGCCAGTTTACTTGGTGGCAGCAGCGGTCTTGCCGAAGCGGTTGCGGAATTTCTCGACGCGGCCACCCATGTTGTCGACCGACTTCTGCGTGCCGGTGTAGAACGGATGGGATTCGCTGGAGGTGTCGAGCTTGTACATGGGCAGCTCGCGGCCGTCTTCAGTCTTGCCCATTTCCTTAGTCGAAGCGCAGGAACGCGTCACGAACTTGAAACCGTTGGACAAGTCCACGAAGAGAACTTCGCGGTAGTTGGGGTGAATGCCGTCTTTCATGATCTTTTCCTAGTCAGCTGCGAGAGCCACCGGGCAAACCTATTTTGCCGGGCACTTTTCGCTAAAGCCCTAAATTATCGCACAGAATCAACAACTTGGATCACTTCTGACAGGGGCAATGCAATGGACGAGACGAGCTTGAAGGTGGGCTTGATAGGCTATGGATTCGCGGGCAAGACCTTCCACGCCCCGGTCGTGGCTGGCGTGCCGGGCCTGGCGCTGGCGGCGGTGGCCAGCTCCAGCGCGGCCAAAGTCCAGGCCGATTGGCCCGGCATGGCGGTGGCGCCCACGCCAGCGGATTTGATCGCACGGCCGGATATCGATCTGGTGGTGATTGCCACGCCAAACGATTCGCACCATGCGCTGGCCAAGGCGGCCTTGCTCGCCGGCAAGCATGTGGTCGTGGACAAGCCGTTCACAGTAACCCGGGCCCAGGCCGAGGAGCTGGCCGCGCTGGCGGATGCGCAACAGCGCGTGCTTTCGGTCTACCAGAACCGGCGTTTCGACGCGGATTTCCTTACCTTGCGCAGCATCGTGGCCGATGGCGCGCTGGGGCGCCTGGTATTTTTCGAGTCCCATTTCGATCGCTTCCGACCCAAGGTGCTGGTGCGCTGGCGGGACCAGGCCGGCCCCGGCGGGGGCATCTGGGTGGATCTCGGCTCCCACTTGGTGGATCAGGCGGTGCAACTGTTCGGCGTCCCCGACGCCATCGCGGCGGACATGGCGCCGATTCGGGACGACGCCGTGGTGGAAGACTATTTCCATGTGCAGCTGCGCTACCTGCGTGGTCCGCATGCCGGTTTGCGGGTGGTCCTGCACGCCACCACATTGGCCGCCGAGCCCGCGCCGCGCTACTTGGTGCACGGAACGCGCGGCAGCTATGTGAAGCACGGCGTTGACCCGCAGGAGGACGCACTGAAGGCCGGCGCCCGCCCGCGGCTGGACGCCCTGGGCGATTGGGGTGGCGACAGCCGGGATGGCCGGCTTACCGTCTACGGGGAAGATGGTGCGACGCTGCAGTCGCGCGCCTGCCCGACGCTGGCCGGGAACTACCTGGCCTACTACGCGGCGGTGCGCGATGCGGTGCGGGGCAAGGGCGTCAATCCGGTGACGCCCAAGGAGGCGGTGCAGCTGATGGCGCTGCTGGAGCTGGGCCGGCGCAGCGCCGAGGAGCGGCGCGAGCTTGCGGTTGCGCCGCTACCTTGACTGCGCTTTAGCCGCCGCGTCGCATCATGTCGAAGAACTCGACATTGGACTTGGTGGCCTTCATGCTCTTGAGCACCATTTCCATGGACTCGATTTCGTCCATGTTGTACATGAACTGGCGCAGGATGCGGGTCTTTTGCAGGATCTCGGGGGCCAGCAGCAGTTCTTCGCGGCGCGTGCCGCTGCGGTTGAGCTGGATCGAGGGGAACACGCGCTTTTCGTACAGGCGGCGGTCCAGGTGGATTTCGCTGTTGCCCGTGCCCTTGAATTCCTCAAAGATCACTTCGTCCATGCGGCTGCCGGTGTCGATCAGGGCGGTAGCGATGATGGTCAGCGAGCCGCCTTCCTCGACATTGCGCGCCGCGCCCAGGAAACGCTTGGGGCGCTGCAGCGCATTGGAATCCACGCCGCCGGTCAGCACCTTGCCGGAGGAGGGCACGACGTTGTTGTAGGCGCGGGCCAGGCGGGTGATCGAGTCCAGCAGGATCACCACGTCTTTCTTGAGTTCAACCAGGCGCTTGGCGCGCTCGATCACCATTTCGGCGACGTGCACGTGGCGGGCCGCCGGCTCGTCAAAGGTGGAGGCGATCACCTCGGCCTTCACCGACCGCTGCATTTCCGTCACTTCCTCGGGCCGCTCGTCCACCAGCAGCACCATCATGTGGCTGTCGGGGTAGTTGGCGGCAATGGCGTGGGCCATGTGCTGCATCATCACCGTCTTGCCGCTCTTGGGCGGCGCCACCAGCAGGGCGCGCTGGCCCTTGCCGACCGGGGCGATGATGTCGATGATGCGGCCGGTGACGTTCTCTTCGCCCTTGAAGTTCTCGCGCTCCAGCTTCATCTGTTCCTTGGGGAACAGCGGCGTCAGGTTCTCGAACATCACCTTGTGCTTGTTCTGCTCGGGCGGGCCGCCGTTGACGGCGTCGAGCTTGGTCAGGGCAAAGTAGCGCTCGCCGTCCTTGGGCGTACGCACTTCGCCTTCAATCATGTCGCCGGTGTGCAGGTTGAAGCGGCGCACCTGGCTGGGGGAGATGTAGATATCGTCGGTGCTGGCCGTATAGCTGGTATCGGGGCTGCGCAGAAATCCGAAGCCGTCAGGCAGGATTTCCAGCACGCCGTCGGCAAACACCTGTTCGCCGGCGCGTGCACGTTTCTTGATGATCGCAAACATCAGCTCCTGCTTGCGCATGCGGCCCGTGTTTTCAATCTCGAGGTCTTCGGCCTGCTTGAGGACTTCAGACACGTGCAGTGCCTTGAGTTCGTTTAAGTGCATGGATTTACTCCTGAGCGGAGTTCAACGGAAAAATGGGGGAGGTTTGGGTAGAGGCGAGACGCTTGCTCAACCTCAAAGTTCTAAACCGGGAACTCGAACCAGGCCGGTTTGTGTCCGGTCTGGCGATCTGAAAAGGATTATGACAGGAAAAGAGCTGGCAGCCGGAGCTTTGCGCTGCGGCTGCCGGGGAGTGGGTTCAGGCGAGTTGTTGGTCGATGAACGAGGTCAGCTGCGCCTTGCTCATCGCGCCAACCTTGGTCGCGGCCAATTGGCCGCCCTTGAACAACATCAAGGTGGGGATGCCGCGGATACCGAACTTGGCGGGAATGTCGCGGTTTTCGTCCACATTCATCTTGGCGATCTGCAGCTTGCCTTCGTAGCCGCTGGCCACTTCGTCAAGGATCGGGGCGATCATCTTGCAGGGGCCGCACCATTCAGCCCAGTAATCCACCAGCACCGGCTTGTCAGCCTGCAGCACGTCGACTTCGAAGCTTGAGTCGGAGACATGTTTGATGAGTTCGCTAGCCATGGCTTTTTCCTCGGTAACAGTGGAGATGCAGCTAAAGTTGCGGCATTGTGACAGAAACCAAGTGCTTTCGTTGGAGATGGTCTTGCTATGGATGAGATAGCAAAAAGCCATGATGCCGCTGAGGACTCCTCCCTGTACCGCATTCAGCATCCACCAACCTGGCTGGAGCGCGAGCGGGGCTTGATTGCGCGCATCGCCGCGGCGCTGCACGAATTGCGGGCGCACCCGGCGCGCAGTGTGGTGTTGCTTCCCTACGCGCAGCTCATGCCGCTGGCCAGCCGCATGTGGGCGCAGGCCCGGCCCGATGGTTTTGCGCCGCGCTTTGAGACGACGATGAACTGGACGCGCAGCCTGGGCCCCTGGACGGCGCAGCCGGACGATGTCCGGCTCGATGCCGCGTTGGACGGCCTGACCGCGCAAACCCTGCTGGAAAGTGCCGGCTTGCGCGCCCACAGCGAAGCGCTGGCCGGCCGGTTGGTTGAAGCTGCGCACCAGTTGGCGCCTTTGGTCGCCGCTGTGCCGCCGGCGCAGCGGCCCGATTGGGCGGCGCAGGTTCGGCCTGCGATAGGCCTTGGGCTGGAAGCACCGGCGCTCGCGCTGGAAAACGCCGTGGCCCGCATTGCGCTCGAGTGGGCGGTGGCTTCAGCCTACCCGGCGGACAGGTTATGGCAGTTCCTGCAGGCTTCTTCGGACGAAGGCCTGGCGCCCCTGGACGCGCTCGTCGTGCTCGAAGGCTTTCAAGCCGAACCGCTGACCGAAGCGCTCAAGGCGCATCTGGGTGCGCGCGCTGTTTCGATCCCATTGCCTGATGCCAACAGCCGCGGCCGATTGGCCTTGCACGCGGCGGGCGATGCCGAGGATGAAGCCGAGTGCGCCGCCGCCTGTGTGCTGCGGCATCTGCAGGCCGGCGCCCAACCAGTGGCCCTGGCCGCAACCGACCGCGCGTTGACGCGCCGGGTACGCGCCATGCTGGGCGCGCGCGGCATCGCGATCCGCGATGAAACCGGCTGGAAACTTTCCACCACGCGCGCTGCGGCGCAGCTCATGGGGGCGTTGCGCGCCTGTGCCTGGAATGCCAGCAGCGATGCGGTGCTCGACTGGCTGAAGAATGCGCCGGCTTTCGATGCCGCGGCCGTGCAGGCCCTGGAAAAATCGCTCAGAAAAGCAGGTGTAGCCCAGTGGTCTTCATGGGTTGCGCCCGAGTCCGGCGCAGGCGCGGACTTGGGCAGCCTGGCCGCGCGCGTGCAGCCGCTGCGTGACAAGCTGCAGGCCGCGCGCACGCTGCCGGCATGGCTGCAATCGCTGCGTGAACTGCTGCAGGCGTGCGGTCAATGGGATCCTATGGCCGCCGATGCCGCGGGCCAGAAGGTGCTGGAGGCATTGCATCTGCACGAGGACACGCAGGCAGCGCTGGCGCAGTCGCTGGCTGCTTCGGCCTGGGGCGCGCGGCGCATGCCGGCGACCGCATTCGTGGCCTGGGTCAACCAGGCCCTGGAGGCGGCCAGCTTCGTGCCCGAATATCCGCTGGAAGAGCAGGTCGTGATCCTGCCTCTGAGCCAGTTGCTGGCGCGGCCCTTCGCGGCCCTGGTGCTGCCGGGTTGCGACGAACTGCGCCTGAGCCCCGCGCCCGAGCCGCCAGGCGCCTGGACTTCCGAACAGCGGCGTGTGCTGGGCCTGGCTTCGCGCGAAGTACTGGCGCTTGCAGCCCGCGCCGCGTGGGAGGCTGCACTGCAGTTGCCGGCTGTCGACGTGCTTTGGCGCCAGAGCGACGAAGGCGGCGAGCCCTTGCTGCCCAGCCCGCTGGTGCAAGCGTTGCTGCTGGCGGGCCAGGCACCCGCTGGCGCCGATCCGCGCGCCATGCGCTCTCTGGCGCAACAGCCCACGCCGCGCCCCTTGCCGCGCGCATCCGAATTGCCGGTGCGGCGCCTCTCGTCCAGCGCCTATGAAGATCTGCGGCGCTGCCCTTACCGGTTCTTTGCGCTGCGCCAATTGGGACTGCAGGAATTCGAGGAGCTTGAAACCGAAGTCGACAAGCGCGATTTCGGCCTCTGGCTGCATGCGGTGCTCAAGGAATTCCAGGAAGCGCTGCAGGCCAAGCCCGTGCCGGATCGAATTGGGCGCGCGGAGATGCTGGATGTGGCGGCCGCGCAAGCCGCGCGCGCCATGGGTTTGGCCGACGACGAATTCCTGCCATTTGCCGCAGCCTGGCCGCTGGTGCGCGACGGCTACCTCGATTGGCTGGCCAGCCACGAGGCCACAGGCGCACAGTTCGAGGAAGCGGAGCGCTGGCTGGAGCAGCCGCTTGGCGCCGTGACCTTGATCGGCCAGATCGACCGCATCGACCGGCTGCCCGACGGCTCGGCGCTTTTGATCGACTACAAGACCGAAAACCAGAGCAAGACGCGCGAGCGCATCCAGCAGGCGGGCGAAGA
>DATILI010000060.1:0-5052 GCA_035476635.1 Burkholderiaceae bacterium | reverse complement strand
GCCTTGGCCTCGTTCAGTGCGACGAACAGCAGCTCGTCCTTGTTCGGCACGATCAGGTCGCTGTCCAGCAGGTAGCCGATCTTGCGCGACTCGATGGCGCTGGTGCCCACCTTGGCCATCGCCGCAGCGGTAAAGCCTTCGGTCAGGAACGGCAGGATGTCCTTGTGCACGGAGGCCGCCTGGTTCTCGGCGGCGCGGCGCGCGATGTAGGCCAGGCCGCCGGCACCGGGCACCAGGCCGATGTAGCTTTCCATGGCAACCACGCGGCGCGACGAATACACCGCCACTTCACAGCCGCCGCCCAGCGCCAGGCCGCGGATCGCGGAGATCACCGGCACGGTGGCATAGCGCAGTTTCAGCATGGTCTGCTGCAGGTGGTGTTCGGCCTCGTCGATGGCACTCACGCCCACGGCCATGAAGGCCGGCAGCATGGCTTGCAGGTCGGCACCGGCGCTGAAGGGCTCGTCGCCCGACCAGATCACGATGCCCTGGTACTGCCTCTCGGCCAGCTCCACGGCCATTTGCAGGCCCTCGGCCACTTCAGGGCTGATGGCGTGCATCTTGGTCTTGATGCTGGCGATGAGCACATCGTCATCGAGCGTCCACAGGCGGATGGCGCCGTCTTCATGCAGCGTCTTGCCGGCCGTCTCGAAACCCTGGGCGTTGCTGCCCAGTACGTTCTCGGGGAAGTGCTGGCGCGCATACACGGGCAGCACGCGGCGTTGCTCGAACTTCTGCGTCGTCGGGTTCCACGAGCCTTGCGGCGCATGCACGCCGCCGGCGTCAGCCACCGGCCCCTTGAACACCCACTCGGGCAGCGGCGCATTGGAAAGCGTCTTGCCCGCTGCGATGTCTTCATTGATCCAGTTGGCCACCTGCAGCCAGCCGGCTTCCTGCCAGAGCTCGAACGGGCCCTGCTTCATGCCGAAGCCCCAGCGCATGGCGAAATCCACGTCGCGCGCGGTTTCCGCAATCGATGCCAGGTGCACGGCCGCGTAGTGAAAGCTGTTGCGCAGGATGGCCCAAAGGAACCGGCCTTGCGGTCCCTCGGCATTGCGCAGCAGCTTCAGGCGCTCGCCCGCGGGCTTCTTGAGCATGCGGCCGTAGACCTCGTCGGCCTTCTCGCCGGCAGGCACATAGTCCTTGCTCTTCAGGTCGAAGCGCAGCACATCGCGGCCGGCCTTCTTGTAGAAACCGGCCTTGGTCTTCTGGCCCAGGTTGCCCATTTCCAGCAGGGTCTTGAGCACTTCGGGTGTGCCGAAGCTGGGATAGAACGGATCGAACTTGGAGGCCCCTGCGGTAGCGTCGGCGCTCAGGTTGTCCTGCAGCGTCTTGACCACATGGGCCATCGTGTCCAGCCCCACCACGTCCGCGGTGCGGAAGGTGCCGGAGCTTGCGCGGCCCAGCTTCTTGCCGGTGAGGTCGTCCACCACGTCGTAGGTCAGGCCGAAGTTCTCGACCTCTTTCATCGTTGCCAGCATGCCGGCGATGCCGACGCGGTTGGCGATGAAGTTCGGCGTGTCCTTGGCGCGCACCACGCCCTTGCCCAGGCCGCTGGTGACAAAAGTTTCCAGGTCATCCAGGATCTGCGGCTGCGTGGTGGGCGTGTTGATCAACTCCACCAGATACATGTAGCGCGGTGGGTTGAAGAAATGGATGCCGCAAAAGCGCGGCTTGATTTCTTCGGGCAGCGCCTCGCTCAATCGGGTGATCGACAGGCCCGAGGTGTTGGACGCGACGATGGCGTGCGGTGCGATGAAGGGTGCGATCTTCTTGTACAGATCCAGCTTCCAGTCCATGCGCTCGGCAATGGCTTCGATGATCAGGTCGCAGTCTTTCAACTGCTCCATGTGCTCTTCGTAGTTGGCTTGGCTGATCAGCGCGGCGTCGTCGGCCACGCCCAGCGGCGAGGGCTTGAGCTTCTTCAGGCCATCGATGGCCTTGGTGACGATGCCGTTCTTTGGTCCTTCTTTCGCAGGCAGGTCGAACAGCACCACCGGCACCTTGACGTTGACCAGGTGCGCGGCAATCTGCGCGCCCATCACACCGGCGCCGAGGACGGCGACTTTTTTGACCTGGAAGCGGCTCATGGGTTGCTGCCTTTCGATTGTTGCGCCGGGCTCCGCCGTGCCGCGTTCATCACGTTCTTTGTACATCTACTGTCTTTCTTGAATCACTGCACGCGCACCCAGGTCTGGGTGCGGCCGATGCCGAACACCGAGCCGCGCACGTCGAGTTTCTTGCCGCCATCCACCGGCGTGAGCCGCAAGGTGTAGCTCTTGCCGTTCTCGGGGTCGAGGATCTTGCCGTCTTCCCACACATCCTTGCCTTCGGCCTTCTTCGCGCCACGGATGATTTCCAGGCCGATCATCGGCTTGTCCTTGCGGTCATCGGTGCACTCGGTGCACTTGGCGGCCTGGTCGGCCCCCTTGCGCAGCAGCTTCTCGATGCGGCCGCTCAAGGCCCCCGACGATTCGGTGATGGCGATCTGGCTCTTGATCTCGCCGGTCTTGTCGTCGATCGTGTGCCACTGGCCCACGGGGGTCACCTGGGCCATCTGCGCATTCACCAGGCCGGCGCTGCAGGCAAGAAGCGCAGCCACAAGAAAACGAATCGTCATAGCGGTCTCCTGGATTTGAGGGAATTCAAGCGAAAACTTCATCGGTTTCCATCAACACCTTGGCGCCGGCGCGCGCGGTGCGCATCAGCATCGCGGTCTCGGGGAACAGCTTGGCGAAATAGAAACGCGCGGTCTGCACCTTGGCCACATAGAACGGGTCGGCCGGTCTTTTTTCCGATTCGGCGGCGGCGATCTCGCGCAGCGCGACCTGTGCCATGCGCGCCCAGAGGTAGCCGAACACCAGGTGGCCGGCCACGCGCAGGTAGTCCACCGCGGCGGCGCCCACTTCGTCGGCATTCTGGAAACCCTTGAAGCCGAGCTCGGTGGTGAACTTGGTCATCTGGTCGCCCAGGTAGGCCAGGGGGTTGATGAATTCGGCCATCTTCTCGTTGACGCCTTCTTCTTCCACCAGCTGGCCGATCAGCTTGCCGAATTTCTTCAGCGAAGCGCCGTTGTTGCCCAGGACCTTGCGGCCCAGCAGGTCCAGCGACTGGACCGTGTTCGTGCCTTCGTAGATCATGTTGATGCGGTTGTCGCGCACAAACTGCTCCATGCCCCATTCCTTGATGAAGCCGTGGCCGCCGAACACCTGCATGCAGGCATTGGTGGCGATGTGGCCGTTGTCCGTCAGGAAGGCCTTCACGATCGGCGTGAGCAAAGCCACCATCTCGGCGGAGTCGTTGCGCACCTTCTCGTCCGGGTGGTTGATTTCCTTGTCCAGCAGCATCGTGCAATAGATGGCAAGGGCCCGGCCGCCTTCGGCATAAGCGCGCGCGGTGAGCAGCATCTTGCGCACGTCGGGATGCACGATGATCGGGTCGGCCGGCTTGTCCTTGGCCTTCACGCCGGAGAGCGAGCGCATCTGGATGCGGTCCTTGGCATAGGCCAGCGCGTTCTGGTAGGCCACCTCGGTCAGCCCCAGCGACTGGTTGCCCACGCCCAGGCGCGCCGCATTCATCATCACGAACATGGCGGCCAGGCCCTTGTTGGGCTGGCCCACCAGGGTGCCGACGGCGCCGTCGAGCACCATCTGGGCCGTGGCATTGCCATGGATGCCCATCTTGTGCTCCAGGCCGCCGCAGTAGATGCCGTTGCGCGAGCCCAGCGAACCGTCCCCATTGATGTTGAACTTGGGCACGGCAAACAGGCTGATTCCCTTGCTGCCCTGCGGCGCGTCCGGCAGACGGGCCAGCACCAGGTGCACGATGTTGGGTGCCAGGTCGTGCTCGCCGGCGCTGATGAAGATCTTGTTGCCGGTGATGCGGTAGCTGCCATCCGGCTGCGGCTCGGCCTTGGTGCGCAACAGGCCCAGGTCGGTGCCGCAGTGCGGTTCGGTCAGGCACATGGTGCCGGTCCACTCGCCGCTGGTCAGCTTGGGCAAATAGAGCTTCTTCTGTTCCTCGGTGCCATGCGCGTGCAGCGCTTCATAGGCGCCGTGCGACAGGCCCGGGTACATGGTCCAGGCCTGGTTGGCCGAGTTCAGCATCTCGTACAGGCACTGGTTGACGACAAAGGGCAGGCCCTGGCCGCCGTAAGCCGGGTCGCACGAGAGCGCAGGCCAGCCGCCTTCGACGTACTTGGCATAGGCCTCCTTGAAGCCCTTGGGTGCGCGCACCTCGTGCGTGGCCTTGTCCAGCGTACAGCCTTCCTCGTCGCCGCTGATGTTCAGCGGAAACGTCACCTCGGCCGCAAACTTGCCGCCTTCTTCGAGCACCGCATTGATCGTGTCGATGTCGACTTCGGCGTGCTTGGGCAAGGCCTTGAATTCCTCGGTCACCTTGAACACTTCGTGCATGACGAATTGCATGTCGCGCAGAGGGGGGGTATAGCTGGGCATGGTGGTTACTCCTTGTGGATCCGGATAAAAAAGTTCAGGCGCGCCTGGGTTTTTTGGAAAGAGGCTTGGCAGACTGGCTGCCGGCCGCGCCCGCCACGATGTAGGGCGCGAGGATGTTGTCGAAGCCGCGCACCGCGCGCTCGATCGAGCCCGGGGCCTGCAGGAAGCGGGCTTCGTAGTGCAGCGCGAGGATCAGGCCGTGGATTTCAAACAGCAGCTGGTCTTCATCGACCGTTGGCAGCAGATGGTTCTCGGCCTTGGCCTGCTCCACGGCCCGGCGCATGGCGCCAAGCCAGGTGCGCACCGAGCTGGCCAGCGCATCGCGCACGGGGCCCGGCCGGTCGTCGAACTCGACCGCGCCGCTGATGTAGATGCAGCCCGAGTCGATCTCGACCGAGGTGCGCTTCATCCAGTTGCCGTACAGCGCACGCAAGCGCGGCAAGCCGCGCGGCGCCTGCATGGCGGGCTCGAAGACCTCCGCCTCGAACCGGTTGTGGTACTCGCGCACCACGGAAATCTGCAATTCTTCGCGCGAGCCGAAGTGGGCAAATACGCCCGACTTGCTCATCTGCGTGACTTCAGCCAGCGCACCGAT
>DATILI010000059.1:0-25568 GCA_035476635.1 Burkholderiaceae bacterium | reverse complement strand
AGCGTGCGCGACACGCCGAAGTGGTCGGCCAGCTTCTGTTCAGCCAGCTTGGTGCCGGGTTGAAGCCGATGCTCCACGATCGCCCGGGTCAGCGACTCGACGATGAAATGAGTGGTGGATGACGACTCCATGGAGCGGCATGATAGCCGCAAATCCAAAAAGTGTATACACTATCGTCCACAATATTTGGAGATCGCGATGGGCCTGAGCACGCACGTCCTGGACACCATGCACGGCTGCCCCGCCGCTGGCATGGCGGTGGCGCTTTACACGACGCAAGGAGAGAGCTCGGCCTTGGTCAAGCGCTTCACGCTCAACGATGACGGGCGCAGCCCGGACGGCCCGCTGTACGACAGCGCGAGCCTGAAGAAGGGGACGTACCGGCTCGTGTTCGACGTGGCCGGGTACTTCAAATCAAAAGGGGTGGCGCTGCCCGAGCCGAGCTTTCTGGATCAGGTGGCGCTGGACTTCGGCGTGGCCCACCCGGAGCAGCACTACCACGTGCCGCTGCTGGTGAGCCCGTGGAGCTACTCGACGTACCGGGGCTCGTGAGCTCAGTCCTGGCCTTCGGTCAACGTATCCAACTGGAAACGGCCGCTCTTGTGCCACAGCCAAGTATCGGTATAGACCACCTTGCCCATGCGGGCCGGCACGGGGAACGGCGCGGCGGCGCGCACGGTGCGCTCGATTTCGGCGATGACTTCCGGCGCATGCTTGGGCGCGCGCATCCAGTCCAGCTTGCGCACGGCTCCGCGGCTGTCGACTTCCACCTGCAGCACGCCGATGGCGTAGAGCATGGGCGGCAGGCGGCCCTTGTAGATGCGTTCGGAGTTCGCGGCGTACAGGTGCGATGCGGCATCTGCGCGATACGCGCGCGCCGTGGCGGCGCTGGAAGCGCGCGAGCTGGCGTACGACGGGCTGGTGCTGGGCGCCTGGGCTTCAGCGGGCGCCTTGGAATCGACGGGAGCCTGCGCAGCCGGCTCCTTGACCGGCACAGACGAGGAGCAGCCTGCAAGAATGGCTGCGCCCACGGCGGCCAGGGCGCCCGGCAACGAATAGCGCAGGCGGGGAATATGCTTCATGAACGTCTCCGGGATGGTGCGCTTTTCTCGGGCGCGGGTACAGCTGAGCTCAATTGAACGCGATACTGTTCTTTTGGATGACTGCCGTTACCCATTAGTTTCGCAATTTTCGATTAGACGCTCAGCTCGCCGCGAATTCCATGAATGTTGTCACATCCAGGCTCGTTGACGAAGACGCCGTGTTGGTGTCCGTCGACACGACAAAAGGTTCGGTGCCGCGCGAGTCAGGGGCCTGGATGGCAGTCTTCGCCGACGGCGTGGTCGGCACCATCGGCGGCGGCCACCTGGAGTTCCAGGCGATCGATGAGGCGCGGCGGCGCCTCGCCGGCGCGCCGGGCGAGCCCGTGCGCCAATATCCGCTAGGCCCGAGCCTCGGCCAATGTTGCGGGGGTGTCGTGAGTTTGCGTTTCGAGCGCGTCGGCGCAGCAGACATACCCGCCTTGGAAAAACGCCTGGCCCCGCACCTGTCGCCATTGGCCCTGTTCGGCGGGGGCCATGTGGGCAAGGCGCTGGTCAACGTGCTGTCGACACTGCCGTTCGCGGTGTCCTGGATCGACAGCCGCGACGAGATCTTTCCCGAGCAGGTGCCCGCAAACGTCGTGTGCGAGCATTCCGATCCGGTCCACGGGGCCGTGGCCGGCCTGCCACCAGGTTCACGCGTCCTCATCATGAGCTTCAGCCACGCCGAAGACCTGGACGTCGTGGCGGCCTGCCTTCGCAGGCTGAGGGAATCGGACGATCTTCCCTACATCGGCCTGATCGGCAGCAAGACCAAATGGGCGACCTTCCGCCATCGCCTGCAGGACCGGGGATTTAGTGAGGCGGAGCTGGCGCGGATCACCTGCCCCATCGGCCTTGCGGGCATCACCGGCAAAGAGCCGGAGGTGATCGCCGTGAGCGTCGCGGCGCAGATCCTGCAACTGGCTCCCCCGGACAAACCCTGATGGGCTGCACTGGCCTTCCGCGTCGAAACTGTATACACTTCGGTGCACAGGCCGCAGCGGAGCCCGGGATCCTTCCCGTTGTTCGCGGCCCCAACTGCTCAGAGCGCCCGCAGTGGTGAGCAGGCTTCCACAGTTCATCCAACATGGAAAGCTATCTCTTCGACTGGGCCAATCTGCTCCTGCGCTGGGTCCACGTCATTACCGCTATCGCGTGGGTCGGCTCCTCGTTCTACTTCGTCTTTCTCGATTCCAGCCTCACGCCGCCTGTCGATGAAGACCTGAAGAAGCAGGGCGTCAGCGGTGAGTTGTGGGCCGTCCACGGCGGCGGCTTCTACCACCCGGTCAAGTTCAACGTCTCGCCGCCCAAGCTGCCGGAACACCTGCACTGGTTCTATTGGGAGAGCTACACCACGTGGATGACGGGCTTCGCCCTGTTCACCGTCTCGTACCTCTGGAGCGCCGGCACCTACCTGATCGACAAGTCGCTGATGGACTGGCAGCCCGCCGCGGCCATCGCCGTGGCGCTGTCGTTCCTCGCGGTGTTCTGGCTGCTGTACGACGCAATCTGCCGGTTCTTCGGGCAAAGCAAGAACGGTGACGCGATCGTCGGCGCGCTGGTGCTCGTGCTGGTCTGCGTGGCCTCTTGGCTGGCCTGCCATTGGTTCGCGGGCCGCGCGGCCTTCCTCCTGGTGGGCGCCATGATCGCCACGGCGATGAGCGCCAACGTGTTCTTCTGGATCATTCCCGGCCAGAAGAAGGTGATCGCCTCCATCAAGGCCGGCGAGCCGGTCGACCCGATCCACGGCAAGCGGGGCAAGCAGCGCAGCGTGCACAACACCTACTTCACGCTGCCGGTGCTGTTTGCGATGCTCAGCGGCCACTACAGCTTCACCTACAGCCATCCGCAGAACTGGCTGGTGTTGATCCTGATGATGTTCGCCGGTGCCGCCATCCGCCAGTTCTTCGTGATGCGCCACGGCTACAAGCTGGGCCGCAACCGCCACCCCATCGGCTATGCGCTGGTCGGCCTGGCGGTCATCGCCAGCACCGTGGTCTGGCTGCAGCCCAAACCGCAAACGCCGGTGGCCGCGAACGCTGCGGCGGGCGGTGCCCCTGCCTCCACCACGGCAGCCACCGACAGCCCGGACAGTTTCAAGGAAGTGCAGAAAGTGCTGGAGCAGCGCTGCTACATGTGCCACGGCGCGCAGGTGCAGATGAAGAACGTGCGTCTTGATTCACCTGAGCTGGTGAAGCAGCACGCGCAGTCCATGTACCAGCAGGTGGTGGTGCAAAAGCTCATGCCGATGAACAACTCCACCGGTATCACCGATGTGGAACGCGCCCTGATCGGCCAGTGGTTCCAGGCTGGCGCCAAAACCCAATAGGTTTCCCCATGTCCACTTTGCTGATTCGCAATGCCCAGTGCATCGCGACCTTCGACGACGCACGCCGCGAACTCGCCAACGCATCGATCTTCATCCGCGGCCACCGCATCGAGCAGGTCGGGCCGGCCACGGCCCTGCCGCAGACCGCGGATGAAGTGATAGACGCGCGCGGCCACCTGGTCACGCCCGGCCTGATCAACACGCACCACCACATGTACCAGTCGCTCACGCGGGCGATTCCCGAGGTGCAGGATGCCGAGCTGTTTTCATGGCTGCGCGGCCTGTACCCGATCTGGGCCGGCTTGACGCCCGAGATGGTGCGCGTGTCCACCCAGGTGGCCATGGCCGAGCTGCTGATGAGCGGCTGCACCACCAGCAGCGACCATCTCTACATCTACCCCAATGGCGTTCGGCTGGACGACAGCATCGAAGCCGCGCAGGCGATCGGCATGCGCTTTACCGCCACGCGCGGCAGCATGAGCGTGGGCCAGTCGCAAGGCGGCCTGCCGCCCGACCGCGTGGTGGAGCGCGAGGACCTCATCCTGAAAGACACCCAGCGCCTGATCGAGGCCTACCACGACACCACGCATGGCGCCATGGTGAACGTGGGCGTGGCGCCGTGCTCGCCCTTCAGCGTGAGCCGCGACCTGATGCGCGAATCGGCCAGGCTGGCGCGGGCCTACCAGGTGCGGCTGCATACCCACCTGGCGGAGAACGACCACGACATCGCCTACAGCCGCGAGAAGTTCAACTGCACCCCGGCCGAATACGCACAGGACCTGGGCTGGCTGGGCCACGATGTCTGGCACGCCCACTGCGTCAAGCTCGACCCCGCCGGCATGCAGCTGTTTGCGAAATCAAGGACCGGTGTCGCCCACTGCCCGTGCAGCAACATGCGCCTGGCTTCGGGCATCGCGCCGATCCGCAAGATGATCGACGCCGGCGTGCCGGTGGGCCTGGGCGTGGACGGCAGCGCCAGCAACGATGGCGCGCACATGGTCAATGAGGCGCGCCAGGCCATGCTGCTGGCGCGCGTCGGCCGCTCGCTCGAACCCTTTGGTTGCGACCAGGGCCCTTCTGAAATGACGGCGCGCGACGCGCTGGCGATTGCCACGCGCGGCGGCGCGCAGGTGCTGGGCCGCGGCGACATCGGCCACCTGGCGCCCGGCATGTGCGCCGACTTGGCGCTGTTTGACTTGCGCACCCTGAGCTTTGCCGGTGGTGCCGTGCACGACCCGGTGGGTGCACTGATGCTGTGCGCAAGCCCGCAGGCAGCCTACACCGTGGTCAATGGCAAGGTGGTGGTGTGCGAAGGGCGCTTGGCCACCTTGGAACTGGAGCCTTTGCTGGAGCGGCACAACGCCCTGGCGCTGGCGCTGGCGCAGGGGGCGCGAACGCCGGCCTGAGAATGTTCTGCAGGAAAAAAAAGAGCGCCTTGTGGCGCTCTTTTTCTTTCGGGGCAATGAAGACGCCTAGTCTTCGACGAACGCTTCTTCGCGTTTGCTCTTCACCGCGGGCAACAGCACGATTGCCAGCAGCAAGGCGGCCGCCGCCAGCAGGCCGGCCGACAGGCCGCGCGTGACGAACACGCTCCAGTCGCCGCGCGACAGCAGCAGGGCGCGCCGCAGGTTCTCTTCCATCATCGGCCCCAGGATGAAGCCCAACAGCAAGGGCGCGGGCTCGCATCCGAGCTTCACGAACAAGTAGCCGATGAAGCCGAAGGCCGCCACCATCCAGATGTCGAAGGTGTTGTTGTTGGTCGAGTACACGCCGATGGCGCAGAACAGCACGATCGCCGGGAACAGGAAGCGGTAGGGCACGGTCAGCAGCTTGATCCACATGCCGATCAGCGGCAGGTTCAGGATCACCAGCATCAGGTTGCCGATCCACATCGAGGCGATCAGGCCCCAGAACAGCTGCGGATTGCTGGTCATCACCTGCGGGCCCGGCTGGATGTTGTGGATGGTCATGGCACCGACCATCAGCGCCATCACGGCATTGGGCGGAATGCCCAGGGTCAGCAGCGGGATGAAGGAAGTCTGCGCACCGGCATTGTTGGCCGATTCAGGCGAAGCGACGCCACGGATGTTGCCCTTGCCGAACGGGATTTCGCCGGGCTTCATCTTGATCTTCTTTTCCAGGGCGTAGGCCGCAAAGGCCGCCAGCAAGGCACCGCCACCTGGCAGGATGCCCAGCATGGAGCCCAGGGTCGTGCCGCGCAAGACAGCGGGCGCCATGTTCTTGAAGTCTTCCTTGGTCGGGAACAGGCCCACCACCTTGGCCGTGAACACCTCGCGTTCATGCTCGGGCTGCGCCAGGTTGCTGATGATTTCGCCGTAGCCGAATACGCCCATCGCGATCACGACGAAGCCGATGCCGTCGGTCAACTCGGGGATGTCGAACGAGAAGCGCGCCACACCCGAATTCACGTCGGTGCCGACCAGGCCAAGCAACAGTCCCAGCACGATCATGGCCACGGCCTTGATCAACGAGCCCGAGGCCAGCACCACCGCGCCGATCAGGCCCAGGATCATCAGCGAGAAGTATTCGGCCGGGCCGAACTTGAAGGCCAATTCAGTCAGCGGCGGTGCGAAGGCCGCGAGAATCAAGGTACCGACCGAACCTGCAAAGAACGAGCCGAGACCGGCCGCCGCCAGCGCGGGGCCGGCCCGCCCTTGCCGGGCCATCTGGTAGCCGTCGATACAGGTCACCACCGAAGACGATTCGCCCGGCAGGTTGACCAGGATGGCGGTGGTGGAGCCGCCGTACTGGGCGCCGTAGTAGATGCCCGCCAGCATGATCAGCGCCGACACCGGGGGCAGGGCGTAGGTGGCTGGCAGCAGCATGGCAATGGTGGCTACCGGACCGATGCCGGGCAGCACGCCAATGAGCGTGCCCAGCACGCAGCCGATGAAGGCATACAAGAGGTTGATGGGCGTGAAGGCGACGCCAAAGCCGAGCGACAGGTTGGAAAGCAGTTCCATGGAATTGTCCTTTTTCAGCCGGTGATGAAGGTTGGCCACACCTGGATCTGCAGCTTGAGCAGAACGATGAAAGCCAGGTAGCTGCCCACTGCCAGGACCGTGGCGAGGATCAGAACGTCGCGCAGCTTGAAGTTGTCGCCAGCCATGCTGGAGATGATGGTCAGCGCGTAGATGGCGATGATCAGGCCCATGGCCGGAACCCCGATGCTGGGCAGCCCGCCGAGCAGGACGCCAAACGCCAGGTTGGCACCCAGCACGTAAGCCAGCGGCTTCCAGGCCCATTTGCCGATACGGTCACCGCCCTCGACTTTGGCGGCCAGGGACTGAAGCATGATCACGACGCCCATCACCGCCAGCACAATGCCCAGCATCAGCGGAAAGTAGCCGGGGCCCATGCGCGCGCCCTCGCCGACGTTGTAGGTGGTGGCGCCCCAGGCAAAGGCGCCGCCGACGGCGCCGAACATGAGGCCGGAGAAAAAGTCTTTCTGGCTCTTGGGTTTCAAGAATGTCTCCTCGACAGGATTGGAGCTGCGGCTCCGCCCCGCTTGCGTTTCGCTTTTGGGAGAGTGCCGCTTGGCGTATGCTCAAAGGCTTGTTTATCGGTTACAGGGGCTGACCGCCAACTGACTGAAGCCATAAGTGGTAGTGCGTACCCAGAGGCTTTTGCGCGGGCTCTTGGCAGTGAAGAAATGCGAATCCTGTTGGTTGAAGACGATGCCGTTCTGCGCCATGTGATGGTGCGCAGCCTGAGTGATGCGGGCCACCGCGTCGACGTTGCCGAGAACCTTGAAGAGACGGAGCACTATTGGCAAGTGCAACCGTTCGATACGGTGCTGCTGGACCTGAACCTGCCGTTGACTGGCCACCCCCAGAGCGGCCTGGGCAGCGGCCTGCGCGCCCTGCGCAATGCGCGTGCCCGTGGCGACCGCACGCCGGTGCTGATCCTGACCGCGCGCAACCAGACCGCCGAGCGCATCGCGGGCCTGGACGCCGGTGCCGACGACTACCTGGGCAAGCCCTTTGACCTTGCCGAAGTGGAAGCGCGGCTGCGCGCCCTGCAGCGGCGCGCCCAAGGCACGGACGACCTGGCTGAGCTGGGCGGCCTCACGCTGGACCGCAAAGGGCGGCGGTTTTTGCTGGCCGGCCAGGCGCTGGACTTGCCGGCACGCGAGTTTGAAGTGCTGAGCGAGCTCATGACTCCGGCCGGGCGCGTACTCAACAAACGCGCGCTCTCGAACAAGCTTTCCGAATTCGACGAAGCGCTGGGCGACAACGCGCTGGAAGTCTTCATCTCGCGCCTGCGCAAGCGGCTGGCCGGCTCGGGTGTGCGTATCCGCACCTTGCGGGGCCTGGGCTATGTGCTGGAGGCGGATCTCTGAGCAAGCCCTCGCTGCGCGCGCGCGTCCTGCGCCACGTCATGGTGCCACTGGCGCTGACCTGGCTTGCCGGCACGTTGACGGCGCTGGCCATTGCCAGTTTCTTCACGCAACAGGCGTTCGACCGCTCGCTGCTGGACGACGCCTACCTGATGGCGGCGAACGTGAAGCTGCACGACGGCAAGTTGGAGTTGAGCCTGACGCCGCGCGAAGTCAACACGGTGCTGTTCGACCAGGTCGAATCCGTTTTTTTCGCGGTCCTGCAGTCCGACGGCACGCTGGTGGCCGGAAATCCGGATTTGCATCCGCCGCGCTTGCCCGACGCCGCTGTCTACCGGTTTGCCGATTTCACCTACCGCGGCCGGCCGTTGCGCACCGTGACCCTGCACCGCGACGAGCCGGCCGCGTTCGATGTGGTCATGGCGCAGACGACCTTGAGCCGCAGCACCTTGCTGCAACGCCTGCTGATGTATTCCATCGGGCCGCAGCTGGTCTTGCTGTTGCTGCTTGCACTGTGGCTGCGTGGCACGATCCAGCGCGACCTGCAGCCGCTGGCGCAACTGCAGCAGGCGGTCGACCAGCGCGATGCCCATGATTTGACGTTTGTGCCGGTATCGGCAACGACGCGGGATGTCGAGCGGCTTGGCGTGGCTGTCAATTCGCTGTTGGGGCGGCTGGACCAGAGCGCGCGGACGCAAAGGGAGTTTGCCGGCAATATTGCGCACGAGCTGCGTACGCCGCTGGCCGGCATCCGGGCGCTGGCCGAGTATGGGCTGGCGCAGAAAGATCCACAGGCCTGGCGCGTGCAGCTCGAGGGCATTGCCAGCAGCCAGGCGCGCGCCAGCCGGTTGGTGGACCAGCTGCTCGCGCTGGCGCTGGCCGACGAGGCCAATCCCGGCATGCGGCTCGAAGCGATTGCGCTGGACGACATGGTGCGCGATGCGGTGCTGCGCTTTCTTCCGCGCGCCGACGCAGCCAACGTCGACCTGGGCGCGCGCGGCGCCGAGAACCCGGTTCGGGTGGCGGCAGACGTCACGCTGGTCGAAGGCATCCTGAACAACCTCATCGACAACGCCTTGCGCTACGGACTGGATCCTGCGAGCGCCACGACCAGCGTCACGGTGGCGCTCGCCCAGGAGCGGTCCGGGGTTTCGCTTGCCGTCATCGACAACGGCCCGGGACTGCCCGAGGACATGCGCGCAAGGCTGACCCAGCGCTGGGCGCAAGGGGAGGCAGGGCATACATTGGGCCAGGGCGCGGGGCTGGGCCTACCGATCGTTGCGCAGTACGCCAGGCTGATGAACGCGCGCTTTGAACTCGGCACCGGGCCCCACGGGCGAGGGCTGGTCGCCAGCGTCACTTTTGACGCGTTGTAGGGCGATTTCGAGCCTCCACTCGCAGCCTGTTACCTGTCGGACTTCAAGCCGGTTTATATTGGCGTGTTGCCGCGCGTGGATTTTGAATCGCGCTGGCGTTGATTCCATAGTTCAAAAACGGGAGCATTGGCAGTGCGAGACCAAACCATCCGATCCCCGCATTTCCTTTCTGGCGGCGCCGATTCCTCTACCGGCGGCTATGGCCACGCGCCTTCGCAAGCACCATCCCGAAGCGGGCGCATGCGTCGGCGGGTGCTGGTGTTCTTCAGCGTTTTCCTGCTGTGCGCGGTGCTCAGCCTGACCTACACCTACATGCGTCCGGCCGTCTACTCGGCCAGCGCGCGAATCCAGGTCATGCCCTCGGAGAAAGTACCGACGGTTGGCGGCGCCTCCTCGGCGGCGGCCCCGGCGCGTTCGGACAATCCGCAAGCCCTGCTGGTGGAGCTGCAGATTCTCAATAGTCGGCCCCTGCTGGAAAAAGTCGTCAAGCGGCTGCAGGACCAGGGCGAATTGCGCGGCCTCGGGGCCGACCCCGTGCTGGCGGTGCAGGAGATGCTCACCGTCACGCGCGTACAGGACACGAATGTGGTGCAACTGGAGGCGCAGGGGCCGGAACGCGCCTTGCTGACCCGGCTGATCAACGCCGTCATCGACGTCTACCGCGAGGAACAGGCGGCAACCGGCACCACCACCGCGCAGACCGATCTGGATCAGGCCCGCGAGGAGGCCAAGGTCATCGAGTCCCGGCTGGGCGAGAAAAAGCGCGCGGTCGAGGGGTTTCGCCTGCGTTCGGACATCGTTTCCGCCGAGCGTGACGAAAACCAGACCCTGTCGCGCCTGAAGGGCCTGGGCACGTCGCTGAGCACGGCCACCGAGCGCGAGGCGGTGGCCGAAGGCAAGGCGCGCGCCATTGAGCAGGCCATCGCCCAAAACAAGTCTGCGCCGCAATTGAAGGTGAATCCGACGGTGTCGGCGATTGAACAGCGCCTGTCGCAGATGCGCGAGGAATGGCGGGCGCTGGAGCGCCAGTTCACACCGCAATACCTGGAGATGGACCCGAACGCCAAGGCCATGAAAATACGCATCACCAACCTGGAGCAACAGCTTGAGACGGAACGCGTGAAGGGCCAGCAAGGTGCCCTGGCTGAAGCCCGGGAAGAAGCCGCCGGCGCGCGCGCCACCACCCAGCGCCTGCAGCAGCAGCTGGCCGACGACCGGCAGACGGTGCAGGCATTCAGCCGGCGCTTCAGTGAATTCAAGGGTATGCAGGAAGAACTGCAGGGCCTGGAGCAGATGCGCCAGGCGGCCCGGCAAAAAGTGCTGGCGCTGGAAGCGACCGAAGGCACGCGCAAGCCCCGTGTGCTGGTGGTCGAACCGGCTGCAGCGCCAGATACGCCCTTGAAGCCCCTGTATACGCGCGACGCGGCCATCAGCGTGGCCGCATCGCTATTGCTGGGATTCCTGGCGGTCTGGTTTGTCGAGTTCTTCAACCGCACCGAAGCCGCGCCCGTGGGGCCAACCACGGTCATCATGCCGCAGCCATGGATGGCCGTGCCGTATCCGGCGGCGCCAGGCCTGCCGGGCATGGCGCCGGCGGCCGGGCCCGCGTTGACATCGTCCGCGCAAGACCCGCAACTGCTGCTGCGCTCGGCTCCGCGCGAACTGCTGCCCAGCGAAGTGCAGGGCTTGCTGCGCGCGGCAGCCCCCGAGAATTTGGCCGCGCTGATCTACCTGCTGTACGGCTTGACCGGGCCTGAGCTGATCGCGCTCAAGGTGGAAGATGTCGACACCGCCGCCCGCAATCTGCGTGTGCCGGGCGACGCCGGCCGCGCCCTGCCGCTGCCGCGTCCGCTGCTGGAACTGCTGGGCACGCTAGCCCCGGCAAGCGGCACCGCGCCACTCTTCCCCAACGCCAAGGGCCAGCCGATGGATGGCGAAGACCTCGCCTCCATCGTGACCTCCAGCGCCTACGATGGGCATCTGGAGCAGCCCGCCTCGATCACGCCCGAGGTCCTGCGCTACACCTATGTGGCGTTTCTCGTGCGCCAGGGCGTGCGGTTCAGCGACCTGAGCCGGGTGGTAGGGCGTGTTTCCACCGAAACACTCAGCGCGCTGGCGACCTTGGCACCCGGCGCCGAGCGCGTGCCGCTGGACCAGGTGGAACGCCTGCTGCCCGCTGTGCGGGCATTGCAGTCAGACCCGCAGGCAGCTCAGGCCTGAGAGGCGGGAAACGCCGCAGCCGCTTCGCCGGGCGCTTGAACATCCTCCCGCAGGATCAGACCCTGCCCGGCCATCTTGGCATCATGTTTGGCCAGGGCCGCGGCGTTTGCGACTTCCTCGGCATGGCGAAACGCGCCGCGGCGGATGCGCACCGCGCCGATCGACAAGGTGGTGCAGGGGAAAAAGCGCATCACGCCGTGCCGGTCTTCGGCATGGATACCGCCGGCCAGACGCGCCGGCTCGTCGAACAACGCCAGGGCCTGTACGGCGAATTCAGCCACGATGCTTTCGCAGCGCTGCTGCCAGTTGTTGCTCTGGAACAGGATCATGAAGTCGTCGCCGCCGACATGCCCGACGAAGTCGCGCCGCGCGTCGCAGTGGGTCACGGCCAGCTTCGCCACCAGGCGGATCATTTCATCGCCGCGCCAGTAGCCATAGTGGTCGTTGAAGGGCTTGAAACTGTTCAGATCGGCATAGCAGGCCACGAACTCGGCGTCGCTGGCCAGCAGGCGCTCGATGTGCAGGCTGATCGGAATATTGCCGGGCAGGAAGGTCAGTGGGTTGGCGTGGCGCGCCGCTTCGATGCGCGCCTCGGTGACCGAGCGCACCAGCTGGTCGCCGGTGCCCAGGCCCACGTAGCGGCCGTTGTCGGTGACGATGAAACCATCGCTCAGGTAACGTTGGTCCTGTGAGGTGAGGATGCCCACCAGCTCGTCGACGTCGTAGTCCAGCTCGACCACGCGCGGCGAATGGTTGGCGTAGGCGATGCAGGGCTTGCGGCCGTGCACCTCGCGAAAGTACAGGGTCGCATAGTGGTTCATGAACTGCTGGCGGTTGACCAGCGCCACCGGCCGGCCCTCGTCCACGATGGCAATGGCGTGCAGGTCGGCGCGCTCATGGAACATGCGGGAGAGGTCGTTGTTCGTCGTACTCAGTCCGGCGCTTGGCGCATAGATCACCGACATGTTGCGCAGGATGCCGGGCCGGCCGGAGCGCTGCGGCTGCGGCATCACCGCCACGCGGCGGTCGCGCATGACTTCGATCGCTTCCGTCTCGATCTGCGTGCGCGGCCTGGGCGAGGGGCGCCCCAGCAGATAGCCCTGGCCGTAGGGGATGCTCAGGTCGCGCAGCACGCGCAGATCGTCGGCGGTCTCGATGCCCTCGGCAATCAGCGCGGTACCGAATACGTTGGCGATGCCCTTGATGGCGTGGACCATCTGCAGGTTCTCGGTGTCCGCAGCGATGTGGCGGATGAAGTACTTGTCGATCTTGACGAAGTCGGGCTTGACCTCGGACCACAGGCGCAGGCTGGAGCGACCGTCGCCGAAGTCGTCAAGTGCGAGCAGGGCGCCTGCCGCATGCACGTCCTTCACGGCGTCGCGCAGCTGGGCCATGTCGCTGACTCGTTCGTGTTCGGTGATTTCCAGCACCAGCTTGCGCGGGGAGACGCCGAAGCCGCGGAAAAATTCGCCCAGGGCGCTGCCGCGCAGCTGGTTGACCGCATGCACCAGGGCGTCGGCGCTGATGTTGAGGAACAGCCGGCCCGGCTCATCGAGCACGGCCCAGTTTTCCAGCGCGGTGGTGATGCAGAACAGTTCGAAATCGATCAGCAGGTCTTCGCTGGCCGCCATTTCCAGCAGCATGTCGGGCGACTGGAAGGGCGAACCCTTGGGCCCGCGGATCAGCGCTTCGTGGCCAAACACTGCGCCCTCGCGCAGGTCGGCCAGCGGCTGGAATACGGAGTACAAGGCCTTGTTGCGCATCAGGCGTGCCAGCGGCCCGCTGCCTTCGGGAACGCGTTGCCATAGCGATAGCGTGCTCGCTGGAGAGTCCTTCACGCCCGATTCCATGTTTTGGTGGCCACTGTGCTCTGGCGCCTTCCGTGCAAATGGGCGAGCGTAGGCGCCGTGCATGACGGCTTGATGACGAACGAGTGACGGATTGGTGACGACGCGCACTACCAGTCGTTCACGAGCCCGGCCGCGCGCGTGGACGACTTTTCAAAGTGGCTCGCGAGGAAATCCACGAATGCGCGCACGCGTGCCGACACCTGGTGGCGCTGCGGGTAGACCGCGTGGATGTCCGCGGGCGGCGTCTGGTAGCTCTCCAGCACCTGGCGCAGCCGGCCGCTGCGCAGGTAGCGTGCGATGTCCCATTCGGAGCGCAGGATGATGCCGTGGCCGGCCAGCGCCCAGTGCACCGCGATCTCGCCGTCATCGGTGCTCAGGTTGCCGCGTACCTTGACGGCCTCGTTGCGCTTGCCCAGTTGCAGGCGCCACTGGCCGTAGGCGTCGTCGCCCTGGCGGATGCAGATGCAGTTGTGCTGGGTCAGGTCGTTGGGCACGCGCGGCGTTCCGTGCCGCGCCAGGTAGGCCGGCGCGGCGCAGAGCAGGCGGCGGTTGGGCGCGATGCGGCGCGCGATGACCCGCGCATCGGGCGGCTCGCCGAAACGCACGCAGACGTCGAATGCGTCGTCGGACAGCGCTGGCGGGTTGACCGACAGCTGCAACTGCACCTGCACCTCCGGGTGGCGCTTGACGAACGACGAGATCAACGGCGCGATGTGGCTGCGCCCAAAGCCCAAGGTGGCGTTCACGCGCAGCAAGCCCTTGGGCGCCGTCATGGCGCTGGCCACCAGGCGTTCCATGTCGTCGATGTCGGCCAGGATGCGCCGCGCATGCGCGAGGTAGACCTCGCCTTCGGCCGTCAGGCTGATGCGCCGCGTGGTGCGGTGCAGCAGCGCCACGCCCAGGCGCGCTTCCATCTGCGCCAGCCGCTTGCTGACGGCCGGGGTGCTCAAGTCCAGTTCGCGCGCCGCAACCGAGAAGCTGCTGCAGCGAGCCAGCAGGCTGAAGAAGGCCATTTCGGAAGGAGCCGTGACGGGTGTGGACATTGTTGAATCAAAGTAAACAATGAATTGACTCTATGTACATTCGTTGAATCTGGCAAGGTCTACAGTGCGCCACATCCCTTCAGCAAATTCAAGGACAAGGAATGAAGACTTACCAGATCGCCTGCATCCCGGGCGATGGCATCGGCAAGGAAGTGGTGCCTGCGGGCCAGGCCGTGCTGCAGGCCCTGGCCGCGGCGCAACAGGGCTTTCGATTTGATTTCACCGCGTTCGACTGGGGCGGCGACTATTTCCGCCAGCACGGCGTGATGATGCCGGACGACGGGCTCGACGCTCTGCGCGGCATGGACGCCATCCTGTTCGGCTCGGCCGGCGACCCGCATATTCCCGACCACGTCACCTTGTGGGGATTGCGCCTGAAAATCTGCCAGGGCTTCGACCAGTACGCCAACGTGCGGCCCACGCGCATCCTGCCGGGCATCGACGCGCCGCTCAAGCGCTGCAAGCCGCAAGACCTGGACTGGGTCATCGTGCGCGAGAACTCCGAGGGCGAGTACGCCGGCGTCGGCGGACGCGTCCACCAGGGCCACCCGATCGAAGTGGCGACCGATGTCTCGATGATGACGCGCGCCGGCGTGGAACGCATCATGCGCTATGCCTTTCGCCTGGCGCAAACCCGGCCACGCAAGCTGCTCACCGTGGTCACCAAGAGCAATGCGCAGCGCCATGCCATGGTGATGTGGGACGAAATCGCTGCGCAGATCGCCCAGGAGTTTCCCGATGTGCGCTGGGACAAGGAACTGGTCGACGCTGCCACCGCGCGCATGGTGAACCGCCCCGCGAGCCTGGACACGATTGTGGCGACCAATCTGCACGCCGACATCCTGAGCGACCTGGCCGCCGCGCTGGCCGGCAGCCTGGGGATCGCGCCGACCGGCAACATCGATCCCGAGCGCCGCTACCCCTCGATGTTCGAGCCCATCCACGGCTCGGCCTTCGACATCATGGGCCAGGGCCTGGCGAACCCGGTGGGCACGTTCTGGAGCTGCGTGATGCTGCTCGAACACCTGGGCGAGGCCGGGGCCGCCGCGACGCTGATGGACGCCATCGAGTCCGTGACAGCCGACGCAACATTGCACACTCGCGACCTCGGCGGCAGCGCGACTACCGCCCAAGTGACCGCGGCGGTCTGCGCACGCATCGCGCCACACGGTAGATAAGCCCACAACCACCGGCAGGAGACACACCATGAAGAAAGTTATTTGCGCGCTGGGCCTGGCCCTGCTGGCGCCCATCGCGCTGGCGCAGGCCTGCCCCGAGAAGAACATCCTGTATTGGCAGGCCTTTCCGCCGGGCGGCGAGTCGGATTTGTCGGCGCGGCACCAGCAAGTGGTGCTGAAGAAAAAGTGCGCGGCCATCGACACCATCATCCAGTACAAGGCCGGCGCGGGTGGTGCGCTGATGTGGTCGCAGATGAACCAGCTGCCGGGCGACGGCCTGAATGTGGTGGGCGTGAACCTGCCGCACATCGTGTTCCAGCCGATCGAAGGCCAGGTGCAGTACAAGACCCAGGACATCACGCCGGTGTTCTGGTTCCACTACACGCCCGACATCCTGGTGGTGCCCGAGCAAAGCGCCATCAAGACCTTTGCCGATTTCATCAAGGCCGCGAAGGCCGACCCCGGCAAGCTCAGCCTGGGTGGCTCAGGCCAGAATTCGGCGAACCACGCGGCGCATGAGCGCATGAACGCCGCGTTTGGCGTGAAGACCATCTACGTGCCATTCAAGGGCACAGGCGACATGGCCACGGCCGTCATGGGCGCCCAGGTCAATGGCGCGATGACGTACACGGCCTTCGCCATCAACAACAAGACCCGCGTCCGCCCGCTGGCGGTGGCCATGGAAAGGCGCCATCCCTTGATGCCTGACGTGCCCACGTTCAAGGAACTCGGCGTGGACTGGGTGGACGGCGCCTACCGCGGCATCGGCGTGCCCAAGTCCACCCCACCGGAAGCACGCAAGCGCGTGTCGGACATGTGGGCGGCGCTCAACAACGACCCCGAAATGAAGGAGCTCGCCGCCAGGAGCGGCTTCGAACTCGTCAACGTCGGCGTGGAGCAGATGGATGCGTTCATGAAGGAAAAGACCCAGCTCTATACCGAAGGCGCGCAGCGGCTGAACCTTGGGAAGAAGTAAAACGCGCCGCAAATGATCCGGTGGTCCATTCAGTTTTGACCGCAATGCGTGGTTACCAACGGGTTACGGCGGCACAATGTCCGCCGGAGACTCTTGTATGACCGCCCCAGACCCCACCGCCCAGCCCCACCAGTTCCTCGAATACCTCTACCAAGCGGCCGTCAGGCGCGCCTTGCCGCTGCACAACATGGCGGCCTTCCTGCCCCAGCCGCCAAGCCGCGAAAGTGGCGGTCGCACCATCGTGCTGGGCGCGGGCAAGGCGGGCGGCTCGATGGCGCAGGCGGTCGAGGCGCTGTGGCCGGCCGATGCGCCTCTGGAAGGTTTGGTGGTGACCCGCTACGACCATATTCCGCCGCGGCCCGAAGGGCTCAGGCAACGCATTGAAGTCGTCGAAGCCGCGCATCCCGTGCCCGACGCGGCCGGGCTTGCGGCAGCACAACGCATCCTCGCCTTGACCCGGGGGCTCACGGCCAACGACCTCGTGCTGTGCCTGATCTCCGGCGGCGGCTCGGCCTTGCTCACCTTGCCCGCCGAGGGGCTGGCATTGGAAGAGAAGCAGCGCATCAACAAGGCGCTTCTGAACAGCGGCGCCAACATCGCCGAGATGAACTGCGTGCGCAAGCATCTTTCGCGCATCAAGGGCGGGCGGCTGGCGGCGGCCTGCGCCCCGGCCAAGGTGGTCACCCTGACCATCAGCGACGTGCCGGGCGACGATCCGTCCATCATCGCCAGCGGCCCGACCGTGCCCGATGCCACGACCTGCGCCGACGCGCTGGCCATCCTGAAGCGCTACGCGATTGAAATACCCGCGCCGCTGGCCGAAGGGCTGGAGCACGGCGACCTGGAAACGCCCAAGCCCGGCGATGCCGCCTTCCATGGCCATGAAGTCCAGATGATCGCGACACCGCAGCAGTCGCTCGAGGCGGCGGCCGCGGCGGCGCGTGGCGCGGGTATCGCGGCGTACATCCTGAGCGATGAGGTCGAGGGCGAGTCACGCGAAGTCGGCAAGGTGCACGGGGCGCTGGCCCGCGCCGTGGCACACCGGGACCAGCCCTTTGCCAAGCCCTGCGTGATCCTGTCCGGCGGCGAGACCACCGTCACCATCCGCAAGCAGCCCGAGGGCACGCCACGCGGCCGAGGCGGGCGGGCCGGCGAGTTCTGCATGGGGCTGGCCCAGGCGCTGCAGGGCCAGGCCGGCGTCTGGGCGCTGGCGGCCGATACCGACGGCATTGACGGCGTGGAAGACAACGCCGGCGCCGTCGTCGCGCCAGAAACCTTGTCGCGTGCCCATTCGCTGGGCATGAAGATCGACCACTACCTGGACCGCAACGATGCCTACGGCTATTTCAGGATGCTGGACGACCTGGTGATCACCGGGCCCACGCATACCAACGTCAACGACTTTCGGGCGATGCTGATTTTGTAGCGGCCAGCGCGTCGGCCAGTGCGCGCACCCGCAGCGGGATATGGCGATGGCTCGGATAGACCAATGAAATGGGCAGCGGCGGTGGCCTGTATTTTTCAAGAACCTCAACCAGTTGCCCGCGCTTTGCTTGCAGGTCTGCGAGGTAGGTGGGTGCCTGGATGATGCCTAGTCCGGCCGCTGCGGCCTGAACCAGTGCTTCGCCCTCACCCAGCCGCACGCCGCCTTCGGGCATCAGAGTGAAGTCGCGCTTGCCCGCGCGAAACTGCCACGGTCGATCCCGGCCGCTGGAGGGCAAGCGAAAGAGCAGGCAGCGATGCTGGGCCAGTTCGTCAGGTGAACCAGGCTTGCCATGGCGCTCAAGGTAGGCCGGGCTCGCGTAGATCGACAGGAACTGTTGATCGAACACGCGTCCGACGAGGCTCGAATCGGCCAGCGGTCCGATCCGCACCGCCGCGTCCAGCCCTTGCTTGACGATATCGACGACTTCATCGGAAAAGCGCGCATCGATCTTCAGCGCCGGGTGACGCGTCATGAGTTCCATGAGCACTGGCTGAACGACCTGGCGGCCATAGGTCACCGGCATGTCGATGCGCAGCGTGCCACGGGGCCCGGAACGCGCCTGGGCCGCCGCCCCCTCCAGCGATTCCACATCTTCCAGAATGCGTTGACAACGCGAATAGATGTCTTCGCCGTCCTGCGACAGCGTGACCTGCCGCGTGGTGCGATGAAACAGGCGCATGCCCAGCTGCGCCTCAAGACGCGCAACGTTCTTGGCAACCGCCGACGGGGATAGCCCAAGCTCGCGCGCCGCTGAAGCGAAGCTCGCATGACGCGCCGCCGAGGCGAACGAGACGATGAGGTCCAGGCCGATCATGGAAATCTCCCGCTTGATTGAGGAATTATTGTCGTGAATATTGTGACACTCAGTGCCGTTTACACATCAATCGTTGGAAACCATACTTCGCGCAGCTGTGCTCGACGGCGCAGTCGAAAGTGGACAAACGACCAATCCCATGAACAACGAAAGGAACCCATCATGAATGCCATCCACAACTCGGAATCTCCCCGGCCGGTGTTTCGCAAAGAGCAGAACCAGGTGCACAGCCTGCAAGGCAACCATGTGGCCGGCGTGGCGACGCCCGCCAGCGGTGCCCAGCAGGTCGAGATGTGGCATGGCCGCATGGACGCCAATTCGGCGACCCCGCCGCATAGCCATGACACGGAGGAGGTGGTCCTGTTCCTCAAGGGAAGCGGCCGGGCGACTGTGGCCGACCGCGAAGTGCGTTACCAGCCCGGCGACACGCTTATCCTGCCGCCGGGACAGGTGCACCAGATCTTCGCCGAGACCGAAAGCGAATTCGTTGGCGCAATGCCGATGGGCGGCACGGTGAAGCTCCCGGACGGAATGGTGATGGACTTGCCGTGGCGTCAATGATGCTGGTTCGGATCGGGCTCGAAAGCGGCGCGAAAGCTGGCGCTACGCGCACAATGCCCGAACCGCCTGCGGAATCGGCACCGCCCGAATCCCGTTCTTGCCGTCTTCGCGCTTGGCCGCGAAGATGCGCACTTCCTCGCATTCCATGATCAGGTCGGCCTCGCCGCCGTCCTGGCGTTCGCGCTGGATGCGGTAGATCTGCACGAAGCTCTTGTCGCGCCATTCCTTGACGCTGGTGTGCAGCTGCAGCGTGTCGCCGTAGCTGGCGGTCTTGAGGAAGCGCGAATGGGTGTCCACCAGCGGCGTGCCGATCACGCCCATGGTGCGCGCGGTTTCTTCCCAGCGTGGCACACCGCACTGCGCGAAGAAATCACGCGAGGCGGCGTCGATCCAGCGAAAGAAGTTGGGGAACCAGACAATGCCGGCCGGATCGCAGTCGCCGAATTCGACGCGAATGGTGTAGATGGTTTCTTTGCTCATGAGGTGATTGTGGCAAAGCGCCTTCAGTCTCCGGTGATCTTGCGTTCCTTGATCAGCGCGCCAAAGCGCTTGGCGTCTTCAGCGGCCTTGGCGCTGAATTCCGCCGGTGTCAGCGGCAAGGCCTCGCCGCCGATCCCGGCGATGCGGTCTTTCACGCCCTGGGTGCCGAGGATGCGGTTGATCTCGCGGTTGAGCTTGCCGACCACGTCGGGCGGCGTGCCGGCGGGCGCATAGAAGCCGAACACCGTGTCGGCGTCGAAGCCCTTCAGGCCGACCTCATCGAGCGTGGGCACGTCGGGGAACAGCGGCGAGCGCTTGAGGCTGCCCACGGCCAGCATCTTGAGCTTGCCCGCACGCACCTGGTTCAAGCCGATGCCGGGATCGAACATGAAATCGATCTGGCCAGCCAGCAAGTCCTGCATGGCCGGGGCGGCGCCGCGGTAGGGCACATGCACGGCGAACACATTGGCCTGCACTTTCATCATCTCGGCCGCGAGATGCGGCGAGCTGCCGTTGCCTGGCGTGCCGAAGGTCAGCTTGCCCGGATTGGCTTTGACGTAGGCGAGGAATTCGCGCGCGTTGTTCACCGGCAATGTCGGCTTGATTTCCAGGAACACCAGCACGCGCGCCGCGGCGGCCACCGGCGTCAGGTCCTTGACCGGGTCGAACGGCATCTTCGGGTAGAGGAAGGGATTGATCGACACCATGCCGCCCGAGCTCATGAGCAAGGTGTAGCCGTCCGCCGGCGACTTGGCGACCACCTCGCCACCGATGTTGCCGCCGGCGCCGCCGCGGTTTTCCACCACCACGGGCTGGCCCAGGGCCTCGGCCAGCGGCTGCGAGACGGCACGCGCGATCTGGTCGGCCGCGCCACCGGGCGGGAAGTTGACGACCACGCGCAAGGGTTTGCTGGGCCAGGCCTGCGCATGGGCCGCCACCAGGGGCAGCATGCACGATGCGCCCAGTGCGATGGCCAACAGCGCGCGGCGGGGCAGGGCAGTTCTGGAAAGGGCTTTCATCTGCGTCTCCTGGTTTGTTCTGTGAGAAAAGTCATTTCACGCCTTGTGTCTTGGCCAGCTGGGCCTTGCGGTGCGGGTTCTGCACCCAGCGAATGGGCTGCGCCTTCACCGGGCGGGCCGGTGCACCGTGTTGCACCAGTGCCTGGTCCAGTGCCTTGCCGGCGTCGTCGGCCAGCGCTGCGCTGCGGGCGGCGGCGATGGCCCCGGCGTTGGTCTCGGGTGCGTTCGCAGCGACGGCAAGATGCTCCAGCACATGCAGCAGGTTTTCCTTGCCGCGTTCATTGGTGCTGCCGTAGCCCTTGATCAGGCGGCCGCACAGGGCAATCTCGTGGCCCAGTTGCCAGTGGCGGCGCGTGCCGTCGACGACGCCTTGCAGCCATTGTTCGATCATGGCCTGCTCCTGGCGGTAGCGGTTGCCGCGCACGCGCAGCCATTTGAGGCTGGCCAGGGTGCGCAGCGCCAGCATGCCGAAAACCGAGTGCGTGCCGACTTTCAGCGGCATGGCCCAGGGCTCCTTGCCGCGCAGCACACGGTTGCGGTCCCAGCGCGTGACGCGCGCTGCCAGGGCTGGCGGCAGCAGCGCGGCGAACTCGGGCGCACCGGGCTTGAAGTGGTCGTATACCTGCAGCAGTTCGTCGTCCTGCGCCTTGACTTCGCTCTTGACGCGCAGCCAGCGGCTTGCCCGGCTTTTCAGATCGGCCACGCGCACGATGTCGTCAAAGGCCATCCACAGCGCAAGCCAGCGCGCCATCTCGCGCGTCACGGCGTAGTGGTGTTCGGCGCCGGGGTCGGCTTCGCGCTCGGCCTGCAGTACCTTTTCCAGGCGCCGGACATAGAGGTCGGCATAGGCAGGGCCCTGGTACTCCAGCATGCGCGCGTGGCCGAGGGTGAGCATTTCGTGGACGGGTGCGGGAAACGTCTCCAAAAGGGCTGTCATTGCGGACTTGATCCGCAATCCATGCGCTTGCTGGGTCATGGATTCCGGGTCGAGCCCGGAATGACCGGGGATGGGTGGCTGGCTGACGATGTCGAAGGCGCGCGCAAAGCCGCGCAGGCTTTGCTCCGCACCCTTGCCACCTTCGCGCACGACCGCCTCGTACGCCTCACGCGGAAACGGGAACAGCCCGCTGCCGGCCACCGCGCCCAGCATCACGGCGCTGACGACGGTGCCGGTCTCCTTTGCAACAGCCCCCATGTCGAACACGTGGTGCGCGCGGCTGAAGGCCTTGACCACTCCAACCAAGTCGGCGCTGTCGGCGCGGCCGTCGCCCAGCTGCATCCGCTCTTGCGTGGTCAGCGTGCGGCTCGAGGAGGTGATGACGGCGGTGCGCTCGGGCGAGCTCATGCCGTTGCCGATCTGGCGTGTGGTCTCCAGCAGCTCGGACGAGACGATGGCGTCGAGCGCGCCGGGTACCGGGTTCAGGCTGAACACCGGGCGTTTTCCGCCCAGCTGCGCCAGCGGCACTGGAAACACCTCGACGTAGTAGGTGGTTGCGCCGGTGCGCTGCGCGACGCCGGGGATCGAGGTGCTCTGCACCGCATAGCCTGCGTGGTGCGCGATGTCGACCAGCCACTCGGTCAGCACGCCGCCGCCTTCGCCGCCGAGGGCGCAGATGAGGAGAGAGATAGGTTTCATGATTGGAGCATCCGAACAAAAGCGCCACGAAAGCCGGCCAGCAGGCGTTCATGCCACTTGGGGTTCTGGATGATTTCGGCGCGGTAGAACGAAGGGCACAAGGTGGCCGCGTGCGCGTTTTCGCCGCACAGGCCGCAGCCGACGCAGCCGTCGATGACCACCGCCACGGGGTCGACCTTGAGCGGGTCGGGGTTGTCCTTGATGGTGAGCGTCGGGCAGCCCGAGAGGCGGATGCAGGCGTGGTCGCCATTGCAAACGTCTTCGTCCACGCCGTATTTCACGCGCGCCACGCGCTCGCCTTTTTTCAGCAGGCCGGCAATCCAGGGCTTGATGCGGCGCTGGCGCTCCAGCTGGCACTCGCCTTCGGCCACGATCACCTTCAGGCCGTTGAACCCGGTCGTGAAGGCCTCGTTCAGTGTGGCGCGCATCTTGTCCACGCGGTAGGTGTGGACCGTGCGCAGCCATTGCACGCCCAGGCCCTGCAAGGTGTTCTCGATGGTGGTGTTGGTGTGGGTCAGGCTTTGTAGCTTGTCGGCAACCACGGCCTTGGCGGCCTCCGTGGGTGTCGAGATCAGGTCCTGCGTACCGGTGGCCGAGGAGTAGCCGTTCTTGAAAATCAGCAGCACGGCATCGTCCTTGTTGAACAAGGCGGACTGCACGCCGGTCAGCAGGCCGTTGTGCCAGAAGCCGCCGTCGCCCATGATGGACAGCGTGCGCCGCTGCATCATCGGCGACACCCCGGCGCGGCTGGCCAGGCTCATGCCGTAGCCGAGGATCGAGTGGCCCATGGAAAAGGGCTCGAAGGTGCCGAAGGCATGGCAGCCGATGTCCGCCGCGATGTGCACCTGCCCGACGTCGGCCTGCGCCAGCTTGAGCGCCGAGAACACGGGCCGTTCGGGGCAGCCGATGCAAAAGCTCGGCGGGCGGGCGGGCAGGGGCTTGGCGAGCTGTTGCGCCACGGCTTCGCGCCGGGTGCGGTTGCCGGCCAGCCAGGCCAGGGGCCCGTCGGTGGCGGCGGTACCCAGGTATTTCGTTGCGAACGAGGCCAGGCCGCCAGCGATTGTTTCCACGCCGTATTCGCCGGCAGCGGGCAGCAGGTCTTTGCCGTGCAGCGGCGTCTGGATGTCGCGGCGGCGCAGCAGGGTGGCGATTTCCTGCTCGATGTATTCGGGCTGGCCTTCCTCGACCACCAGCACGCCGCGTTTGCCGACGCAGAAGTCGGCCACCTGCTCCGGTACCAGCGGGTAAGTGACATTGAGCACCATGATCGGGATATCGCTCTCGCCGAACGCATCGGCCAGGCCGAGCTGCTGCAGGCTGCGGATCAGCGCGTTGTACAGGCCGCCCTGCACGATGAGCCCGAGGTCGCCATGCTTGCCGGGCATGAACTCGTTGAGCCCGTGCTGGGCGATGTAGCGCCGCGCCGCGGGAATGCGCTCTTCGCCCTTGAGCTTTTCGTGGCGGAAGGTGACGGGCGGATGCGCCAGCTTGGCGTAGTCAAAGCCCGCCGGCTCGGCCATCAGCGCCTGGGTGGAGACAGCCGGCGGCAGGTTGTCCTTGGTTTCGAAGCTGCCGCGCACATGGCAGGCGCGAATGCGCAGCTCGAGGATGGCCGGCATGTTGGAAGTTTCCGAAAGGCGAAAGCCTTCTTCCACCATGCGCACCATCACGCCCAGGTCGGGCCGCGGATCAAGCAGGCACATGCTGGACTTGAGCGCATAGGCATGGGTGCGCTCCTGGATCACCGAGGCGCCCTCGCCGTAGTCTTCCCCCACCACGATCAGCGCGCCGCCCTTGACGCCGGGCGAAGACAGGTTGGAGAGTGCATCGGACGCCACATTGGTGCCGACGATCGACTTCCACGTCACTGCGCCGCGCAACGGGTAGTGGATGGAGGCGCCCAGCATGGCGGCCGCGGAGGCCTCGTTCGCGCAGGCCTCCACATGCACGCCGAGTTCGTCCATGTAGGGCTTGGCCTGCACCATCACGTCCAGCAGGTGCGAGACCGGCGCGCCCTGGTAGCCGCCCACATAGGCCACGCCCGATTGCAGCAGGGCCTTGGTGATGGCGAGGATGCCTTCGCCGTGGAAGGTCTGGCCCGCGCCCAGGCGCAGCGATTCGATTTCTTTGCTGAAGGAGACTTCCATGGGGTGCTGTGGTTGTGCAAATTGGCCGGCTGGCGGATCGGCAAGCAGTGTCCACCATCGCGCATCATCCGCCAATGCAATGAAAAGGCTATTCAATATGCGCCGCATGCATGATGATGGCGCGATGCATATCAAGGACATTGATCTCAACCTGCTGCGCCTGTTCGACGCGGTCTACCGCCTGCGCAATGTCAGCCGCGCCGCCGAGTGGCTGGACCTGACCCAGCCCGCGGCCAGCCATGGCCTGACCCGCCTGCGCTTGCTGATCAAGGACCCGCTGTTCGTGCGCGCCGCCGGTGGCGTGCAACCCACGCCCAAGGCCGACCGGCTGGCCCAGGCGGTGCGCAGCGCCTTGGGCACGCTCGAAGAAGCGCTCAACGAATCGGCCGATTTCGACCCGCTGCAATCGCGCCGGGTGTTTCGCATCCACATGAGCGACATCGGCGAAGGGCGTTTCCTGCCCGAGCTGATGGTGGCGCTGCGCGAGCTGGCGCCGGGCTTGCGCATCGACACGCTGCCGCTACCCCGCAGCGAGATCACCGACGCACTGGACAGCGGCCGCGTCGATTTCGCCTTCGGCTTTCTGCCCACCGTCAAGGACACGCAGCGTGTGCAGTTGCTCAAGGACCGCTATATCGTGCTGCTGCGCGAAGGCCATCCGTTCGCGCGCAAGCGCAAGAGCGGCCAGGCACTTCTCGGTGCGTTGCGCCAGCTCGAGTTTGTCTCGGTACGCACCCATGCCGACACCTTGCGCATCCTGCAACTGCTGAACCTGGAAGACCGGGTGCGCCTGACCACCGAGCATTTCATGGTGCTGCCGTCCATCGTGAAAGCGACCGATCTCGCGGTGGTGATGCCGCGCAACATCGCGCGCGGCTTCAGCGGCGGCTATGCCATCGTCGAACCGCCACTGCCGCTGCGCGAATTCACGGTGTCGCTGCACTGGAGCAAGCGCTTCGAGGCCGATCCGGGCAATCGCTGGCTACGCCAGACCCTGACCGGAATCTTCAC
>DATILI010000058.1:0-14729 GCA_035476635.1 Burkholderiaceae bacterium | reverse complement strand
TTGTAGCCGGTGTTGTTGCATTTTTCACAGCCGACCGAGCGGTAGAAATGCAGCGTGCCGTCCTTGCCGTATAGCTCCGTCCATTCTTCGAGCAGCTTCTGCGCTTCACCACCCGGATCGGTCTTCCAGGCTTCGGTGTGGCGCAGTTCGTCTGAATACTCCTTGATGAAGCTGCGAAGCTCCTGCGGGTCCGGCACATAGGCCTGCTTGCAGTCGCACAGTTTCTTGGCCAGGCGCTGCGCCAGGATGCCGAGCAGGGCGTCGGCAAAGTTGAAGGGGTCCATGCCCATGTCCAGCAGGCGCGTGATCGACTCGGGCGCGGAGTTGGTATGCAGCGTGGAGAACACCAGGTGGCCGGTCAGCGATGCCTCGACGCCCATGGACACGGTTTCCTTGTCGCGTGACTCGCCGACCATGATGATGTCCGGATCGGCCCGCAGGAAAGCCCGCATGATCAGCGCAAAATCGATTCCAGCCTTCTTGTTCACCTGGACCTGGCGCAGGCCCTTTTGCGTGATTTCCACCGGGTCTTCCGCCGTCCAGATCTTGGTATCGGAGGTGTTCAGGAATTTCATCACTGAATGCAGGGTGGTGGTCTTGCCTGAGCCCGTGGGCCCGCACACGTAGAACAGCCCATAGGGCTTGCTCACGGTTTTCTCCAGCCGTTGGCGGTTGTGCGGCGTCAAGCCCAGCTTTTCCAGCGGAATCGGCTCGCCCGCCGCCAGAATCCGCATGACTACATCCTCGACACCACCAGCCGTGGGTATGGTGGCCACGCGCAACTCAATGTCCACAGGCCCGTATTTCTTGAACTTGATCTTGCCGTCCTGCGGCTTGCGACGCTCGGAAATATCGAGGTCGCACATGATTTTCAGCCGGGTCACCATGGCCTGGCGGAAATGCGCAGGCACCTCGATATAGGGGATGAGCGAGCCATCGATGCGAAAGCGGATGCCGGTTTTCGCTTTGCCCGGGAGCGGCTCGATGTGGATGTCCGAGGCTTTCTGGTGGTAGGCGTCGAGGATGACCTTGTTGACGAACTTCACCAGCTCGTTGTCGGCCGCGGCCGATTCGAGCGCGTCGTCGCTGCCACCATCTTCGGTTGCCGGCGCATCCATGTCCGCCAGCATCTGGTCGATCGACCCGCCCTCCAACGCAGCACCGAACAACTGCGCCAGAGTTTCCTCGAACTCGGTCTGGCAGGTCACGCGGTAGGCAAATTTGGTGATGCGCGGAAACACCTGCGGGACCAGGCGCGAGCCGCGTGCGACCTCGGGATCCAGGCACATCACCACCAGGCCTTCCGTCGTCTCTTCCAGCGGAATCCAGCCGGCGTTCTCAAGAAATTCGCGCTTCAGGGAGCCGTGCAGCATTTCGGAGCGGATGCGCGCCGTGCTGAAAGGCTCGTAGGGAACACCGTGGAATGACGACAGGGCGCTGCCGATCTGGCTGGCCTGGATCTTGTGCTCGGCCATCAGGATGCGCTCCACCGGCGTGGTCAGCTTGTGCGACTGCTCCAGGCATTGCTGCAACGCAGCATCCGTGATCCACCCCTTGGTGACCAGGCCGTCATAGCGCGTGGCCTTGCGGCGCTGGATTTCAGCGGCACGCTGCATGCGCTGCCGAATGGCGGTTGCCAGCGTCTTGCAGAGCTGGGAAACGCCTTCCACATCGAGCTCGCCAAAGGGCTGGTCGCTCTTGTTGTTGATCACCTGCAGCACGCCGTGCAAGGTGTCGCCCTCCATGATCGGCGCAACGATCATCTGCCGGCTGCGGTAGCCGGAACGCTTGTCGACCTCCTTGAGAAAACTCAAGGCCGGATGAATGCGCTTGAGCGCCTCGTCATCGTAGACATCGGCGATATTGAGCAGTTGCTTGCTGAATGCGGCGTACCCCGCCAGGCTTTGCGGGCTGACGGGCAGCTTGAGCTCGCGGCTGCTGTTCAGGCCGGTCTTGACTTTGGAAACGATGGCGGTCTGGTCGTCACTCGCCGCGTACAAGGTCAAGCGGTCTGCATTGAGCAGCTTGCAGATGTCGGCGCTGACCTCCAGCATGATCTGCTCGACGTTGTCGGTCGCGTGGATTTGCGTGGTGACTTGCTGCAACTGCCGAAAAAACAGCGCCTCAAAAGTAACGCCGCGCCGCTCCGGCGGCAACTTCTGGGACTCCAGAAAGGCCAGTTCGGAATCGCCGCCTAGGGCCGATGGCTTCGGCAATGCGCTCATAGCTCAAACTCCTGCCCGGCACGCAACCAGCGGATATCGTGCGGAACTCTGCTGCCGAATCGCTGCGTCTGATCGAATCGCTGGATTTCAGCCATGATCAGGTCGGTCTCGGAAGGCTTGGTATGGGTGATGTAGATCGGGAAATTCTTGGTACGCGCGATGCATTCCAGCTCGTCGGCCAGTACATGCGGTGACAGGTGCAGGCTGCGCCGGGCCAAGTCCTTTTCGCGATTGCTGAAGGCGGTTTCGATCACCAGCATGCCCACCTCCATCTGGTTGACTCTCGCCCAGAAGGCGGGGTTGCGCTCGGTATCCCCGCTGAATACCCACCAGACGGATTTGTCGGGCGAGACCGCATAGCCCACGGCAGGTACGGTATGCACCGCGGGCAGCGCCTCGATCTGCTTGCCGCCGATCTGCAACACCTCGCCGACATCAAGCTCGTGGAAACTGATCAGCGGCGCCTCCGGACTTGGAATGCGGCTGAAATCAGGCCAGATCAAGTCGTTGAACACGTGGGCTTTCAAAGCGGCGATGGTGCCAGCCAAGGCATGGATTTGCAGCGGTGTCTTGCGCTGCGAGGCAATCGCATCCACCATCAGCGGCAGGGCCGCCACATGGTCCAGGTGCGAATGGGTCAGGAAAACGTGGTCGATGCCGCGCATTTCCTCCAGCGTCAAATCGCCGACGCCGGTGCCCGCATCGATCAGGACATCGCCATCGATCAAGAAAGACGTGGTCCGGCAGTCCTTGGCGATCGCCCCGGAGCAGCCCAGCACACGAACCTTCATGTCAACCCCTCATTTGGTTTCAAAATTGGTGGCGCCATCCCAAGCAGGGTCAAAGGGTAGCCGCTGCATGGAGGCTACACGCTCTGCGTAAAGCTGGTAAAGGTACTTTTCCGCATTTATGCGCTGAAGATTGAGCAACTGTACATCGCACTGCTCCCAATCCTGGGCCCGGTACGCCTTTAGAAGGGCGCTCCAGACCTTGAGTTCGGTCACTTGCGGCTCCTGCACCTTGTCCGCGGGGCCCAACGGCGTATGGATGGCGACGGCCTGGTCCTTGCCTTTGACCCGGACCCGGTCCAGCTCCTGCCAGCTGAAATTCGCCGCCAGGCGCCGGGTGGAGTCGGCCGCCACGATCTCCACGCCGTACACCTTGGAGAGCCCTTCCAGCCGCGACCCCAGGTTCACCGCATCGCCGATGACGGTGTAGCTGCGCCGGATATCCGAGCCCATGTCGCCCACGCACATGGTGCCGGTGTTCAAGCCGATGCCGATGCCGATTTCCGGCAAGCCGCGGGCGCGATGCTCCGCATTGAGTCGGTGCACGGCTTGCGCCATGGCCAGCGCCGTTTTGACCGCAAGCTGGGCATGGTCGGGCGTTTCCACAGGCGCCCCCCAGAACGCCATGACGCAATCGCCCATGTATTTGTCGATGGTTCCGCGGTTGGCGCGGATCAGTTCCGTCAAACGGCTGAACACGTCGTTCAGCAATTCCTGCAGCCGGGTCGGCTCCATCTGTTCGGACAGTTTGGTGAAACCGCGCATGTCGCAAAACATCACGGTCAGCTCCCGGTTCGAGGCCTTCATGCTGTAGCTGTCGGGGTCGACCAGCATTTCATTGACCAGCTCAGGCGGGACATAAGTACCGAACAGATTGGCGAGTTCACGCTTGGATCGGCTTTCCACAAAGTAGCCGTAGCTCATGTTCAGCGCAAATGCCGTCAATGCCATGAGAATCGCCGAGGCCAGCGGCAGCACCAGGCCGTAGCCCAGGTAGAACCACAGGTTCGCCGCCACGAGTGCCGCAATCACCACCACGCTGAGCACCACGGCCCGCATCGCCGTGAGCAGGGGCAAGCCGATGGCAAGAACCAGCCCGGCAACGACCAGCGTCATCACCTCGTAGTCGCGCGCGAGGTCCGGCTTCACAAAGATGTTGTCATCCAGCAGTCCGGAGATCACGTTGGCATGCATTTCCACACCGGGATAGACCTCGCCGACCGGGGCCACGCGCAGGTCGAGCAAACCCGGCGCCGTGGTGCCCACCAACACGATCTTTCCCTTCAGCGATTCCGCGGGCACGCGCTGGGCCACCAGATCGGCGGCGGAGATATAGCGGTAGGAGCCGCCATTCACGCCGCCAAAGCCGCGAAACGGCACCAGAACGGAAACCCGCCGGTCCACCGGAATCGCCAAGGTCCGGTCCGCGTGCGCGAGCAACACGCTTTGCATGCCCTGGTAGCTGCCGCTTTGGTAGCGCCCTTCCGGAAATCCCGGGCGCACCGGAGGCAGGCTCAACAGCGTGCGAAACACCGACAGCGCGAGCGATTCGTAATAGCGGCCGCCATGTTCCACAATCAAGGGCGTCGATCGGATGGTGCCGTCGCTTTCCGAAATGGCATTGAAAAACCCGCCTATGGGCGCCGCTTTGGCGATGCGGTCGATGTTGGAGCCATAGCCGTTCCACTTGCTGGCCTCGATGGTCCGGCCGTCCAATGAAGCCTGGTCCATCACGGGCGCGGGCAACACGCCCGAGGTGCGCCCATCGCGGTCGCTGGTGAAATAGTAGCCAAGCACCACCGGCCGCTTTTCCAGCGATTTGGCGAACAGGGCGTCGTAGTCGAGCGTTTCCTCCAGCGCATGGAGCCGGCTCGTAAACCCGGGTTGGTCACGCAATTCGTTCTGAGCGAGTTGGCGCAGGCGTTTCAGGCCCGAGCTCTCGTCGGACTCTGCAAAAACCACGTCAAACCCCAGGACGGCAATCTTTTGTCGGTCAAACAACTCGTTGACCAATTTGGCCAGATGGTTGCGGCTCCAGGGCCAGCGGCCTACTTCGGCCAGACTTTTCTCATCCAGATCGACGATGACAACCCGGTCGTCCAGCGTCCGGGGCATGGTGGCGCGCAGCCGCGCGTCATAGATGATGTCGTCCAGGCGCTGCAGGACATCCAGGTGCAAGAAGCCGTCAGCATGGAGCAGGCCGAAAACCAGTGGAATCAGCGTGACGAGAATGCGGCGCCAATGCTTTAGGAGCGCGCCCATGTTGCTCTGACATTCGCCGGTTGCTGTTGCGAAATCAGGCGCCGACGTGGAGGATGTATCAGTTTTGCACGAACTGCATCTGCGTACCGGCAAGCTCCAGAACGTCGCCGTTCTTCAAGGTCACCGGTTCCGGTCCAATCGACACGCCATTGAGCGTGGAAATGGTGGCGCCATCCACATGGGCCACAACGTAGGCATGCGGCCGCTTGGTAATGGCTGCAACGGCCACGCCGGGCTTGCCGATCGTGGTCACGACCTTGACCAAGGGAACCTCGCGCCCGGCAGCGGCGCCGGACAAAACCTTGATGGCGGCGCCCGCCGAGACTGCGGTGGTGACCTCGCCCGTGGACGGCCGGAATGGCGCTGGAGAAGGCGGCGGCATGGAGCCAGCCTTCATGATCACGGTCCGGTCAAATCCTTCATTGCCCGCTTCATGGACAAACTTGATCTTGTATTTGCCGATTTCGACCGTGTCGTTGTTTTGCAACTGCTGCTTCTTGACCGCCTTGCCGTTGACGTAAGTGCCGTTGGTGCTGTTCAGGTCTTCGAGATGCACGTCGTTGCCCATCATCTGCACCACCGCGTGCTCTCCGCTGACGGCAAGATTGTCGATCACGATGTCGTTATAGGGCCGTCGACCCAGCGTCGTACGGTCTTTTGTCAACTGGACTTCCTTGATGACAACCCCGTCGATCGACACAATCATCTTCGGCATGGTCGACTCCTGTTTCTATAACTTTGTTGTTTGCAATTTCTGGCGCGCCGCTCAGGTTCGCAGCAAGCGTGCCATTAAACCGCGCTTTTCGGAACTACCACCGGCTTTTACCAGCAAGACGCTAATATTATCGCGGCCGCCATTGGCATTGGCCGCATCAATCAGCGCCTTGGCCTTCTGCTGCAAACCGCCTCGGGCCTCCAGTATCCGCGCAATCTCCGTGTCGGCGACCATGTCCGACAGGCCATCCGAGCAGAGCAGGTAGAGGTCTCCGGCATCGACGTGATGCTCATTGACCTCCAGCATCACCGAGTCTTCGACGCCCAATGCCCGGGTCACCAGGTTCTTGTTCATCGATACGGCGGCCTGCTGCGGCGTGATGAGCCCCGCATCGAGCTGCTCCTGCAACAACGAATGATCGCGCGTGATCTGGGAAAAATCCTCGCCGCGCAGGCGGTAGCAACGCGAATCGCCGATGTGCCCGAGGATCAGGCGCGAATCCTGGAACACGCCGACGACCAGGGTCGTCCCCATGCCGGAGTAATGTGAATTGGTGCTGGCCGCATGAAAGATCGAGCGGTTGGAGTTGTCTACGCAGATCTCCATGGCCCGACGCACTTCCTTGCCGTTGGCCCGCTTGCCGGCTTGGGAAAGCCATCGCCCCATCTCCGAGCCAATGAAAGCCGTTGCCATGCCGCTGGCAACCTCGCCCGCGTTGTATCCGCCCATGCCGTCCGCGAGGACGCCGAGTTGAGCCGATTCATCAAAGGTCACGGAGTCTTCGTTGTTTTCCCTGGCAAGGCCCGGATGGGTGTGTGCGCAGAACTCGTAGGTCATCATTTCGTGATCTGAAGAATCTCGACGTCAAGGGGAATCGGTTGCGGACGCCTGGTCGTCGGCAACCAGGGTTTGGGTCCGATCATAGACGCTGGGTGGCTGCGCCGGCTGGGCGCCGGCACTTGGTCCAGCACCTCCCAGCGGCGCTGCCGGCAGCGCCTTGATGACGGCACGCAACTCGGCGGCGAACTGGGCACCTTCCTGGTACCGCGTCTCGGGCTGCTTGCGCAATGCGTGCGCTACCGCGTTGGCCAGGCTATCGGGCAACTCCTTGCGGATGACGCGGACATCGGGCGCCTCTTCATTGGCGATCTTGTACATGAGCTCGGCCATCGAATCGCCGCGAAAGGGCAGCACACCGGTGAGCATCTGAAACAACATCACGCCCAGGGAGTAAAGATCAGAGCGCCCGTCCACCTTCTTGCCGGCGAGTTGCTCGGGCGACATGAAGCTCGGCGTGCCAAGCACCAGGCCGGTCTTGGTCTTGCTTGAGTCGGTAATCCGCGCGATGCCGAAATCAGTGACCTTGACGGTATCGCTTTCCAGCTCGTACATGATGTTGGCCGGCTTGATGTCGCGGTGCACCACGTTTTGCCGGTGGGCATAGTCCAGGGCTTCTGCGACACGGGCAACGATGGACAAGACCGTGGGTACGGGCAACAAGCTGCCGCCCCGGCAAAACTCCACCAAGTCCCGGCCTTTCAGGAATTCCATGGCGATGTACGCCAGGTCGTGCTCCTCGCCGGCGTCGAAGATCGTCACGATGTTCTGATGCTGCAAGCGGCCCGCGGTCTCGGCCTCGCGGAAGAAGCGCTGGCGGGCGTCCTCCAGCTCCTCGCCTTCGAACTCCTGGCTCAATGCCAAGGTCTTGATCGCCACGACACGCCCGATCTTGGGGTCCTTGCCCAGGTAGACCACGCCCATGGCGCCCTTGCCCAGTTCCTTGTCCACCTGGTAGCGTCCCAGCATGGGCTTTTCCACGGCGCCGCCGTCCAGCAACATTGTTCCGCCGGGATGCGTGCTGCCGCCACCCAGAATCACCGTTTCCGACAGGTTCTTGGCGCGGTTCAATTTGGCCTGCAGGTCCTTGTAGCCCTTGTCGTGCGCGGCCATGTGCTCGTACACCGCCTGCGCCTTGTTGAACTGGCGCTTGCGCTCGAAGTCCAGGGCCAGGCTGTACAGGTTGTCCATCACCGCGTCGCCCATGGGCACGCGCCGGAAGCGGTCAAACGCCATGTCCAGCTGGCCCTGGCCTTGCAACGCCAAGCCCATCATGCGGTTGGTCTCGGCCGACTCTTCGTCCGACTTGAGCTTGCCCGCTTCCGTCATCAGGAAGCGTTTGGTCGTCAGCGCCAGATGGCCGACGACCAGCAAGGTGGCCGGCAGCACGAGCTGCACCCACACGGCCGCCGTCGACAGCAGGCCCATCTCCACGCCCAGCAAGGCGATCAGCAGAACCAGCGTCACCAGCGCGGCTCCGCCCGCCGAGAGGCGCGGCAAGGCGGCAAGGAGATAAGCCACCACCAGCAAAAAAGCGCCCAGGGCAGCCCACACCCCCCAGACCGGCTGCACGATAAAGTGCTCGCCCAGAATGCTGGACGTAATGTGGGCGATCGTCTCTACCGGCGACAGGCCGGGGTAGCCGGGCACGGGAAACTGGGTGCCCACACCGGCGGCCGTGGCCCCAACCAGCACGATCTTGCCCGTGTACTTGGAGGCCGGAATCTTGCCGTTGAGAACGTCATAGAACGAGTCGACCGCAAAAGCTGGCCGGCCCCCCTTCGTTGGATAGAACTGGGGCAGCATTTGCGCTGCCTCATCGGTCTTCACGCGCAGCTTGCCAATCTGGACAGAGTCGCCGACGTTCAGCTTGATGTCGCCAGGTCCCAGATTCAGACTTTTGGCCGCGGCCAGCAAGGCCATGGAGGGCACTGCCTTGCCGAAGTAGTTCACCAGGAGCGGCTCCGTCCGCACCGCGCCGTCCACGTCCTGAAGCTGGTTCAGGTGCGCGACGCCCGCGGCAGCCGCCCCAATGGCCTGGATCGGCTGCTGGGTCGCGCTGGCCGCCAAGGAGAAGCCACTGTTTTCATCGATTGCGCTGTTGAGGGCAAAGGGCGGCAGCGCCCCATCGGCCCGCCCCTGCGGCTCGCCCAGTACAAAAACCGAAGGGACAAGCACATTGCCGGCCCGGCTGATGGCGGCAGCCAATTTGCCATCGGTGTCCAGGGCGACTTCCGCTTCGGCGATGACCTTGGAGAGTTGCTCCTGCACCGCGGGTACCGTATCGGACGCCCCGAGCAATTCTTTCATCTTGCGGATGTACACCAGGCCGCGATCGGTCTGCGGTTCGAAAAAGAACGCGGTGTAGGCTACCGTCTTGGCTTTGGCGCCCGTCAGCTGATCGATCAGCTGGGCATGGACATCGCGCGGCCACGGCCAGCGGCCGATGTTCGCAATGCTCTGGTCGTCGATCGCGATGACGGCAATGCGGTCCGATGGCTGGCGGCTGGTCTTGGTGACCGCAAAGTCGTAGAAGCCGCGTTCCAGCGCACCAATCAAGTCCGTGGTCTTGTGCAGCACGAGAAGCCCCACGGCAATGAGCAAGCCCACAAACCAGTCGGCGCGCCAGAACTGCCCACGGCGGGCCGTCGAAGACGATCTCACTTTGCGCCCCGCGCGTAAATCAGCGGCGCTTGGGCTTTCTTGCGGAGAAGATTTGCGTGCGAATCAAAGGACGCGGGAGCCAAGTAGAGCATCGCCGGACGTTACCAGACGTGCATTCCGCGGACAAGGGCGTTGACTCCCCTGCCGCCTCGATTTGTCGCAATTTTGCCCGGCGCAGGCGGCCTGCCTTGCGCCACAATTCAAACCGCTGGCTTGGCCCTGCGCTCAGCCAGTTTGCCGACGACCAGTACCAGCAGCGCGCCGGCAATGCCCAATCCATAGTTCCATGCCTTGGTCTGGGGAAGGTAGTCAATGACCGCGGGATCGCTATGCGCCATGGTTCCCGCAATCCAGCCGAGCAGCATGCCCCCCACGGTGATGATGATGGGGAAGCGGTCCATCAGCTTGAGCACCAACTGGCTCCCCCAGATGATGATGGGAATGCTGACCAACAGGCCGAAAATCACCAGCGGCAACTGATGCGTGCTCCCCGCACCCTGGGCGGCTCCGGCGATCGCAATCACGTTGTCAAGGCTCATCACCAGGTCCGCCACGATGACGGTCTTGACGGCCGCCCAGAGTTTGTCACTCGCCTGGATCTTGCCGTGCTCATCTTCTTGCTCGGGCACGAGCAGCTTGACGCCGATCCACAACAGCAAAAGAGCGCCAACCAGCTTGAGGAACGGAATCTGCAGCAGTGTCAGGGCGAAAGCGATCAGGATCACCCGCAGCACGATCGCGCCGGCCGTGCCCCACAGGATGCCCTTGGTGCGAAGGTGCAGCGGCAAACCGCGGCAGGCCAACGCGATCACCACCGCGTTGTCACCGCCAAGCAAGATGTCGATCATGATGATCTGACCGACGGCTATCCAGAAATGGGCGGTGAGAAACTCTTCCACGGTGGGCTTTCAGAAGGGACGCCTCGAGCCGGCGGCCGGATGTTGGGCAAAAGCGAAGCCGGATTTTCGGTCAGAAAACCCGGCTTGCAATTGTGGGTAACCGCAATGGACGATTCAGATTCCGAAACGTCCGGGTAAACGACTAGAGCCGGCCCTTGAGCAGCTTGGCCAGTTCCGAGAAGTTGCGCGTCACCGTGAAGCCGCTCTCTTCCATAATGCCCAGCTTGGCTTCCGCTGTGTCGGCACCGCCGGCGATCAGCGCGCCGGCATGGCCCATGCGCTTGCCGGGAGGGGCCGTGACGCCGGCGATGAAGCCAACCACCGGCTTCTTCATGTTGTCCTTACACCAGCGGGCCGCGTCGGCTTCGTCCGGGCCGCCGATTTCGCCGATCATGATGACGGCGTCGGTATCCGGGTCGTCGTTGAAGGCCTTCATCACGTCGATGTGCTTCAGACCGTTGATCGGGTCGCCACCAATTCCGACGGCACTGGACTGGCCCAGGCCGATTTCGGTGAGCTGCGCCACGGCTTCGTAGGTTAGCGTGCCGGAGCGCGAAACCACGCCGATGCGGCCCTTGCGGTGGATGTGGCCGGGCATGATGCCGATCTTGATTTCGTCGGGCGTGATCAGGCCAGGGCAGTTGGGGCCAAGCAGCAGCGTCTTCTTGCCGCCCTTGGCTTCCTTGGCCTTCATCTTGTTGCGCACTTCCAGCATGTCGCGCACTGGGATGCCTTCGGTGATGCAGATCGCCATGTCCAGGTCGGCTTCAACGGCTTCCCAGATTGCGGCGGCCGCACCGGCCGGCGGCACGTAGATCACCGACACGGTGGCACCGGTCTGCAACGCGGCCTCTTTCACCGAGGCGTAGATCGGGATGTTGAAGATCGATTCACCGGCCTTCTTGGGGTTCACACCGGCAACGAAGCAGTTCTTGCCGTTGGCGTATTCCTGGCACTTTTCCGTATGGAATTGGCCGGTCTTGCCGGTGATGCCTTGCGTGATGACTTTGGTGTCTTTGTTGATGTAGATCGACATGACGTTTCCTTAGGCTTTCTTGACTGCTGCCACGACCTTCTGGGCCGCTTCCGCCATGGTGTCGGCACTGATGATCGGCAGGCCCGAATCGGCCAGCAGCTTCTTGCCTTCGACTTCGTTCGTGCCTTTCATGCGCACGACCAGCGGCACTTGCAGGTTCACGGCCTTGCAGGCCGCGATCACGCCGGTGGCGATGGTGTCGCACTTCATGATGCCGCCGAAGATGTTGACGAGGATGGCCTCGACGTTCTTGTTCTTCAGCATGATCTTGAAGGCTTCGGTGACCTTCTCGGGGGTGGCGCCGCCGCCCACGTCCAGGAAGTTGGCCGGCTCGCCGCCGAACAGCTTGATGGTGTCCATGGTGGCCATGGCCAGGCCGGCACCGTTCACCAGGCAGCCGATGTTGCCGTCCAGCGAGATGTAGGCGAGGTCGAACTTGGAGGCTTCGACTTCGGCCGCGTCTTCTTCATCGAGGTCGCGGAAGGCGACGATCTCGGGGTGGCGGAAAAGCGCGTTCGAGTCGAAGTTGAACTTCGCGTCCAGCGCCTTAATGTTGCCGTTGCCTTCCAGGATCAGCGGGTTGATTTCCACCAGGGACGCATCGGTCTCCATATAGATCTTGTACAGCTTCTGCATCACGTCAACCGCCTGCGCCTGCGACGCGGGCGGCACGCCGATACCGGCGGCCAGCTTCGTGCCCTGCGCATCGGTCAGACCGACGGCCGGGTCGACGAAGTCGGTGATGATTTTTTCAGGTGTGTCGTGGGCAACGCCCTCAATGTCCATGCCGCCTTCACTGGAGACGATGAACGCGACGCGCTGCGTGGCACGGTCGGTCACGGCGGAGACGTAATACTCTTTCTTGATGTCCGCACCGTCTTCGATCAACAGGCGGCGCACCTTCTGGCCGGTGGCGCCGGTTTGGTGAGTGACCAGCTGCATTCCGAGGATTTCACCGGCGAGCTTCTTGACCTCTTCGACCGAGCGGGCCAGCTTGACGCCGCCGCCCTTGCCACGCCCACCGGCGTGGATCTGGGCCTTGACCACCCAGACCGGGCCGCCGAGCTTCTGCGCGGCTTCCACCGCCTCTTGCACTGTGAATGCCGGAATGCCGCGTGGCACTGGCACACCGAAGTTGCGCAAGATTTCCTTGCCCTGGTATTCGTGAATCTTCATGAGGTCTCTCTCAGGAATGGATGGTTTGTGACCGGATGCGTGGACCGGTGGTCCCGCGGCAGGCGCATGACAATGGCAACCATCAAATGTATCATGCTGCAATGCACAAAACTTGTGCATGCCTTACATTGCCCCTACGCAGTTTCCACAGGACAGAGTCATGCCAAAGGTCTTCATTGATGGCGAAGCCGGCACCACGGGTTTGCAGATCCGCGAGCGGCTGCAACAGATGCCGCAAATCGAGTTGGTCAGCATCGCGCCCGAGTTGCGCAAGGATCCGGCCGCCAAGCGTACGCTGGTGGCTGGCGTGGACCTGGTGATTCTTTGCCTGCACGACGATGCTTCGCGCGAGTCGGTGGCCATGATCGACGAGCTGGCCAAAACCACGGGCAAGCCCGGGCCGAAGATCATCGACGCCTCGACGGCGCACCGTACCGCCGCGGACTGGGTTTTTGGCTTTCCCGAACTCGCAGCCGGCCAGCGCGAGGCCGTGATCAACGCCCGCCGCGTGAGCAATCCCGGCTGCTATTCCACTGGCGCGATCGCACTGATTCGGCCGTTGGTGGATGCCGGCCTGCTGCCCAAGGACCATCCCATCTCCCTGCCATCGGTCAGCGGCTACTCGGGCGGCGGGCGCAGCATGATCGAAGCGTACGAAGGCGGCGCAGCCCCTGCCTTTGAAACCTACGCGCTCACGCTCAAGCACAAGCACCTGCCCGAAATCGTGAAGTACACGGGCCTGACGCGCCGGCCGATCTTCATTCCGTCGGTCGGCAACTTCAAGCAGGGCATGCTGGTGAACCTGCCGCTGCACCTGGATTTGCTGCCCGGCAGCCCCAAGGCCTCGGCTCTGCATGAGGCCCTGGTCAAGCACTACGAAGGCAGCGAGTGGGTCAGCGTGCAAGCACCCACCGAAGGCGGCAAGATCGACCCGTTGGCGCTGAACGACACGAACAAGATGGAATTGCGCGTGTTCGCCAATGAAGAGTACCGCCAGGCCGTGCTGGTCGCGCGGCTGGACAACCTGGGCAAGGGCGCCAGCGGTGCGGCGGTGCAGAACCTCAAGCTGATGCTCGGTCTTTGAGCCGGCGCGGCCGGCCTGGGGGCTGACCCCGAGGGGCTGGCTCAATCATCGTCGGACGCACCCGCCACGACGCGGCGCACCACCTCGCCGCCAAAGCCGCGGCCGGCCAGAAAACGCATTTGCTTGCCGCGCTCTGCTGCGTCTGCCGGCGGCTCGCCGAACTTCTTGCGCCACACCTCGCGCGCACGCTCCAGTTCGGTTGCCTGCAAGCCGGCAACCGCCTCCTGGACGGCTTGCGGATCCAGGCCCTTTTCCTGCAACTCTCTGCGAATGCGCGTGGCGCCCAGGCGGCCGGCGCGTCGATGCACCACCGACTCCAGCACCCGCTGCTCATTGATGAAGCCCTTGGCCTGCAATTCATCGAGGGCCTGCGCCAGTTGCCCAGGCGTTTCCTCATGGCTGCGCAGCTTGCGCTCCAGCTCGGCCCGCGAATGCTCGCGCGTGCCGAGCAGGCGCAGCGCGCGCCCTTTCAGCGATGGCTTGCCGCCCCAGGCCATGGGAATCAGGCAGCCTCGGCAGCGTCCTTCTTGCCGGCTTTGGCCGGCTTGGCTTCGGCTGCGGTGCCTTCCGGGGCGGGCAGCAACGGGATGCCCAGCGAATCGCGCACCTTGTTCTCGATTTCGTACGACAGATCGGCGTTCTCGCGCAGGAACTCGCGCGCGTTGTCGCGGCCCTGGCCGATCTTCTCGCCGTTGTAGGCGTACCAGGCACCGGACTTCTCGATGATGCGGGCATTCACGCCCATGTCGATGATCTCGCCCTCGCGGCTGATGCCCTCGCCGAACAGGATGTCGAACTCCGCCGTCTTGAACGGGGGCGCCACCTTGTTCTTCACCACCTTGACCTTGGTCTCGTTGCCGATCGCCTCTTCGCCCTTCTTGATGGTGCCGGTGCGGCGGATATCCAGGCGCACCGAGGCGTAGAACTTCAGCGCGTTGCCGCCGGTGGTGGTTTCGGGGCTGCCGAACATCACGCCGATCTTCATGCGGATCTGGTTGATGAAGATCACCATGCAGTTGGTCTTCTTGATGGTGGCGGTGAGC
>DATILI010000057.1:0-13064 GCA_035476635.1 Burkholderiaceae bacterium | reverse complement strand
ACGCGGGCCTTCGCATCACTGCGCCGCTTCCCAAGTGGTTCCTGCCGGCGAATCCTTGAGCACGATCCCCTGCTCCAGCAACTCCTTGCGGATACGGTCGGCTTCGGCGAAATTCTTGGCGCTCTTGGCGGCGGCGCGCTGCGCGATCAGAGCCTGGATGGCCGCGTCGTCCAGCACCGCGCCGGCCTGCAGGAATGTTTCGGGGTTGCCTTGCAACAGGCCCAGGCAGCCGCCCAACGCGCGCAAGAGCCCTGCGAGCTGGGTCGACTTTCCGCGGTTGACCTCGGCGGCCAGCTCGAACAGAACGGCGACGGCTTCGGGGGTGCCGAAGTCGTTGTCCATAGCCGCCTTGAACTTTGCGGAGTAAGGGTCAGACCAGTCGATCTCAACCTGAGCCGGCATCACCAATTGCAGCGCGGTGTACAGCCGCTTGAGCGAGGCATGCGCATCGTCCAGGTGCACGTCGCTGTAATTCAGCGGGCTGCGGTAATGCGCCCGCACGAGGAAAAAGCGCAGCGTCTCGGCGTGGTACTTCTCGAGCACCTCGCGGATGGTGAAGAAGTTGCCCAGCGACTTGGACATCTTCTCGTTGTCGATGTTCACGAAGCCGTTGTGCATCCAGCAATTGGCCAGTGGCTTGCCAAATGCGCCTTCGCTCTGCGCGATTTCGTTTTCGTGGTGCGGAAACTGCAAGTCGGCGCCGCCGCCGTGGATGTCGAAGGTCTCGCCGAGCAAGGCGCAGGCCATGGCCGAGCACTCGATGTGCCAGCCGGGGCGGCCCTTGCCATAGGCGCTGTCCCACTTGGCGTCGTCGGGCTCGCTTTCCTTGGCGGACTTCCAGAGCACGAAATCCAGCGGGTCGTCCTTGCCTTCGAGCACGGCCACGCGCTCGCCGGCATGCAGTTCGTCCAGCGACTTGCCCGACAGCTTTCCGTAGCCGGGAAACTTGCGCACCGCGTAGTTGACGTCGCCGTCCGGCGCGCGGTAGGCCAGGCCCTTGTCCTCGAGCTGCTTCACGATATCCAGCATCTGCGGCACATAGTCGGTGGCGCGCGGGTCGTGCGTGGGCCGCTCGATGTCCAGGGCGTCGAAATCGCGGTACATCTCGGCGATCATGCGGTCGGTCAGCGCACGCACCGTCTCGCCGTTTTCCACGGCGCGGCGGATGATCTTGTCTTCGATGTCGGTGATGTTGCGCACAAAGGTCACGGCCAGGCCCGAAGCCTTGAACCAGCGCTGTACCACGTCAAAGGCCACATTGGAACGCGCATGCCCTACATGGCAGCTGTCATACACCGTGATGCCGCACACATACATGCGCACGCGGCCGGGCTCAAGGGGCAAAAACGTTTGCAGTTCACGCGACAGCGTGTTGTAGATGCGCAGGCTCATGGATGGACTAGGGGCAGCGGTGATTCAGGCGGAATCCCGTCGATCTTCTTCGGGGCTGGTTGGCTTGTGGTGGCTTGTGACGGAGAGGGCCAGGCGGCGACCCCTCGGCTACAATGCAACGCAGTATATAGCTCCCGCTACGGGCCCGCCACGGCGAACTTGACGCAAGAGACTCCATGAAGCTGCACCGTTCGATTTCCCCGCGCACGCCTCTTCGCGTGCTGGGCGTGCTGGCCTGCGTGCTAGGCGCGCTGACCCTCTCGGCAGCCTTCGGCCTCGCCTCTGCGCAGAGCAGTGACTACGCCGACATCCAGTTGCTGATGCGATCCGGCAAGCATGCCGACGCCCTGGCCAAGACCGAGCAATACATTGCCGAGAAGCCGCGCGATCCGCAACTGCGCTTTCTCAAAGGGGTGATCCAGACCGATGCCGGCAAGCCGGCAGATGCGATAGCCACCTTCACCTCGCTCACGCAAGACTATCCCGAGCTGCCCGAGCCCTACAACAACCTGGCGGCGCTTTATGCCGGCCAGAACCAGTACGACAAGGCCCGCGTGTCCCTGGAGATGGCGGTGCGCCTGAACCCGGCTTATGCCGTAGCCCACGAAAACCTGGGCGACGTCTATGCGCGCATGGCCAGCCAGTCGTACTCCAAGGCGCTGCAACTGGATGCGGCCAATGCGCAGGTGCCGCCCAAGCTCAACCTGATCCGCGAAGTCTTTGCGCCCAAAGGCAAGGCGCAAAAAGCGGCCGCAGCCAAATAGGCCCGAGCCCCAGCCCATGGGCGGGGCCTTCTGATCCAACCGGTGCATCCAACAGCTTTTCGCAATTCCTTGCGCAGCCATGTGCCTCATTCTTTTCAAGGAGATGTTCTCGTGAGATTCCAAGGCCATTCACCCTTGCGCCGCACTTTGGTGCTGGCGGCCGCCCTCTGTACGCTTGCGGGCGCCGCGGCGGCGCAAACCGCACCGCGCGTGAAGTTCGCGACCACGGCCGGCGACTTCGTCGTCGAGGTCTATCCGGACAAGGCGCCCAAGACCGTTGAGAACTTCCTGCAGTACGTGAAGGACAAGCACTACGACGGCACCATCTTTCACCGCGTGATCGGCAATTTCATGGTGCAGGGCGGCGGTTTCGACACCTCCTATGCGCAGAAGCAAACCCGCGCGCCCGTGGCCCACGAAGGCCAGGAAGCGCTGGCCAAGGGCGGCCCGAAAAACGTCGTCGGCACGCTGGCCATGGCGCGCACCGGAGACCCCCATTCGGCCACGGCGCAGTTCTTCATCAATGTGAAGGACAACGACTTCCTGAACCCCACGATCATCCCGCCCGGCGACCCGGTACCCAAGTTCGAGTACCAGGGCAAGGTCTATGAAAACACGCCACGCGCCAATCTCGTCAACGCCGCGCAGCTGTTCGGCTACACCGTGTTCGGCAAGGTCGTCAGCGGCATGGATGTGATCGACAAGATGAAAGCCGTGCCCACTGGCCCAGGCGGCCCCTTCCCTACCGACGTCCCCAAGACGCCCATCATCATCAACTCCGCAACCCTGGTGAAGTCATCATGAGCAACCCCCAAGTCGAACTCCATATCGCCGGCTACGGCGTCATTACCCTTGAACTGGACCAGGACAAGGCCCCGAAGTCGGTCGCCAACTTCCTGAACTATGTGAACAAGGGCCACTACAACAACACCATCTTCCACCGCGTGATCCCCGGCTTCATGGTCCAGGGCGGCGGCTTCGAGCCGGGCATGGCGCAAAAGCCCAGCGACGAGCCGATCGACAACGAAGCCAACAACGGCCTGAAGAACAACAACTACACCGTGGCCATGGCGCGCACCAACGCGCCACACTCGGCCACGGCGCAGTTCTTCATCAACATTGCCGACAACGCCTTCCTGAACCACACGGCGCCTTCCGCCCAGGGCTGGGGCTATGCCGTATTCGGCAAGGTCGTCTCGGGCGCCGACGTGGTGGACAAGATCAAGGCCGTGAAAACCGGCCGCAAGGGCTTTCATGACGACGTGCCCAACGACGACGTGGTGATCGAGAAGGCCATCGCACTCTGAACACGCTCTGACCACGCACCGAGCGCGCGCCCTCTTCCCATGACCCCGACCGTGCCCCGGTTTGCCGAGCTTGCCGCTTCGGCCGACTGGCGTACGGTCGATTTCATTTCCGACCTGCACCTGCACGAAGCCGAGCCGCAGACCTTTGCGGCCTGGCAGAGCTACATGGCGCGCACGCCGGCCGATGCGGTCTTCATCCTCGGCGATATGTTCGAAGTCTGGGTGGGCGACGACGCCGCGCTGCCAGGCAGCTTCGAGGCACGCTGCGTCGATGTGCTGCGCGCAGCGGGCAGCCATGCGAAACTGTTTTTCATGCACGGCAACCGCGACTTCCTGGCCGGCGCCGGCCTGATGGCGCAATGCCAGGCGACTTTGCTGGACGACCCGACCGTGCTCGGCTTTGCCGGCCAGCGCTTCCTGCTCACGCATGGCGACGCCCTGTGCCTGGACGACGTCGACTACATGCGGTTTCGCCAGGAGGTGCGCAGCACGGCCTGGCAGCAGGAATTTCTTGCAAAGCCATTGGCGCAACGCCAGGCCATCGCACGCGGCCTGCGCGAGCAAAGCGAGGCGCGCAAGCGCACGGGCGTGCACTATGCCGATGTCGACACGCCCTCGGCGACCCAATGGCTGCACGCCGCGAACGCCGCCACCATGATCCACGGCCACACGCACAAGCCGGCCGACCATGACCTGGCAAACGGCCTGCGCCGCATCGTGCTCAGCGACTGGGACGCGGCCGCCGCACCGCCGCGCGCGCAAGTGCTGCGCCTCACGGCCGGCGGCCTGCAGCGCCTGCCTGCTAGGGCCTGTTAACGCTATGAGAGGGGGTCGCGAAGGCATGCCAAAGTGGGCCAATCAAGGCGCGGCGCGCCGCCCGCACTCGTGTGCGGGTAAGCGACGCAACGCCGAGTGGCACGCTTTGGCATGCCTTCCCTACGGGTTGCCACCTGCAAGGGCCGCATACCGCGTTGCAAATCCTCGCCGGGTGTTCAACCCGGCTGCGGTTTGCGCCTTGTCTGCGGCCCTTGCAGGTGGCAACGCGACCCCCTCTCATAGCGTTAGCAGGCCCTAATGTTCGGCTGGTTGCGCAAGCGGCGCGCGCCGCGCCTGATTCCTGAAGACCTGTGGCAATCGCTGCTGGCGCGCTACTCATTTCTGGCCGAGCGCCCCGCCGCCGAGGTGGCGCGCCTGCACATACTGGCCTCGGAGTTTCTGGTCAGCAAGGAGTTTCACGGCGCGCACGGCTTTGCCATCACCGATGAAGTGGCCGCCGCCATCGCCGCGCAAGCCGTGCTGCCGGTGCTGCACCTGGGGCGTGCGGGTGACCCCGCCTCCGCGCTGCGCTGGTATGACGATTTCGTCGGCATCGTGGTGCACCCGGGCGAAGCGGTGGCAAAGCGCGAGATGGTGGACGACAGCGGCGTGGTCCACGCCTACGACGAAGTGCTGGCCGGCGAAGCCATGGAAGGCGGGCCGGTGATGCTGAGCTGGCCCGACGTCGCCGATGCCGGCGCCTCGGCCGAACAGGGCTACAACGTCGTGATCCACGAGTTCGCCCACAAGATCGACATGCGAGACGGCGCGCCCGATGGCTGCCCGCCCCTGCCGCCCGGCTTTCTCGGCGCGCCCACGGCACGCGCCGCACGCGCGGCCTGGCTCGCGGTGCTGCAACCGGCCTACGACGCATTTCGCGAGAAAGTCATCATTGCCGAGCGTTTCGGCGGCGCGCCGACCTGGCTGGACCCCTATGGCGCGGAAGCGCTGGACGAGTTTTTCGCCGTGGCATGCGAGGCCTATTTTGTGAATCCGGCGCGGTTTTCCCAGGAGTTCAGTGCCCTGGCAGAGCTGTTCGACGCTTTTTTCCGTCCGGCTGCGCAGCTTTGATTCCGCCAGGCAATGGCCGGAATTGCACCGGCTTTTGCCTTCTTTGCCGCCGTTTATATGTAACAGGGGCTTCTACCATGCAAGCCATGAAGACCCAAACCCTCTACGACGAAACCTCCTGGAACACGGAGTTTCTGCTCCCGCGTGTCACGGACGACGTGGAACTTCTGGAAATCCAGATTCTTCTGGGAGGCCTGTCTTTGCTGCTGAGCCGCCTGCACCCGATCTTCGGCAAAAACCGCTTTGTCTCCACGCGCAACCTGGCCAGCCGCCTGAGCCGCGCTGTCGAGTACGGCAACCCGGCGCGGGCGCACCTGCTCAGCGCCGAGCTGCGCGGCACGCTGGCCGAATGCGAGAAGACGCTGGACCCGGGCACGCTGATGGTGCTGCGCAAGCTGCTCGCCAAGACGGCAAAGGACGAAACCGACAACCAGGACAGCGAAGGTTTCGAATACTTCACCTACAGCGACTTCATGGCCGAAGAGTCCATCCTGACGCAAACCTCGAACCACGGCGCGCGCATCCACGCGATGTGACCCCCCGGCGCAGCACGCGCAAGCCCTACTGGCTTACTGCGCCAGCTTCAACCGCGCGCCGCCGCTCACCAGCTTCTCGAACGCCTCGGCCGTGACCGGCGGGCTGAACAGATAGCCTTGCAACTGGTCGCAGCCGAGGTCGCGCAAGAAGCGCATCTGCTCGGTCGTCTCCACCCCTTCGGCCACGATTTCCTGGCGCAACTGCTTGCCCATGGTGACGATGGCTTGCGCGATCGCGCAATCGTTTTCTTCCACCGGAATCCCCACCACGAATGAGCGGTCGATCTTGAGCGTGGTGATCGGAAACTTCTTCAGGTACGCCAGGCTGGAGTAACCGGTTCCGAAATCGTCCAGCGCCATGGCCAGGCCCATGGCGACGAGCTCGTTCATGATCGGAATCACGTTCTCCGCGCCGCGCACCACCAGGCTCTCGGTAATCTCCAGCTTCAGGTGCTGCGGGCCGATGCCGTGGCGGTCCAGCACCGCCTGCATGCGGCGCGGCAGGTTCTGGTCGAACTGGCGCGCCGAGAAATTGACGGCGACCGGCGGCATCGCCAGCTTGGCATCCTGCCACTGGCGGATCTGCCGGCAGGCCTCTTCCAGCACCCAGGCGCCAACATCCAGGATCAAGCCGGTTTCCTCCGCCACCGGAATGAACTTGCCCGGCGGCACCATGCCCAGCTCGGGATGCTGCCAGCGGACCAGGGCTTCCGCGCCGACGATGCGCCCGCTGCGCAGGCTCACCTTGGGCTGGTAGTGCAGCAGCAGTTCGCCCCGGACCAGCGCCCGCCGCAGCTCGGTTTCAAGCTTGAAGTGCTCGTTGGCGCGCTGGTTCATCTCCGCACTGTAGAAAAGATAGCCGGCTTCGCCATGCTCCTGCGCGCGCGCCATGGCGACATCGGCGAAGCGGATCAAGGCGCTGGCATCCTGGCTGTCGTCCGGGTAGACCGAAATACCGATGCTCGCATCGAGCTTCAGCGCGTTCGGGCCGATGACGATGGCCTGCTCCAGCGTGCCGAGCAGCTTCTGCGCGACGAGGCCGGCGTGTTCGCGCTTCTGGATGTTGAAGAGGGCCACCACAAAGCGGTCGGCGCTGATGCGCGCGAGCACGTCTTCGTCGCGCAGCACCTCGCGAAAGCCCCGGCTGACCGCCACCAGCAGCTCGTCGCCCACATCGTGGCCGAGCGAGTCGTAAATCGTCGTCAAACGGTGCAGGCCCAGCACCAGCAGCGTTCCGTGGCCGTTGCTGCGCTGCGCCGCAACCAGCGCCTGGCCCAGCAGTTGGTTGAGCAAAGACCGGTTGGGCAGGCCCGTCACGCTGTCGAAGTTGGCCAGGCGCTGCAGCCGGGCCTCGGTTTCCTTGTAGGCGCTGATGTCGGAAAAGATCGAGAAGGCATGCGTGATATGCCCTTCGTCGTTGCGCACGGCGCTGATGGCCACCGACTGCGGGAACACGGCGCCGTTCTTGCGCCGCCCCAGGATCTCGCCCAGCCAGGGCCCGGCGCCGTGCATCGCGGCACGCACCTGGGCGCGGAAATCGGCATCGTGCTTGCCCGAGCGCAGCAAGTCCGGCGTCTGCCCGATGGCTTCGGCCGAGGTATAGCCGGTGATGCGGGTAAACGCCGCATTGATGGAAACGATGTGCTCGTTCGCATCGGTGATCAGGATGCCCTGGTCGCTGTCCTCGATGATGCGGGCATGCAGGCGCAGCTTGTCTTCGGCCGAGAGCCGCTCGGCCAGCGGCATCAGGCGCGCGCACAGGGCGAGGGGATTGCCCTCGGTATCCTCTTGCAACACCAGCGTGAGCCCGGCGCGGAACACCTCGCCCGACTTCTTGCGCCGGCGCACCTCCATCAGCGATGCGCCGCGCTCCAGAAACAGTTCCTGCACCTCGTCATCACCGTCGGCATAGAGAAACAGCACATGCTGGCCCATGGCTTCCTGCGCCGTATAGCCAAACAGCTCGGCGGCGCCCTGGTTCCAGCCGGTCACGTAGCCGGTCAAATCCATGGTGATGAGCGGCCCCTGCGCCAACGCCGTTTCCGTGGCATCGGCATCGGGGTCTTGCAGGTCGGCGCTCGCACCTGCGGCGACTTGGAGCAAGGCTTCCAGCTTGGCCAGCACTTCCGCGCGGGCGTCTCCTTCCAGGCGGCGCGCCTGGCGGCACAAGTCAAGGCACAACGCGAGCTCGCTCTCAGCCATGCGCTCCCCCCTCGCGCGCGATGTTCAGCATCCAGTTGTGCGCCTCGATCAGCAGGCCGTTGTATTCCGCTACCGGCACTTGTGCGCCCGCAAGCGCGAGGGCCAGCCCAGCGGCGTCGCCGCGTTCAGCATGCTCGACCGCCTGGAGCAGGCGCCCCAGCTCGCCCTCGTGGCGCAACACGGCGTCGCGCAGGGCGTCGGTGATTTTCAGCGGCGCCAGCACTTGCGCCAGCGGCAGGCCGAACAGCACGCCCAACAGCGAGAACATGCCCGCCATGAAGGCCAGTTCCTGCGCCGAGCGGTCCAGGCCGCTGGCTCGCGCCAGCAACTCCATGCTGCGGGCGCGCACCGCCACCCGCGCCGCCAGCATGGCGGACCGCTCATCTCCCGCACGCGCGGAAAAGAGCATGAGATTGAGCCAGCGCCGCAATTGCTGGCGCCCCAGCAGCAGGATGGCCTGGGCAAAGCTCGTGATCTGGCGGCTGCCGCCCATGGCCAGCGAATTGACGACACGCAGCAAGTGGTAGGAAAGGGTGGCATCGCGCCGCAGCACTTCCTCGATGTCGCGCGTGTCCGCGTCCTGCGCCACCAGTTGCACCAGTTGCAAGGCCAGCGCGCGCGACGCCGCCTGGCTTTCCGAAGGCTTGGCTGGCGACGTGGTGATGTACCAATGCCCGGCGATCAAGGTGGCGCCCGGCGGCACATTCGGCCCCAGGGCCTGGTCGATGCGGACGATCTTCCCGCCGGCCAGGTGCTGGCACCCGGCGGCGCCCAGCGCCTGGTCAAGTTCGGGCGGCAGGTTGGCGCTGTCGGCTGCCGGCAAGAAACAGGGGATCTGGCTGGCCAGCAAGCGCAGGTCCGGATGGTCCGCCAATGCGAGCAGCGCCGCGGGATCGCCCGGCCCCACGCCAAGCAGCAAGGCAGACGGGCGCAAGGTCCGGTCGGCCAGCAACTCCAGAAATATCAGCGAAGCAGGCATCGAGGTACCCATCCAGACTCCCGGATCAGGGGCAAAACGGCCCCCATCCTAACCTGCGCATGGGCAACTGGGGTCAACCGGGCCCCATTTTTCGACGCGAAAGGCAGCTATCCGGGAGCTATCCTGCTGCGATTTGGCGCAAGGCCTGCTCGAATACCTCGACCGGCTGCCCGCCGGAGATCAGATGCCGGTCGTTGATGATGACGGCCGGCACCGAATGGATGCCATGGTCGGTGTAGAAGCGTTCGCGCTCGCGCACGGCATCGGCATATTCGTTGCTCTCAAGAATCTCGCGGGCGCGTGCCAGGTCCAGCCCCACATCGGCCACCGCGCGCAGCAAAACCTCATGCGACTCCGGGCTTTCGCCATCAGTGAAATAGGCTTTGAGAAAGGCCTTCTTCAGTGCCACCTGCTGGCCTTCGCCCTGGGTTTCGGCCCAATGCAGGAGGCGGTGCGCGTTGAAGGTGTTGTAGATCCGGTTGCGCCCCTCTTTGCGAAAGGTGAAGCCCACGTCCGCACCACGCTGGCGGATGGCCTCGCGGTTGGCGGCCTGCTGCGCTGGTGTCGAGCCGTACTTTTCCGTCAGGTGCTCGGTGACATCCTGCCCGCCCGGCGGCATCTGCGGGTTGAGTTCGAACGGCTGGAAGTGCAGCTCGGCCTTCACCTCGGAGCCGACGCGTTCAAGCGCCTGCTCCAGTGCGCTCAGGCCGATGGCGCACCAGGGGCAGGAAACGTCGGACACGAAATCGATCTTGAGCGCAGTGGTCATAGGCTTGCTTTCAGGCATGGAAATCAATAGTTGCGCCAATGCTATTGATTTTCAAGACCCCTTGCTGCGGCAAGCCTTTCCCGCTTCAGCGCTCCACCGTCTTGTTCCAGCGTGCGTTCCAGGCCGGGCGGTTTTCGTTGATCACGTCCCAGTCCACCGTGGTCGCAGTCTTCATGTACTCGTTCATCTTGCTGACCACCGCCGCGCCCTCGCCCGTGGCCTTGGCCTTGGGGTTCGAGGGAATCTGGTTGCCATGCTGCAAGGCCTGCGCCTGCGCTTCGGGCGACAACAGGTACTGCGCCAGCTTGTGCGCCAGGTCCGGCTCGCTGTTCCTGGCGATCACGCACTCGCCAACCGTGAGCACGGCCGAGCCTTCCTTGGGCTGCACGTATTCCACCGGCAGGCCCTTGTCCTTGAGCACGCCGACGGCGGTCGGTGTCAGCGGAAAGATGGCGGCTTCGCCGGTCTGCACCATTTCAGCGATCTTGGCCGAGCTCGGGATGTACTCCACCACATTCGGGCCGATGGTCGTGGCCCAGGCCTTGAAGCCGGGCTCGACGTTCTTGTCGTTACCGCCCTGGATCCGGTTGAAGATCAAAAACCCATGCAGGCCGAAGGTGGACGAAGACAACGACTGGAACACGATCTTGCCCTTGTACTTGGGGTCGGCCAGGTCCATCCACGACGTCGGCGCGGCCCAGCCTTTCTCGGCGAACATCTTCTTGTTATAGGCCAGCCCCGTCATGCCGACGTTGACGCCGGCAGCCATGTCGCCGCGAAAGCGCGCGGTCGGGTACAGGTCGTTCAACGCCGGGCTGGCCTGCATCTTCTCGCACAGGCCCATGCCGATGGCGCGGTACATGATGCCGTCGTCCAGGAACATCACGTGCATCTGCGGCTTGTCCTTGTTGGCTTGCGCCTTGGCCAGGATGTCCGAGGAAGTGCCAGGGACCACCACCACCTTGACGTTGTTGGCCTTCTCGAAGGCGCCGAAGACGTGCTCGGTGTAGGTCTTCTCCATCGTGCCGCCATTCATGCCGATGTACAGCGTCTTGGTTTGCGCAACCGCCGCACCCGCAGCGCAGAGGCTGCAAGCGGCGACGGCCAGGGATACCGCGGTGGCGCGGACGGACGGATAGCGTGGGGTGTTGCGCATCGAAATCTCCTGAAGTTAGACAACAGCTGGCAGGCCGGCACCGGTGGTTGCCACACTCGGACGCCGGGTGAAACGGGACACGGAAAAATCTTCGATCGGGGTGGCCGTTGCGCCGTCGCGCACCAGGTCGGCCAGCACGGCGCCGACGCCGGGGCCGAGCTGGAAGCCGCCGCCGGCAAAGCCGAATGCATGAAACAGGCCGGGCGTGTTGCTGGCGGGGCCGATCACCGGCAGCCGGTCGGGCAGATAGCCCTCGGTGCCGCTCCAGGTGCGAATGACATGGGCATGGCGCAGCGCCGGCAGCAAGGCCACGGCTTGCTGCATCAGGCCGGCAAGGTCCTGGCGCTGGGCGCGCGCGCGCTGGTCGTCCAGCGCGTAGCCGCGGCCGCCGCCGATCACGCAGTTGCCGCGCGCCACCTGGCGCGCATAGACACCGCCGCCCTCCACGCCCAGGCTGAAATTCAGGAAGGCCGGCATCGGCTCGGTCACTGCCATCTGAGGGTTGCCCGGCTCCAGTGGCACCGCATCGCCAAACTGCGCGGCGATGCTGCCGGCCCAGGCGCCGGCGCAGTTCAGCAGCATGCGCGAGCGCACTTCCAGGCGATCGCCGCCGCAACGCAGGACGAAGCCGCGGCCGTCGTGCGCCACTTCATCGACCCGCGTCTGGTCGCGCACCTGCGCACCCAGCCGCTGCGCGGCAAGCGCGAAGGCGGGCGATACGAGCCGGGGATTGGCCTGCCCATCTTCCGGGCACAGCGAACCGCCCACCGCCGCCGTACCCAGCCAGGGACAGCGCTCGCGCACCGCGCGTGCGGAGAGCATCTGCAGCCCCATGCCGAAGCCGTGCGTGCGTTCGCGGTAACGCTCCAGCGATGCGAGATCGTCTTCGCTGCGCGCCAGCTTCAGGTGGCCCGAGCGCAGGTATTCGCCATCCAGGCCCAGCAGTTGCGGCAGCTCGGCCCACAGGCCGTGCGCGCGCTGCGCCAGCGGCAACTGGCTCAGCGGCCGGCCCTGGCGCCGCACCCCGCCATAGTTCACGCCGCTGGAACGCGAGCCGCACAAGTCGCGTTCGATCAGCACCACGGGAATGCCCATGCGCCGCAAGAACAGCGCCGCCGACGCACCCATGATGCCGCCGCCGATGATGGCCACTTCCGTGGCGATGCGCTCGGTCATGCGGGCTCTCCGTCGGGCCCGCACATCGCGGCAAAAGGCAATGGCTTGATCGGCGCCTGGCCCCGCAGCCGGCCCACGGCTTGCGGCGCCGTGCCTGCGGCATGCGCGAGGATTTCGGCGGCCGCCACACCGCAGGTGCGGCCCTGGCAGCGGCCCATGCCGACACGGGTCAAGGCCTTCAGCCGGTTCAGTTCGCGCGCGCCGCTGTTCTGCACGCATTGGCGCAGTTCGCCGGCCGTGACGTCCTCGCAGCGGCAAATGATGAGATCGTCCGGCGCCTGCGCCGCCCAGTGCACCGGAAATGGAAATGCGCGCTCCAGCCCGCCGCGAAATGCGGCCGTGCGCCACAGGCGCTGCTCCAGTTCGCTGGCACGCGCCGCATCGGTGGCTTGCCCGGCATCGGCGAGCAAGGCCAGGGCCGCGCGCTCGCCGGCCCACTCGGCCGCATCGGCACCCATGATGCCGGCGCCGTCGCCCGCCAGATAGACGCCCGCCACGCTGCTGCGCCCCGCGGCATCGCGCGTGGGCAATTGCGCGCGCTGCGCGGCGTCATGCGCGAAGCGGCAACCGAGCAAATCTGCCAACTGTGTTTCGGGGCGCAGGGCGTAGCCAAAGCCCACGGCATCGCAGGCCAGCGCGTGTGCGCCACGCGCGCCATGTGCGTCACGCCAGCGCATCGCTTCCACACGCGTCGTGCCCTGTGCACCCAGCAACTCCACGCCCTGGTGCAGTGGCACGCCATGCGCGCGCAGCCAGCCCATGTAGTAGAGGCCCTTGGCCAGCACGGCGGGCTGGCGCAGCATCGCGGGCGCGGCGGCGAGCTTCGCGGAAAAGCTTGCGGTGTCGAGCACCGCCACCACGTCGGCGCCGGCCTTCGCATACTGGTACGCCACCAG
>DATILI010000056.1:0-11176 GCA_035476635.1 Burkholderiaceae bacterium | reverse complement strand
GCTCGAACCAGCGCGATGCTCGAAGATCAGGCCGGCAAGGCACTCTGCGCAGAGAAGTAGAGGCGGAGGCCGCAGGCCGGGGGACATGAACGGAGCAGAGTGCCTTGCCGGCCTGATCACCCGCCCATGCCCGAAAGCCTTGTCCCATGCGTGATTCGAATCGGGGCCGAACCAGAAATTTCGCGTGGTGTCGACCAACTGGAGGCGGGGTCGACAAAAACCTTATGCGGCCATCTCCAACCGCGCACGCCCCCGCTGCTTGGCCTGGTACAAGGCCGCATCGGCGCGGGCCAGCAGCTGGGCCAGCGTCATGTCCTCGGCACCGCGCACCGCCAGGCCGGCGCTGTAGTCCAGCGGGAAACCCAAGGCGGCAAGGGCTGCTCCGGGTAGTTGCATGCGCAGCCGCCGGTCGAAGGCCTGGGCAGAGGCCGCATCGGAGTGCGATAGCAGCACGCAGAATTCTTCGCCGCCCAGGCGCCCGGCCAGGTCGTCGCCGCGGCGGCTGTCGGACAGCAGCCGCGCGAACAATCGCAGCGCCTGGTCGCCGGCCTCGTGGCCGCGGCTGTCGTTGATGCGTTTGAAATGGTCGATATCGAGCATCAGCACGGAAAGCGGCAGCTTGTGGCGCAACGCGGCAGCAAACATCGCCTCGGCGCGCACGTTGAAACCACGGCGATTCAGTACGCCGGTGAGCGCATCGGTCATTGCCAGCTCACGCAGCTGGCCCTCGGCCTCCTCGCGCCAGGCCACCAGCACCGCGACCGTGCCCAGCACCAGCGTGACGTTGATCGCGATCTGCGCCACGATGTTGACCGGATGCGGCGAGCGAAAGCTGGGGTACAGCTCGGTGAAGAAGGCGCCCAGCACGCCGCGCCAGGCGGTCAGCACGGCCATCGCCAGGTAGCACCCGCAGAGCACCCAGCGCCAGCGGGCGCCAACTTCGCGGCCCGGCGCCGGCCATAGGGCAGCACGCGCCAGGATGAGCATTTGCGCGGCCAGCAGGAAGTTCGACCAGCCTACCCGGAGCTGGTAGTTGCCCCAGCTCAAGCCGTAACCCAGCGGCGTCAGCACGACCAGCGCCAGCAGCCAGCGCTCCGCCGGACGCGGCCCCAACCAGCCGCCAAGCGCGCGGTAGACCAGCAGCAAGGCCAGCGAAGAGAAGCCGATGGACAGCACCGAGAAAAAAGGATCGAACCAATAGCCGGCGGCAATGATCGTCACCCACGACAGTGCCTGCACCAGCAGGCTGGCCTGGACGTAGCGGGCCGAGGCACTGACGTGGCGGCCCATCAGCAGCGGCAGGGCCGCCGCCACCATGAACAGGTTGGTTGCCGTCACCACCAGGATGGTGAGGACGCTGAGAGAACCCAAGTGTGCGCCCGCCTCTACTGAAACGCCACTTCGGCGAAGCTGCGCAGCTTGCGGCTGTGCAGCTGGTCGACGCCGCCGGCGCGCAGCAACTCGACGGCGCGGATACCGATGCGCAGGTGCTGGTCCACGCGCTCGCGGTAGAAATGGTTGGCCATGCCGGGCAGCTTGATCTCGCCGTGCAGCGGCTTGTCGGAGACGCACAGCAAGGTGCCGTAGGGCACACGGAAGCGAAAGCCGTTGGCGGCGATGGTGGCGCTTTCCATGTCCAGCGCCACGGCGCGGCTTTGGCTGAAGCGGCGCTGCGGCTGGTTGCCGGGCAAGAGTTCCCAGTTGCGGTTGTCAGTGCTGGCCACGGTGCCGGTGCGCATGATGCGCTTGAGTTCGGCGCCGCGCATCTGGGTCACGTCTTCGACCGCCTGCTCCAGCGCCACCTGGATTTCGGCCAGCGCCGGAATGGGCACCCACAGCGGCAGCTCTTCGTCCAGCACATGGTCCTCGCGCACATAGGCGTGGGCCAGCACATAGTCGCCCAGCTGCTGGTTGTTGCGCAGGCCCGCGCAATGGCCCAGCATGATCCAGGCGTGCGGGCGCAGCACGGCGATGTGGTCGGTGATGTTCTTGGCGTTGGCCGGGCCGACGCCGATGTTGACCATGGTGATGCCGGCGCGGTCGGCACGGATCAGGTGGTAGCCTGGCATCTGCGGCAGGCGCGGCGGGGGAAAGCCGATGTCGTCGCCCGGCTCGGCCGCAAGCCCGGCGCGCCGCGTCACTACGTTGCCGGGCTCGACGAATGCGATGTATTCGCTGGCCGGGTCCAGCATGGCCTCGCGCCCCATGCGCACGAACTCGTCAATGTAGAACTGGTAGTTGGTGAACAGCACGAAGTTCTGGAACCATTCGGGCGCCGTGCCGGTGTAGTGGCGCATGCGGTGCAGCGAATAGTCCACGCGTGGCGCGGTGAACAGCGACAGCGGCTGCGGCTCCCCAGGCTGCGGCTCGTAGGTGCCGTTGGCAATGCCGTCGTCCATGGCGGCGAGATCGGGCAGATCGAACACGTCGCGCATCAGCAGGCGGCGCGCGGCGCTCATGCTGCCTTCCAGGTGGTCGTTCTCGGCGAACGAGAAATGGATCGGGATCGGCTGGACGCTGGTGCCTATTTCGAGTTCGACATGGTGGTTTTGCAGCAGCAGGCGAAACTGCTCCAGGTAGTAGTCGCCATACAGGTCGGGGCGGCTCAGCGTGGTTTCAAATCGGCCCGGGCCGGCGACAAAGCCATAGCTCAGGTGCGCGGTGTCCTTGGAGTTGTGGCGCGCCACGGTTTCGGTGTGCACGCGCACAAAGGGGTAGCAGGCGCGCACATGGCCGGGCAGGTCGTCGCCGGCAACGAAACGCTGCATGGCTTCGCGCAGATGGTCGATCTGCTGGGTGTAGATGCGAACGACCTGGGCCAGCGCTTGCGCCGCGTCGGTGTAGCGGGTCGGGGCAATGAAAGGCGGTAAATACGGCATGCACTATTGTGCTTCAGTCGAATACGGGGGTGCGCATCGTCACAAATTCTTCCGCCGCCGTGGGGTGAATGCCGATGGTGCTGTCAAACACCGCCTTGGTCGCGCCGGCCTTCATGGCCACCGCGAAACCCTGAACCACCTCGCCGGCTTCCGGCCCCACCATGTGCAGGCCGACCACGCGGTCGGTTGCCACGTCCACCAGCAGCTTCATCAAGGTGCGCTCCGAACTGCCGCTGAGCGTGTGCTTGAGCGGCTTGAAATCGCTGCGAAAAACCTGGATGCGGCCGAATTTCTCGCGCGCCTGGGCCTCGGTATAACCCACCGTGCCGATGTTCGGATGGGTAAATACAGCGGTGGGGATGAATTCGTAGCCCATCTTGCGCTCGCCCTGGCCAAACAGATGGTCGACCAGGACCATGGCTTCGCCCAGCGCCACGGGCGTGAGCTGCAAGCGCGCCGTGACGTCGCCCAGGGCATAGATCGATGGCACCGAGCTCTGGTAGTGCGCATTCACCACCACGGCGCCGTCCTTGCGCTGCGCCACCCCCACAGCCTCCAGTCCCAGGGCCTTGACGTTCGGTTCGCGGCCGGTGGCGTAGAGCACCGCGTCGACCCGCAATTCTTCGCCGCCCGCCAGCGTGAGTTGCAGGCCCTGCCCGGCGCGCCGGACCGCCGCCACCTCGGCCTGCAGACGCAGGTCGACCCCGGCCTTGCCCATCTCGGCGGCAATGAACTGCCGCACCTCGTCGTCAAAGCCGCGCAGCACCTGCTCGCCACGGTACAGCTGCGTCACCTGCGCGCCCAGGCCATGGAAGATGGAGGCAAATTCGCAGGCGATGTAGCCACCGCCGACCACGGCCAGGCGCTTCGGGAAGGGGTCGAGGTCGAACATGTCGTCCGATGTCAGCACCAGGTCGCTCCCCTCGAATTGCGGAACGCTGGGGTGGCCGCCGGTTGCCACCAGGATGTTTTTCGCGGTCATGCGCTGCTCGTCGAGTTGCACCGTATGCCCATCGACGATCTGCGCCCAGCCGCGCAGCAGCTGCACACCGGCGCCGTCCAGCAGTTGCTGGTAGACGCCGTTCAGGCGCGTGATTTCCTGCGCCCGGTTGGCCTTGAGGCGGCCCCAGTCCAGGCGCGGCTTCTCGGCCTGCCAGCCAAAGCCGCGGGCCTCCGCGAAGGCTTCGGCGTAGTGCGCGGCGTAGCTGTAGAGCTTTTTCGGGATGCAGCCCACGTTCACACAGGTACCGCCCAGGGCGGCCGCCTCGGCCAGCGCCACTTTGGCGCCGCGCTGCGCGGCCATGCGCGCGGCACGCACGCCGCCGCTGCCACCACCGATGACGAACAGGTCGAAGTCATAAGTTGCCATGCGCGCTGATCCCGTGGTCTGAAAGAAGCACCAGCATGCCCGCTGCGGCAAGAACCTGCAAGCCAAGGGACTTCGGCACAATGCCGCACTCAGGAGACGAGCGGACACATGGAATTCGCATTGGTACTGGCGCTGGGCCTGTTGGCCGGCACCGTCGGGGGAATGGTGGGCTTTGGCACTTCCATCATGCTGATGCCAGCGCTGGTGCTGGTGTTCGGCCCGCGCGAGGCGGTACCCATCATGGCCATCGCCGCCATCATGGCCAATGCCTCGCGCGTCGCCGCCTGGTGGCGCGAGGTCGACTGGCGCGCGACAGCCGCCTACAGCGCCACCGGCATTCCCGCCGCCGCCCTTGGCGCCAAGACCTTGCTGGTCTTGCCGCCCGGCGTGGTGGAAGCCGTGCTCGGCGTGTTCTTCATCGCCATGATCCCGGTGCGCCGCTGGATGGCGCGCCAGCACTGGAAGCTCAGGCTGTGGCACCTCGCGCTGGTGGGCGCGGCCATCGGCTACCTGACCGGCATCGTGGTCAGCACCGGGCCGATCAACGCGCCGTTCTTCCTGGCCTACGGGCTGGTCAAGGGCGCCTACCTCGCCACCGAAGCGCTGGGCTCGCTGGCGGTGTATCTTGCAAAGGCGGTGACGTTCCGCAGCCTGGGCGCGCTGCCCCTGGATACCATCAGCAAGGGGCTGATCGTCGGCTCATCCCTGGTGGCCGGCGCCTTCATCGCCAAGCGCTTCGTGCTGAAAATTCCGGCCGAGAGATTCCGGCTGATGATGGATGGCTTGCTGCTGGTGGCGGGGTTGACGATGCTGTGGGCGGCGTCCAGATGACGCATGCGTGAAACGGAACTATCATCAAATGCATGCCTGTTATCTTCCGTTACAAAGGGTTCCGATTCTTCTTCTATTCGAATGAAGGCGATCCGCGGGAGCCGATCCATGTGCATGTGCGGAGCGCCGATGGCGATGCGAAATTTTGGGTGCGTCCCGAAGTCCGGCTCGCAGACAGCAGTGGGCTGGACGCACGGACTCTGCGCGAACTGTCGCAAGTGGTTGAGCAGAACACCTTGCTGATCGAAAGGATGTGGAATGAATACTTCGGCTAAATCGGTGCACTTCGATGACGACAACATGTGGGTCGACTTGGCAGATGGGCGCATCGTCGCAGTACCGCTTGCGTGGTTTCCACGCCTTTTGCATGCGACGCCCGAGCAACGCCAGGCTTGCGAAATCAGCCGCAACGGCTTGCATTGGGAATCACTGGACGAAGACATATCCGTTGCTGGATTGCTTGTTGGCGTCGGTGACCTGACACGCAAGCAGTCCGCCGTGGTGTAGCGGCAGCTGCCACGCGCGTCCTACGCTCCACTACTCCGCCCTGAGCCAGCCTCGCGCCTGCTGCGCGCTCACCGGGCGCGACACCAGGTAGCCCTGGAACTGGTCGCAGCCCAGGCTGCGCAGCATCTCCAGTTGCTCGTTTGTTTCCACGCCTTCGGCCACGGTGGCCAGCTGCAGACTGCGGGCCATCTGGATGATGGCGGTGGCGATGGCCACGTCGTCGCTGTCACCGGGGATGTCGCGCACGAAGGAGCGGTCGATCTTGAGCTTGTCGATCGGGTAGCGCTTGAGATAGGCGAGCGATGAATAGCCGGTACCGAAGTCGTCGACCGTCAGGCCCACGCCCAGGGCCTTGAGCGCGTCAAGCGTCTCCATGGTATGCCCGGCATGGTCCATCAGCACCGATTCCGTCAACTCGATCTCCAGGTAGAGCGCATCCAGCCCGGTACTGGCAAGCACGCCGGCGATTTCATTGACCAGGTCGCCCTGCTTGAACTCGACGGCCGAGAGATTCACGGCAATCGGCACCCGTGCCCAGCCCTCGTCGTGCCAGGCCTTCATCTGGCGGCAAGCCTCATGCAGGACCCAGCGGCCGATCGCGGCGATCAGGCCGCGCGATTCGGCGAACGCGATGAATTCGTCCGGGCCCACCAACCCTCTTTCGGGGTGCTGCCAGCGCACCAGGGCCTCGACACCCACCACGGCGCCATCGGACAGGCGCACCTGCGGCTGGTAGTGCAGCACGAACTCGTGGTTGGCGATCGCATCGCGCAGCAGGCTTTCCTTGTTCAGGGCTTCGAAGGCACGCGTGGACATCGCGGGCACGAAGAACTGGAAGTTGCTGCGCCCGCTGTCCTTGGCGTGGTACATGGCCGCATCGGCGTGGCGGATCAGCTCGTCGGCGGTATCGCCATCGCCGGGGAAGACGCTGATGCCGATGGAGGGCGAGACCGACAGCTTGTGGCCGTCGATGAGCACCGAGGTGTTGACGACCTCCAGCAGCTTGGCCGCGACGATGGCCGCGTCGCCACGCGATGCGATGTCGGAGAGCACGACCAGGAACTCGTCGCCGCCCAGGCGCGACACCACGTCGGCATCGCGCACCGTGCCGGAAATGCGCGAGGCGATTTCGCACAGCAACTGGTCGCCCGCGTGGTGGCCCAGCGAGTCGTTGACGGTCTTGAAGTTGTCCAGATCGATGAACAGAATCGCCGTTGCGCCCTGGCGGCGCCGCGCCAGGGCAAGGATTTTGTCCAGGCGCTCCTTCATGAACTCGCGGTTGGGCAACTGCGTGAGCGTGTCGTGGTGCGCCATGAATTCGATGCGCTTTTGCGTTTCCTTGCGCGCCGTGATGTCGCGCACCACGGCCAGCCGGTAGGTCTCGCCCTTGAAGGGCATGGTCTTGCCGACCATCTCGACCGGAATCTCGTGGCCGTCCTTGTGGACGATGGCCGCCTCGTACGGGTCTTCACGGCCCGCCACGATGTAGTCGATGACGGTCTGCTTCCATGCTTCGGGCACAAACTCGAGCGTCTTGTGCCCAACCATTTCTTCCAGCGTGTAGCCCGACATGCGCTGCAAGGCCTCGTTGACATCGGTGATCAAGGTGTCTTTGTGAAACACGATGCCTTCGTCCGTCGCTTCGGCGAGCTTGCGCATGCGCTCTTCGCTGTCACGGATTTCGCGCTCGGCCCGGCGGTGGTGGGTGATGTCGTTGATCAGCACAAAGGTGCCGATCTGCGGGCCTGCGTCGTCGAAGTGCGGCAACAGGTTGACCTCGATCACGCGCGTCTCGCCGGAGGGAAGCGTCTGCTCGCGCACATACTTGGCGGTGCGGCCCTGCAGAACTTCCTCGATGTAGGGCTGGATGGCAACCCAGGCCGGCTCGCCGATGGCCTCGCGCACCGTCTTGCCGATGATGGTTTCCGGCGTCCAGCCGTTGTATTCGGCATAGCGGCGATTGGCGAACTGGCAGCGGTGCTCCTTGACTTCGAAATAGGCGATCAGCGCCGGCACAGAGTCGGCGATGAGGCGCAGCATCGATTCGCGCGCCCTGCCGGGCGGCGGCTCCTTGCCTGCTGATCCGTCGTTATCAGTCATCACGTTTGCTGCAGCATCCGCCCCATCAGTTCATGCAGTTTATTCACGGCCTTGAGCGGCCGCACCATGACCTTGAAATGCACGATCTTGCCATCGGCATTCCACTCGATGATGTCCACGCCATTGATGGCGATGCCTTCGCAGACCGACTGGAATTCGAGCACGGCGGATTTTTCGCCGTACCACTGGTTCAGGTAGGTGAAGCTGTCGTTGTTCAGCACCTCGAAAGCGGCGGCGAGGTACTTGAACGTGATGGCCTTGCCGCGCTGGGGCGTGTGCACCACGGGCGATTCGAATACCGCCTCGTCAGCCAGCAGCGCCTGCAGCCCCGGAAGGTCCTTGGCCTTGGCGATGCGGTGCCAATTTTCGATGGTGGGATGCGTCATGCAGATACTCCTTGGTGCTTGTTCAGGTAGCGGCTGCAAGGTAGCGGTCGCGCAGCTCGCGCTTGAGCACCTTGCCGATGGGGCTGCGCGGCAGCTCGTCCAGGTACTGCAGCGAGGAAAGGCGCTGCGTCTTGCCCACGCGCTCGTTGGCCCAGTCGCGCAGGGCATCGGCGGCCGTGTCGTTGCCCGGGCGCAGCACCACGAAGGCGACCGGGGTCTCGCCCCACTGGTCCGATGGCACGCCGACCACCGCCGCCTCGGCCACCGCGGGATGCTCGCGCAGCACGGCCTCCAGGTCGCTGGGGTAGACGTTGAAACCGCCGGAAATGATCATGTCTTTCTTGCGGTCGAACAGCGTCAGGAAGCCTTCGGCGTCGAAGCGGCCGATGTCGCCGGTGCGAATGAAGCGCTTGCCTTGTGCGTCGAACCACTCGGCCTCGCGCGTCTTGGCCGGCTGGCGGTGGTACCCCGACATCATGCCGGGCGAATGGCCGACCACTTCGCCGGCCTCGCCCGCCGGCACTTCCTTGCCGGCGTCGTCGATCAGGCGGATGTCATGGCCTTCGGCCGGCTGGCCCACGGTATGCAGCTTGTCCGGATGCGCATGCGCTTCGAGGATGCAGGTGCCGCCGCCTTCGGTCATGCCGTAGAACTCGGTCAGGCCACCGGGCCAGCGCTTGAGCACATCGGCCTTCACCGCGGCGGCAAACGGCGCGCTGGTAGAAAACTTCATGTGGAACGAAGACAAGTCATGCGCATCGAAATCGGGCCGCGCCATCAGCCGCTGGTATTGCACCGGCACCAGCATGGTGTGCGTGACGCGGTGCCGCTGCGCCAGGCGCAAGTAGGCGGCGGCGTCGAACTTGGGCATCAACAGCACCGTGCCGCCGAATCCCAGCGTGGGAAAGAACACCACCAGCGTGGTGTTGGAGTACAGCGGCGTAGACAGCAAGGTGACCGTCTGCGGGCTGTAGTTGTATTTCGCGCCCCGGTTCACGTGCGACCAACGCATGCCGTGCGACTGCACGATGCCCTTGGGCTCGCCGGTCGTGCCGGAGGAATAGATGATGTTGAACGCCCACTCGGGCTGCACCGCCACGGCGGCAGGTTGGGCGCCCGCCGGCGCCAGCCACTCGCCCAGTGCGCCGCCAGCAGCCGATCCGTCCAGGGCGATGCGCGCCATGGCCCCTTCTTGCCTCGGGCCCAGGCCGGCCGCTGCGCCGGCATCGGTGAACAACAGGCGCGCCTCGGCGTCTTCCATCATGCGGGCAAGACCGGCCGGCGTGGTGCCGGGCGCCAGGGGCGCGACCACCACGCCGGCGCGCAAAGCGCCCAGGAACACGGCGGCGTACTCGATCGATGACTGCGCGCAGATGGCAATCGCATCGCCGGGCTTCAGGCCATCGCGCTGCAGCGCCGCGGCGGTGCGGTCCATCAGGGCATCGAGGGTGGCGTAGTCCACGCTGTTCGCGCCTTCGGCCAGGGCGCAATGGGTGGGTTGCTCCTGCGCGTGCACGCGGATCAAATCGGAAATGGTGCCGAATTCGGGGAGTGCGGAATCGTTCATGGAACTGGAAATGGCGCTTGCGTCAAAGCCGCCAGTATGGCGCGATTTTTGTGGCGCGATGTCCATAGCGCGACGTCACGCCGCAAAACCCTGCAGCTCCTGGCGCATCCAGTCGATGAAAACCCGGGTGCGCGTGGGCAGCAGGCGTGCATGCGGGTAGACCACGCTGACCGGACGGGCCGGCGCCTCGAACGCCTCCAGCACCAAGGCCAACCGGCGCTGCCGCAGGAACGGCGCGACCTGGTAGGAGAAGAATTGGCCGAAGCCCATGCCGGCCGCGCAGGCTTCCAGAGAGGGCGCCATATGGTTGAACTCCAGGTTGCCCTTGACTGGCACATTGAACGCGCGGCCCTTCTCGTGAAAGGCCCAGCCCGGCGCGGACCCGGCACTGTTGCGCACACAGTTCGCCCCGCGCAAGTCATTCGGATGCTGCGGCATGCCGAACCGGCGCAGGTAGTCTGGGCTCGCCGCCACCACACGCCGGATGCGGCCCAGCGGCAGCGCCACCAGCGATGAGTCTTCCAGCGGGCTGATGCGGATGCCGACATCGATCCCCTCTTCCGGCAGGTTCACCACGCGGTCGTACAGCAGTACCGAGCAGTGCATCTTGTCGTAGCGCTGCAGGAAGCGCGTCACGGCGGGTGCGACGTGCATGTGGCCAAACAGCACGGGCGCGGTGATGGTCAGCCGCCCCGCCGGCTCGCGGGCGTCGGCCGCCAGCGTGCCGTCGGCTTCGTCGACCGCGGCGAGCACGTGGTGGCAACTTTCCAGATAGCGCTTGCCTTCTTCAGTCAATGAAATACGCCGCGTCGTGCGATGAAACAGGCGAACGCCCAGGTGCGCCTCCAGGGTGGCGAGGGAGCGCACCACGGCCGGCAGCGAGGACGACAACGCACGCGCCGCCTTGGTCAGGCTGCCCTGCTCGGCGATCTGCACGAAAACCTGGATGGCCTTGAGTTTGTCCATGAGGCATATTAATCCGATAAGTGGATTAGTTAAATCACATAGACACCATTTATTCAAAATACAGAAGCAAACACAATTGGGATTCCAACGCACAAACCACAAGGATTGCCATGAACGCCTCCGCCATCCACCTCGCGCCCGCTGGCCCGACCCAAGCGATCAAGCTGCACCGCATTGCGCTATCCGGCCATTGCCATCGGGTTGAGTTGCTGATGTCGCTCCTGGGCCTGCCCTATGAGCTCGTTGAAATCGACCTGGCCACGCGCTCGCACAAGTCGCCCGAGTTCCTGGCCAAGAACGCATTCGGCCAGGTACCGGTGATCGAGGACGGCGACGTGACCTTGGCCGACTCCAACGCGATCCTGGTGTACCTGGAAGGCCGCTACGCACCGGGCCAATGGCTGCCGCGCGATCCGGTTCAAGCCGCGGCGGTGCAGCGCTGGCTCTCGGTTGCGGCCGGGCCCGTGGCCTTCGGCCCGGCCACGGCCCGCGTGATCGAACTCTTCAAGCGGCCGGACAGCCCCGCCGACGCCATTGCCCGCGCCCTGGCGCTGTTCGACGTGATGGAGCG